>JAFAAP010000056.1 GCA_023426505.1 Pseudomonadota bacterium
ACCTCTACTTCGTGGCCGACGGCTCCGGCGGGCACGCCTTCGCCGAAACCTACGAGCAGCACCAGCGCAACGTCGCCCGCTGGCGCCAGTTCGAGAAGACCCGCGCCACGACCGACACGCCGCCGGCCGATTCCGTCGACCGGTTCGATCCGGACGGGGACCCTGCCGTTGCGCCCGGAACCTCCGGCGGCCTTGCGCCCGAGCTTCGCGGTTCGGCGGACGTGGCGCGCGGCGGCCGCCAGGGCCGCGCACGGGGCTTCGACGCGAGCGAGGGCACCGACAAGGACCCGCTCAAGAACAAGACCTACGACCTCAACTCGCCGAAGAACGTTCCTGTGCTGAGCCAGCCCTAGAGCATCGGACCCAAAAGTGGGATCCATTTTTCACTAGCGTAGCCCTGCGGGTTCGCACGATGCGCAAAGGCATCGCTGCTTGTGGCGCAGGCATGCGCGCATTATGGTCGCGCCGACTTTTGAAAACGCCCGAGGTTCAAGCGCATGTCCATTGCGAGCATGACCGGCTTCGCCCGCGAAGCCGGCGTCACGGGGGCCTATCAGTGGGCCTGGGAGATCAAGACGGTCAACGGCCGTGGCCTCGAGATCCGCGTGCGCACCCCCTCCGGCCTCGACGCCGTCGGCGAGGATGCCCGTAACCAGATCCTGAAGGCGCTCACCCGCGGGCAGGGGCAACTGACCCTCGCCCTCAGCCGGACCTCCTCGACGCCGAAGCTGCGCGTGAACCAGGACGTCCTGCATTCGCTGCTCGCGGCGGTCGGCAGCCTCTCGCTCCCGCCCAACGTCCAGCCGGCCTCCCTCGACGGGCTGCTCGCCGTCCGCGGCGTGGTGGAGCTGGACGAGGGCACGTCCGATCCGAGCCAGGACGAGGCCCTGGCCGGCGACCTCAAGAGCGCTGTCGGCTCGCTGATCGAGCAGCTGAAGGCCGCCCGCCGGGCCGAGGGCCAGGCCCTGTCCGGGGTGCTGAGCCAGCATCTCGACACGATTGCGCGGCTCGTCGACGAGGCCGACGCGTCGCCCGCCCGCCGTCCCGAAGCGATCCGGGCGCGTCTGGAGGCTCAGATCGAGCAGCTTCTCGAAGGCAAGGGCGCCCTCGATCCGGCGCGCCTGCACCAGGAGGCCGTGCTCATCGCCGCCCGCGCTGACATCCGCGAGGAGCTCGACCGGCTGCGGGCCCATGTGGACGCCGCGCGCGGCCTGCTGCAGGAGGGCGGCTCGGTCGGCCGCCGCCTCGACTTCCTGGCCCAGGAATTCGGCCGCGAGGCGAACACCCTCTGCGCCAAGGCCAACGACGTCTCGCTGTCGCGGATCGGGCTTGACCTCAAGGCCGTGATCGAACAGTTCCGCGAGCAGGTTCAGAACGTCGAGTAGCAAGGGAGTTCGGGTGTGGTGCAACTGAAGCGGCGCGGTCTTCTGCTGATCCTCTCGTCGCCCTCCGGGGCCGGCAAGTCGACGCTGACGCGCAACCTCGTGCGTGAGGACCGTGGGATCCGGCTATCGATCTCCGTGACGACGCGGCACAAGCGGCCGTCGGAGATCAACGGCGTCCACTACAATTTCATGGAGAACGTCGCCGATTTCGAGGAGCAGCGCGACCGCGGCGACCTGCTCGAATGGGCGCAGGTCCACGGCAACTACTACGGCACCCCGCGCAAGCCCGTGGAGCAGGCCCTCGCCCGCGGCGAGGACATGATGTTCGACATCGACTGGCAGGGCACGAAGCAGATCGTCGAGAAGATGCGCTCCGACGTGGTGAGCGTCTTCATCCTGCCGCCCTCCATGGCGGAGCTGAAGGCGCGCCTGGAGCGCCGCGCCGAGGACACGCCCGAGGTCATCGCCCGGCGCCTGCGCAACGCCCGCGACGAGATCGCCCAGTGGGGCGCGTACGACTACGTGCTTATCAACGACGACCTCGATCGCACCTACGGGGACCTGAAGGCGATCCTCGCAGCCGAGCGCCTGCGCCGCGAGCGCCAGGTGGAGCTCGAAAGCTTCATCGACGGATTGCTAGGAGAAGCGGTCACGTAAGGACCGCCCACTCTAGACGAGCGCCAGCGTGTTGCGTCGTTCATGACGGGCGACGGCGTGCTGGATCAGCACATCCATCAGCTCCTCCTGCGACAGGCCGCCGGCCTCCCAGAGCTTGGGATACATGCTGATCGCCGTGAAGCCCGGCAGGGTGTTCACCTCGTTCACGTAGAGGCCCTGCTCCTGCGTCGGGTCGACGAAGAAGTCGACGCGGGCCATGCCTTCGCAGGTCAGCACGCGGAAGGTCTCGACCGCGAGGTCCTGGATGCGGCGAGCGAGATCCGTCGCAAGATCGGCCGGAATGCGCAGCAACGCGCCGTCCGCATCGATGTACTTGGCGTCATAGCTGTAGAAGCCGTGGCTCGTGGCCGGGACGATCTCGCCTAAAGGAGAGGCCCGGACCTCGCCGGCGGCGTCCTCGAGGACCGAGCACTCGATCTCGCGGGCTCCCGTCACGCTCCGCTCCACGAGGACCTTCGCGTCATAGCGGAAGGCGACCTCGCAGGCCCGGTCGAACTCCGCGGCCGATCCGGCACGGGACACGCCCACGGACGATCCCATATTGGCAGGCTTCACGAAGAGCTCCAGCGTCCCGAGCGCCTCCGACGCTGTGCGGTAGTCCACGCGCCGGCCGAGCGTAAGGGTCAGGAACGGCACCACCGGCAGGCCCGCGTCCCGCAGGAGCCGCTTGGCGACGTCCTTGTCCATGCCGGCGGCGGAGCCCATCACGCCGGAGCCGACATAAGGGATGTTGGCCAGCTCCAACAAACCCTGGATCGTCCCGTCTTCGCCGTTGGGTCCGTGGAGCACGGGCACCACGGCATCGAGCCGAATGGCTTCGGGGCCTGAAGCGCCCCCGAGAACGATCATCTCGCCGCCGCCTCCCGGCAGCAGGGCCACCGGAGGAGCGCTGTCCGGAATGTCGAGAGATCGGGCGCCCCTGCCGGCGCCGTTGCCGCCGTCGCAGAGAACCCATCGGCCGTCGCGGCCGATGCCGATCGGCACGACATCGTAGCGGTCGGGATCGAGGGCGCGGAGGATGTTCACCGCCGACATCCGGGACACCTCGTGTTCGGCGGAGCGGCCGCCGAACAGTAGCCCGATCCTCTTGCGTTTCCCTGACATTCGCGGTTCTCCCCAGGCAGCCATCGGCGGCATCAGACCGTGCATATAGCGGACGGGATTAACGTTTCTCGAAAAGGCCGGAGTGCCGCTCGAAGCTCCTAGTCCGACCGTCCACGGGCGGCATCGAGGGCATTCGCAAGAGCGACGTAGCCCTCCACCGGCACGTTCTCGGCCCGGATCGTCTCCTCGAGGCCGGCTGCTGCGATGACGGCTGACGGGTCCGGCGTGATCGACTTCAGGCTCTGGCGCAGCATCTTACGGCGCTGGCCGAAAGCCGCGCGCGTGACGGCTTCGAGCGCCCCGATGCGGCAGGGCAGAGGGTTCTCACGCGGCGTGAGGTGGACGATGCTCGACGTGATCTTCGGCGGCGGTACGAAGGCCGAGGGCGGCACGTCGAAGAGGATGCGCGCCTCCGTCCGCCAGCCGCAGAGGACGCCAAGGCGGCCGTAATCCTTCGGGTCGCTCTCGTCGGCGACGATCCGCTCGGCCACTTCACGCTGGAACATGAGGGTGAGGGACGACCACCAGGGCGGCCATTTCTCGGTGGTCAGCCATCCGGTCAGCAAGGCCGTGCCGACATTGTAAGGCAGGTTGGAGATGATCCGCACCAGCCCGTCTCCCACCAGCGGCCGCGGATCGAATTCGAGCGCATCGGCCTCGATCACCTCCAGCCGGCCGGGGTAACGGGCGGAGATCTCCGCCAGAGCCGGCAGGCAGCGGGAATCCCGCTCGATGGCGATGAGGCGCTTCGCGCCCGCCGCCAGGATCGCGCGGGTCAACCCTCCGGGTCCCGGCCCGACCTCGATGACGGTCGCATCCTCCAGCGGCCCGGCGGAGCGGGCGATGCGGCTCGTGAGGTTGAGGTCGAACAGGAAGTTCTGGCCGAGCGACTTCTTGGCCATCAGGCCATGGGTGCGAACGACGTCGCGCAGGGGCGGCAGATCGTCGATCTGGCTCATGGCGCGGGGCTTCCCGCGCCGAGCCGCGCCGCGAGCTTGATCGCGGCTATCAGGCTGTCGGGCCGGGCGATGCCCTTGCCGGCAATGTCGAAGGCTGTGCCGTGGTCGGGCGAGGTGCGCACGAAGGGCAGGCCCAGGGTCACGTTCACGGCCTCGTCGAACGCGATCGTCTTGATCGGGATCAGAGCCTGGTCGTGATACATGGCGAGCGCCGCGTCGTATCGGCTCCGGGCGCGGGCGTGGAACATGGTGTCGGCCGGCAGCGGCCCCGACACCTTGATGCCGTCCTGCCTCAGGATTTCGATCGCCGGCGCGATGATGGCGTTGTCCTCGGCTCCCATGGCCCCGTTCTCCCCGGCATGGGGATTGAGCCCCGCCACGGCAAGGCGCGGATGGGAAAGGCCGAAGCGCCCGCGCAGTTCCCGCGCCACGATGCGGCCGGTTTCGACGATCAGCTCCGCCGTGAGCGCCGACGGAACCGACGCGAGCGGGATGTGGACGGTGACCGGCACGACCGCGAGGGACTCGCTCCACAGCATCATGACCGGATGGGGCGCCGCCTCGCCGGGAGCGGCCGCGAGAGCCGCCAGGAATTCCGTGTGGCCCGGATGGCGGAAGCCTGCATCGTAGAGCACGTGCTTAGCGATGGGATTCGTCACCAGCGCGGAGGCCGCGCCCGAGCGGACGAGCCGCACCGCCGTCTCGATCGCCTCGATGACGGAGGCCGCATAGGCGGGATCCGGTCGGCCGGGCTCCGCGGAGACCGCATGGGTGAGCGGGATGACCGGCAAAGCCGCATCGAAGGTGTCGGCGGCCTTCGAAACCTCGACCTGTGAGATCGGAACGGTCCAGCCGAGCCCTCGGGCCACCCGGCCGAGATGATCGGGATCCGCCAGGACCGCGAAGGCGGGGAGGGCCCGTTCGCGACGCTGGAGCCAGGCTCTCAGGATCAGTTCCGGGCCAATTCCCGCAGGGTCACCTTGGGTGACGACCAGCAGGTTCCGACCGGGCGCTATCACTGGGCTGCGACGCCTTCTTCGCCCGAGGCGCTACCAAGCCTCTGGTTGAACGTGACCTCGCCGAGGGTCCGCAGTTCGAGACGAAGCAGAACCGTGTGGTTGCGGTCCTTCTCGCCCGAGGTGACAGCGGTATCGCGTGGCGACACGGAGTAGTTGACCGAGAAGGTGGTGCACTCGTCGATATAGCCGAGGCCGACGCTCATCGAGCTGACATAAGGGGAGTCGCCGCGATTATAGACGGCCGTGGTCGGGTTGGCCGCATATTGAACGGCATAGAGATCGCGGGCGATCAGGTAGCGGTCGAGGTCGAGCAGAACCGAGCCCGACACGTACCAGTTCGGCGTCACGTTCCAACGGGCGGCAGCCAAGAGGCCTTCACGGCGCTGGTCGAAGCCGATCTCAGGCTGCGCGGCGTAGCGGGCATAGGTCAGCGACCCGGAGATCGGCAGGTAGGGCGCGAAGTTCGCCGAGAAGCCGGCCTCGAAACGGTTGACGCCGAAATCCTCCTGGTCGAACCGTGCGCGGGTCACGAAGGAGAAGTTCGCGTTCGGCTTGATCTGGAAGCGGCCCACGTAATCGGAAGCGCGCGAGTCGAGCCCGGAATCGAGGCCCACATTCGCGAGGTCGCCCTGGCGGAACGAGTTGCGGCCCGCCACCTGATAGGACTGGCCGAACAAGGCATTGGCATAGAAGCCGTCTGCGCCCGTCACCGTGTACTGGATGCCCACATTGGCGCGCACGCCGCCTTCGGCGCGGTCGTAGCCCGAGAACTTGTCCCAGTCGAACAGGGACGTGTCGTCGAACACGAGGCTCTGCGCGTCCTCGTTCGGCAGATGGCCGATCCGGGTCTCGTTCGGACGGGCGATGATCTGGGCGATCGGCTCGATGATCTGCGTGCCGGACGTGCCGAGATCCGCCACGAACGGGAACCGGTACTCCAGGCCGATGGCCGGCATCGCCCGGAACAGGTAGTCGTCGTCTCCGCCGATGAAGTTGGCGAGCTCGATGTTTTGGTAGCCGTTGAAGTCCGGAGCGATCCAGAACTGGTCGGCCCGCAGATAGGCGAAGGGCGTCCAGACCTGTCCGATGGGGTCGATGAATTCGCGCCGCCAGGATGCCTGGACCGAGGCCCGGGACGTAGAACCGCTGATGCCGCGCACCAGGCACGAGCCGCGCTGGAAGACGGCGCAGGTCTCGTAGAGGCCGAAGAGGTAGGTGTGCTGCTTCGGGATCTCGTTGAACTGCGCGGCCTCGCGGGAGAGGCTCGTCACGTTCACGTCGATCGCGAACTCGCCGCCGACGACCGGTGGCGTGATGCGCTTGTTGTAGTCCAGGACGGGCGCGACGACGGGCTGTTGCTTCTGCCAATCGCTCGAGGAGAGGCCCTGGAAGTAATACCCGCGCACGTCGAAGAACGAGCGGTCGCCCTGGCCCCGGAGGTACAGGGACGAGATCGATTCCTTCAGGTAGATTGAGCTCAGGCTCTCGCTGCGGATGCGGTAGTTCTGCAGGAACCACTTGTCGGAAACGAGGGCGACGTCCCAGCCCCATTTCCAGTTCTTGTTGATGTAGAACAGACCCGTAGACTCGAGCGAGCCGCGGAACTCGCGGTCGCCAGGCCCATAGGGGCTGTCGAGGAAGGCGTCGGGATCGAGCTGCGAAATGCCCGCCGCGCGGATGTTGTAAGCGCCATTCTCGAGGCGGTGACGCCACTCGACCTCGCCGAGGAGACCCTGCCGGCTCAGGACGGTCGGCGTGAGCGTCAGGTCGTAGTTGGGGGCGATCGCCCAGAAGAACGGGATCGAGGCGCCGACGCCCAGGGGACTGGAATAGACGTAGCGAGGCGCCAGGAAGCCGGTCTTGCGCTTCACCGTCGGATCGGGCGTCCAGAAATACGGCAGATAGGCGATCGGCAGCCCGAACAGCTCGAGGCTCGCATCCTCGTAGTAGATCGTCTGCTCGCTGTCGTTGTGGATGATCTTGGCGGCCCTGACCTGCCAGAGCGGCGGCTTTTCCGGATTGTCCTTGCAGGGCTCGCAGGCCGTGTAGGTGCCGCGCGCGAAAGTCGTCGTCTCGCCCTCTGCCCGTTCGGCTCGGGGGGAGGAGAAGCGGGTCGTGACGGTCTGGCCGTTCTCGACCGTGGTCTGCACCACGCGCAGCGAATCGATGAAGCCGTTCTTGAAGTCGTCCGTCAGCTCGAAGCGGTCGCCGGTGATGACGGCGCCTGTCGAATCGGTGAGGCGGGCATTGCCCTCGGCGAAGACGCGGCCGGTGTTGCGGTCGTAGGTGACCTTGTCGGCCTGCAGCGTCCGGCCCTGGTAGTTCATCTGCACGTCGCCGGCGGCCGCGATCGTGTTGTTGTCGTTGTTGTAGATGATTTCCTTGGCGTCGACGAGCAGGCGATCCTGTCCGGCGCCGGACTGGGCCTTGGCGCTCAGCCTCTCGTTGAGGGATTGGGCAGCCACAGGGGTCGACCCGACAGCACAGAAAAGTGCCATCGCGACCGCAGACGTTGCGATCGTTGTCTTCACCCGCTCCATACCTGCTCCCCTACCACGCCCTCGAACCTGAGGACTGTCAGCCGTCCTCTTGGTACAATAGGGCTAGTGTTCCTAACAGACTGCCTACTACAGCAGGGAACCAGGCGGCGACAACCGAGCTGATGATGCCCGCCGCCCCAAGCTCCGCCATAAGCTCCGTCGCGACATAAAGCATGAAGCCGGCCGCGACGCCACCCAGAACCATCATCGCTACACCGCCAAATCGAAAGAATCTTAACGAAACGGATGCCGCAACGAAAACCATGGCGATGAAGAGGAGCGGGCGAGCCAAAAGCACATCGAAATGAAGGCGATAGGCCGTCGTGTTGATG
Source organism: Pseudomonadota bacterium (assembly GCA_023426505.1). Lineage (GTDB taxonomy): Bacteria > Pseudomonadota > Alphaproteobacteria > Rhizobiales > Beijerinckiaceae > Microvirga. The sequence continues at coordinate 8,018 of JAFAAP010000056.1, forward strand.
TCAGCCTGCTCCATGCGTTGGATCGTCTCCTTCAGGTTCCAGAAGGGCACCGCATCGGGATCGATGAAGCTCTGTCGAACTTGTGAGGGCTCGAGGCTCGAGGCGACGATGAAGCGGTCGTACGAATGGGGCTCCTCTGTGGCGCTGAGGACACGGGCCTCCTTCAATTCCCAGAAGCCTTCGTGAAGCGTCGCCTCCTTGGCCTCGATTCTCTGGCTGAACGCCCCGGACGGATCGAAGGAGTAGATCGTAACGCCGTTGATCGTCGTCGAATCGTTCACCGCCCCCTCGGCCCTGATGATCGCCTGTCCGTCGAGGCTCTTCTGTCGGATCCAGATGGGCTTGCCGCCGCTCTGGAGCTGGCGGCTGAAGATCCGCGTCTCCAGGGCGGAGGCCTGCTGCTTCAGGAAGGCGGAGACCGGGTTGTAGATCGTCACCGACGTCACCCCCAGCACGAGGGCGACCAGGAGGCCCGGCTGCAGGAACTGCCAGGCCGAAATGCCGGCCGCACGGGCGATGACGAGCTCGAGCTTGCGGCTGAGCTGCAGCAGGGCCGCCATGCTGCCGAAGAGGACCGCGAAGGGCATCACCTGCTCGGCGATGGCCGGGGTCCGAAACAGGGCGAGCTGGGCCATGAGGGGCGCAGTCGCTCCCTCCGTATCGCCTGCGCGGCGCATGAGCTCCACGAAGTCGAGGGTGTAGACCAGGGCGAAGACCGTCGCGAAGACCAGGAAGATGGTCTTCAGGAACTGTCGCGAGAAATAGGAGCCGAGCGTAGCGCCGATCAGCATGCTCAAGCCTTCTGCGTGTTGGGCGTGGGAGAGGGCGACGCGCGGCCGGCGCCTCTCAGCTTCGCCTGGATGGAGCGGATGACCCCGCTCTGCAGGACCATCATGAGCGAAACGACGATCGCCCCCACCGGCACGGCGTAGATGATGGGGACCGCCGCGTGCGACCGCACCGCCGCGCTGGAGGCGCCAAAGCCTGCGATTCGGAGCACCACGACGGCCACGACCGCTCCGGCGATCGCGAGGCCGCGGCCCTGGCGGGTCGTGCGCGGATCGCCCAGCGCCGCGAAGGCGATCGCCATCATGGCCAGGGGGTAGAGCCACGCCGAGAGCCGTTCGTGCAGCTCGGCCCGGAACCGGCCGGTCTGGATCTGGTACAGGAACTCGGACTTGTCGGGGAACATGAGCTGCGTCGTGCTCCGCTCGCGCGGCTTGTAGATGGTTTCGCCGTCCCCGTCCTGGTTGAAGGCCGCAAGGTCAACGGCATAGCGCTCGAAGGCGACGATCGAGGAATCGCGGCTGTTCGGCTCCTTGCGCTGAACGCTGCCCTTCTCGAGCACGAGATAGGCCTGCCCGTTGTTCTCGACCGTCTGGCCCCGCTCGGCGAGGTACACGATCGCCTTGTCCTTCTCCCGCTGGTCTTCCATGAAGATGCCGAGGAGCGCATCGCCGGAGCGCTCGCGGTAGTGGAACGTGATCCCGTTGTCGAGGGTGATGAACTGGCCTTCCTTGGCCATGGTGGCCACGAAATCGGCCCGGATCTTGGTGACGAGGTTCCGCATCTCCTGGAAGCTCGCCGGCATCACGTAGACCGTGATCATCCCGACCACGAAGGACACGAAGAGGGCCAGCACGAGGAAGGGGCGGAGCAGCAGCCCCGGCCGCATGCCGGCCGCGCTCATCACGATGAGCTCCGAGTCGCTGTTGAGCTTGTTCAGGGCGTAGAGCGTCGCGAGGAATAGGGCGACGGGCGAGATCACGTTGATCAGCGCCGGCAGGGACAGCCCCGTCATGGTGAAGAAGATGAAGATCGTCTGGCCCTTGCCCGTGAGAAGGTCGAGCTCGCGCAGGGCCTGCGTGATCCAGATCACGCCCGTCAGGGCGAGGAGGCACGCCACGAAGGCCGAAAAGGAGATTTTCAGGATGTAGCGTTCGAGAAGAGTCATGAGAGCCTTCGCCCCGGGGCGTTGAGGCCCCTGGGTACATTGTCGCCTGTTGCCAGGCAAGGTTCGGCCCCACCCAACAGCTTGGGATTGCGCTTCTTTCAAGGCAAGGGCCCCCGTGATCCCGTGCCCTATATGCTGTATGTCACCAAGTCGCAGCCGGCTTCGAGGCCGGCCTCAAGGTCACCAACACGAGGGTTTCATGGCCGACAGCTTCAAGATCGATTTCCAGCCCCATGGTACGGTCGGGACGGGCGATCTGATCGTCTTCGTCGACGAAAATCTCAAGCCGACACCGGCCGTCGCCGTGCAGATCGGGCCGAAAGCCGTCGACCTCATCGCCAGAGCCGCGGCGGCGGAGAGCTTCAAGGGCAAGGCCAAGACATCCCTGACGATCCCGGCGCCGACCGTGGTGGACGCGGACCGGCTGGTGGTCATCGGCGTCGGCGGCGAGAAGGACCGGGCCTCCATGGACTGGGCCCAGCTCGGCGGCCTCGTGGCCGGGAAGGCGGCGGGCAAGAGCGCGACGGCCGTGCTCGACCTGCCGGGCATCGAGGTGACGCCGGATGCAGTGGCCGACATGGTATTGGGCGTCCATCTGCGCCGCTACAGCTTCGACCGCTACAAGACCAAGAAGGACGAGTCCAAGCCGAACGGCGCCGCCAAGCTCTCCTTCAGCGTCGCCGACCCGGCGGCCGTGAAGAAGGCCCAGAAGGCTCGAGAGGGGGTGGCTGCCGGCGTCATCATCGCCCGCGATCTCGTGAACGAGCCCCCGAACGTCCTCGGGCCGAAGGAGTTCGCCGCCCGGGCCGAGGCCCTGACCAAGCTCGGCGTCGAGGTTGAGATCCTCGACGAGAAGGCCATGCAGAAGCTCGGCATGCGGGCGTTGCTCGGCGTCGGCCAGGGCTCGGTCCGCGGCAGCCGGGTGGCGATCATGCGCTTGAACGGCGGCAAGGCCGGCGACCAGCCCATCGCCTTCATCGGCAAGGGCGTGGTGTTCGATTCCGGCGGCATCTCGATCAAGCCCGGCGGCGGCATGGAGGACATGAAGGGCGACATGGCGGGCGCGGCCTGCGTGGTCGGCCTCATGCATGCGCTGGCGAGCCGCAAGGCCAGGGCCAACGTGGTCGGCGCCATCGGCCTCGTGGAGAACATGCCCGACGGCAATGCCCAGCGCCCGGGCGACATCGTCACCACCATGTCGGGCCAGACCATCGAGATCATCAACACCGACGCCGAGGGCCGCCTCGTGCTCGCCGACGTGCTCTGGTACGTGCAGGACCGGTTCAAGCCGAAGTTCATGATCGATCTCGCGACTCTGACGGGCGCGATCCTCGTGGCGCTGGCCCAGGAATATGCGGGCCTGTTCTCGAACAACGACGAGCTGGCCCAGCGCCTTACCGCGGCCGGGCAGGCGACCGGTGAGCGGGTCTGGCGCATGCCGCTGGGGCCCGAGTTCGACAAGATGATCGAGTCCAAGTTCGCCGACATGAAGAACACCGGCGGCCGCCACGGCGGCTCCAGCACGGCGGCGGCGCTGCTCCAGCGCTTCGTCAACGACGTGCCCTGGGCGCATCTCGACATCGCCGGAACCGCCATGGGCTCGCCGCAGAGCGAGATCAACAAGGGCTGGAGCTCCGGCTGGGGCGTGCGCCTGCTCGACCGGCTGGTCCGCGACCATTACGAGGGCTGAGGATGGGACAGGGGATCGGACACGTTATGGTGCGCCCGAGTACCGCCGTGAAGGCTGAGGGCCGATGACCGAGATCCTCTTCTACCACCTCCAGAACCAGTCCCTAGAAGCCGTGCTGCCGACCCTGCTCCAGAAGACCCTGGAGCGGGGCTGGCGCGCCGTTGTCCAGGTCGCGACCGAGGAGCGGATGTCCGCCCTCGACGACCATCTCTGGACCTTCACGGACGAAAGCTTCCTGCCGCACGGAACCGACAGGGAGGCCCACGCGGCCGACCAGCCCGTCCTGATCACCCTTACGGACGCCAACCCGAACGGCGCCGCCATCCGGTTCCTGGCCGAGGGCGCCGACCTGCCGCAGGACCTCTCCGCCTACCAGCGCATCGCCATCCTGTTCGACGGCACCGACGTCCAGGCCCTCGCCCTGGCGCGCGACCAGTGGCGCAAGGTGAAGGCCGATGGGCACGAGGCGACCTACTGGCAGCAGGACGAGCGCGGGCGCTGGCAGCGCAAGGCCTGACCATTCCGTGATTTGAAACGATGGCGGCCTGTTCCATTTGCTGGGACGCCATAAGGATGCCCTTGATGACCCGGATCTCGCGCCTGTCGCTGCTCGCCGCCCTGTGCTTGTCGGTCTCGATGCCGCTCGTGTCCCACGCCCAGGAGGGGCGCCCGAACCAGGAAGGACGGGCGAACCAGGAGCGGCAGGAGCAGCGACGTCCCGCCGAATCCCAGCGGCTCCCGCCGGAATCCGTCACCCGCCATACGATCGAGCTTCCGGGCCGCACCCTGAAGCTGATCGCCACCGCCGGCGCGCTCACGCTCACCGACCAGCAGGGGAATCCGCAGGCCGAGATCGGCTTCACAGCCTATGTGCGGGAGGATGCCGATCCGGCGACCCGTCCCGTCACCTTCGCGGTGAACGGCGGCCCCGGCGCCTCCTCGGCCTATCTGAACCTGCTCGCGATCGGGCCCTGGCGGCTGCCGCTCGACGGGCCGACCATCAGCCCCTCGGCGCCCCCGAACCTCGTTCCGAATGCCGAGACCTGGCTCGATTTCACTGATCTCGTCTTCATAGACCCACCGGGAACCGGCTACAGCCGCGTCCTCGGCGGCGATCAGGTCCGGGAGCGGTTCTACTCGCTCCAGGGCGACATCGATGGCCTCGCGGCCTTCGTCATGCGCTGGCTGAAGGAGAAGGACCGGCTGCAATCGCCGAAATTCTTCGCCGGCGAGAGCTACGGCGGCTTCCGCGGGCCGCTTCTCGCCCACAAGCTCCAGAGCGACCAGGGCATCGGCTTCAGCGGCCTCGTGCTCGTCTCGCCCGTCCTCGACTTCGCGTGGATCGACCAGGATGCGGACGATCCGCTGCCGAACGCCGCCCGGCTGCCGTCCCTCGCGGCGGCGGCACAGAGCGCGAAGGGGCCGGTGACACGCGAGTCCCTCGAGGCGGTCGAGCGCTACGCCTCCGGCGAGTACCTCGTCGACCTCATCAGGGGCCAGCAGGATCGCGAGGCGGTTGAGCGGATCGGCCGCCGGGTGGCGGAGCTGACCGGTCTCGACCCGGCGCTCAGCCTGCGCCTCGCGGGACGGATCGATGTGGGCACGATCCAGAGGGAGCTGCGCCGCAGCAATGCCCTGGTGGTCAGCGCCTACGACACGAACGTGCGCAGCGCCGATCCCAATCCGTCCGCCAACTACAGCCGCTTCGAGGATCCAGTGCTCGACAGCATGACGGCGCCGCTCACGAGCGCCGTCATCGACCACCTGACCCGCACCCTGAACTACAAGGCGGACGGGCGCTACAATCTGCTCAACGGCTCCGTGAACCAGGCCTGGCGCTGGGGCGGCGGGCGCAGCGCGCCGGACAACATGGACGAGATGCGCCAGGCTCTCGCGCTCGACGGAAAGCTGCGGGTTCTGGTGACCCACGGCTTCACGGATCTGGTGACGCCGTACTACGCCTCGCAGATGCTTCTGAACCAGGTCCCGGATCTCGGGCCCGAGAAGCGCCTCACGCTCAAGGTTTACGAAGGCGGCCACATGTTCTATTCGCGCCAGGACTCGCGTCAGGCCTTCCGGGGCGACGTGCAGCGTCTCTACGAGGAGGCGCTGCAGGCCAGGGCCGGCGACAACAGGGATTGAACGGAATGCGCGTAAGAGTCGTGTCGTGTCTTGCCCTCCTGACGCTCGGGCTCGCCGCCTGCAACAGCAGCCGGACGGAATCGCCTGTCGTGGCGGCTGCGCCCCCTGTGGCTGCGCCGATGGCGGCGCCGGGGCCGATGATCGATGGTCCGGTTCTCGGGCCCGACGGGCGCTGCACGGGAACGTCGTCCAGCACGGCGACAGCCATCGAGCCCGGCATCACCGAATGCGACCTGGTGCGCCTGAAGGGCAAGCCGGCGACCGACGTGCTCGTCGGCGAGAGCGGCAAGGGCCAGCGCGAGGTGCAGGTGCTCTATTCCGAGCCTGGCGGGCGCGAGCTCTACTTCTTCGTCAACAACCGGCTCGACCGGGTCGTGAGGTAGCCAGCACCTCCACCTCTCCCCTTGGGAGAGGTCGGACCGCAGGTCCGGGGGAGGGGTTACGGCTTGTCAGGATGCGGCGCTCTTTCCCTCCCCCTTGCGGGGAGGGATCAAGGGTGGGGGTCGCAAACCCGGAGCGCTGCACTTGATGATCAAAGGCTCGGCAGATTGACAGTGCTTCTCTAGATGAAGGTCTAGCCCAGTCGCACCGCCCCCACCTCCAACTCCTCCCCGCAAGGGGGAGGAGAGTTCGTGCAGCGCTTCCGGCGCGAACTCTCAGACCGAGGCCTCCTCGATCTCCTCGCTCAGCGCCAGCCATTCCTCCTCGACGGAGGCTAGGGTCTGGGCCGCCTCGGCGCGCATCTTCGCCAGCTCGCTCGCCTTCGCGGGGTCCTTCTGGAACGCGGTGCCGTCGGCGAGCGCCGCATCCACCTTGCCGATCACGTCGGAAAGCTTCGCCATCCGGGCCTCGAGCGCCTCCAGCTTCTTGCGCAAGGGGGCCAGCGCGACGCGGCGTTCGGCGGCCGCCCGGCGTTCGTCTGTCCGCGACGTAGAGGGCGCCTGCGGCTTCTCGTTGCGGGGCTGCGGCGCGAGATCCCCCGACAGCACGAGCTGGCGGTACTCGTCCATGTCGCCATCGAAGGGCTTCACGGTGCCGTTGCCGACGATCCAGAGGCGGTCGGCGCAGGCCTCGATCAGGAAGCGGTCGTGGCTCACCAGGATCACGGCGCCCGTGTAGTCGTTGATCGCCTCCATCAGGGCCGTGCGGCTGTCGATGTCGAGGTGGTTCGTGGGCTCGTCGAGGATGAGCAGGTTGGGGCCGTGGAACGCCGCGAGGCCCATGAGGAGGCGGGCCTTCTCGCCGCCCGAGAGCGACGAGACCGGCGTGTCCGCTTTCGCCCCCGCGAAGCCGAAGCGGGCCGCGCGGGCGCGGATCTTCGCCACCGGCGTGTCGGGCATGAGCGCCGCCACGTGGTCGTAGGCGGTGGCGCCGGGGTTCAGCTCGTCGACCTGGTGCTGGGCGAAATAGGCGACCTCCATGCGCGAGGGCCGGCGCACCTCGCCCTTCTGCGGGTCGAGCCGGCCGCCGATGAGCTTGCAGAACGTGGACTTGCCGTTGCCGTTGGCGCCGAGCAGCGCGATGCGGTCGTCGGGCTGGATCGTCAGGTTCAGGCGTTCGAGGATCGTCCGCTCGCCGTAGCCCGCCGCCGCGCCCTCGATGGCGATCAGGGGCGGTGCGATCGCGCGTTCGGGACCCGGCAGGTCGAAGGGCAGGACCTCGTCCTCCACGATCATGGCGATGGGCTCGAGCTTCGCCAGCCGCTTCACGCGGGACTGCGCCTGCCGCGCCTTCGAAGCCTTGGCCTTGAAGCGGTCCACGAAGGCCTGGAGGTGCTTGCGCTCCGCCTCCTGCTTCGCCCGCATCTTCGCGGTCAGCTCGCGCTTCTCGGCGAGCTGCCGGGCAAACGACGTGTAGCCGCCGCGATAGATCGCGAGCTTGCCCTGGTCGAGGTGCAGGATGTGGTTGACGCAGGTGTCGAGCAGCTCCCGGTCGTGGCTGATGATCAGCACCGTGTGCGGATAGCGGCTCAGGTAATCGTAGAGCCAGAGCGTGCCTTCGAGGTCGAGATAGTTGGTCGGCTCGTCGAGGAGCAGCAGGTCGGGCTCGGCGAAGAGCACGGCGGCGAGCGCCACGCGCATGCGCCAGCCACCCGAGAAGGACGAGCAGGGGCGGCCCTGCGCCTCGGCGTCGAAGCCGAGGCCGTGCAGGATGGAGGCGACGCGCGCCGGAGCCGAATGGGCGCCGATGTCGGTCAGCCGCGTCTCGATCTCGGCCCGGCGGAAGCCGTCGGCGGTCTCGGCTTCCGCCAGGAGGGCCGTGCGCTCCTTGTCGGCGGCGAGCACCACCTCGATCAGGGTTTCCGGCCCGGCCGGGGCCTCCTGCGCGACGGCGCCGATCTTCACGCCGCGCGGCAGGGAGATGTCGCCGCTCTCGGGCGAGATCTCGCCCTGGATGATGCGGAACAGGGTGGTCTTGCCGGCGCCATTGCGCCCCACAAGCCCGACCTTGCCGCCGGTGGGCAGAGCGAAGGAGGCCCGGTCGAGGATGGTCCGGTTCGCGATGCGGTAGGTGAGATCGGACACGTGAAGCATGGCGCCTTTTGACCCGTGACGCCGCCGCTGGCAAGGCGGTTGCGGGCATACCCTCCCGGCGCCCGCCGGGACCGGCCCATGCACAGGCGGGCAGGGCGGTGCGCTTGACTTGGGCGTGACCGCCCTCGACACACATCGATGGCGGCTGCGCGGTCGTGGCTCCTGACCTCAGGAGGCCTATGGTCGGCGCTGCCGTGGCCCGACAGGAGCATAAGATGGGTGCAGACCGCGCAGTGAAGACCGTGGATGTCGCCGAGATGCTGGCGAAGATCCGGGCGCGCGAGATCCGCGTCGGTATCGTCGGCCTGGGTTATGTGGGCGTACCCCTCGCGCTGACCGCCGCAAGGGCGGGCTTCCGGGTGCTCGGCTTCGACATCAACGTCCCTCGCGTCGAGCGGCTCAACGGGGGCGAAAGCTTGATCAAGCACATCCCGGACAGCCTCGTCGCCGACGCGATCCGGGACAAAAAGTTCGAGGCCACGGCCGATTTCTCGCGGCTCGGTGAACCCGACGCGATCCTGATCTGCGTGCCGACGCCGCTCACGAAGCACCAGGAGCCCGATCTCTCCTATGTGGAGAACACCGCCCGCGCGATCGCGCCCTGCCTGCGGCCGGGGCAGCTCGTCGTGCTGGAATCCACCACCTATCCGGGCACGACCGAGGAAATCCTCAAGCCGATCTTCGAGGAGACGGGGCTGAGATCCGGCCGCGACTTCTTCCTGGCCTTCTCGCCCGAGCGCGAGGATCCGGGCAATCCGGATTTCGGCACCTCGGCCATCCCGAAGGTGATCGGCGGAGACGGGGCCGACGCTCTGGCCCTCGCCGACGCGCTGTACAGCCAGCTCGTGGTGAAGACGGTCCCGGTTTCGTCCACCGCGACGGCGGAGGCCGTAAAGCTGACCGAAAACATCTTCAGGGCCGTGAACATCGCCCTCGTGAACGAGTTGAAGGTGGTCTACGGGGCCATGGGGATCGACGTCTGGGAGGTGATCGACGCCGCGAAGACGAAGCCCTTCGGCTTCATGCCGTTCTACCCGGGGCCGGGGCTCGGCGGCCACTGCATCCCCATCGATCCGTTCTATCTCACCTGGAAGGCGCGCGAATACGACATCGCGACCCGGTTCATCGAGCTTGCCGGGCAGATCAACACCCGCATGCCTTATTACGTGGTGGACAAGCTCGCCGAGGCGGTCGACCGGTCGGGCCGGGCCTTCACTGGCTCGCGGGTCCTGGTGCTCGGCGTCGCCTACAAGAAGAACGTGGACGACATGCGCGAAAGCCCGTCGCTGAAGCTCATGGAGCTGATCGAGGCCCGCGGCGCGGAGGTGGACTACCACGACCCCTACATCCCGGAGATCCCGCGAACCCGAAAGCACGTGGAGCTGATGGGGCGCCGGTCGGTGGCGCTAGATGCGACGGCGGTCTCCGGCTATGATGCGGTGCTCATCGCCACGGACCACGACAACGTCGATTATCGGCTCGTCGTCGAGAACGCGAAGGTGGTGGTCGACACCCGCAACGCCTGCGCGAGGGCAGGGCTCTCCGACCTACGGATCGTCAAGGCCTGAGCCGGGGCAGAGGCCTTCCACCATAAAAAAGCATAAGCTTACGTAAGGTGATGGAACTTTTTTCCGCAGACGCTACACTATATTGGTAAAAAGCTTGGCTTTATGCCGCCAGGGCCGTGGCGGCGTCGATGGAGACGAGGGATGGCGCGGCTTGCGAGCGTGTTGCTCTTCAAGGGGTTGAACATCGATCTCGCGCCCTTCGAGGCGCGCGCGAACTGGCGCCGCTTCGATCCCGAGGAGACGCTGGTCGACTTCGACGACCTCTCGACGGATGTGTATTTCCTCCTGTCCGGCGAGGTCCGCGTGCTGATGCGCACCGCCTCCGGCAAGGAGGTCATCCTCGACGAGATGAAGCCTGGCGAGTTGTTCGGCGAATTGGCAGCCCTCGACGGGATCAAGCGCTCCGCCAACGTGACGGCGCTCACCCGCGGCGAGGCCTGCGTGATGCCGTCCCCCGTGTTCCGGGAGCTCCTGTTCTCGAACAAGGAGGTGGCGGACCGGCTCTTCTGCCTCATGGCGTCAAGGATCCGCGAGCTGAACGCCCGTTTCGTCGAGCAGACCGTCCTCGACCTCCGGCACCGGCTCTATTCCGAGCTTCTGCGGCTCTCGATCCCCCGGGGCGACCGGGCCGGTGAGAGGGTCATCACGCCGCCGCCCTTCCACCACATCATGGCGGCCCGCATCGGCTGCCGCCGCGAGCAGGTGACCCGGGAATTCTCCATGATGTCCCACGAGGGCCTCATCGAGCGCACCCGCGGCGCCCTGATCCTGCGCAAGCCCGACGTGCTGCAGGCGCGGGTGGCGGACGCCATGCGAGAGGACGCTTAGCGGGCCTTCGGTCCATAAGCCGCGAAGAAGACCCTCAGGGCGTCCTCGACGTTGCGCTCGATTTCCGGTTCCGTCGGCATCTCGCCCACGGAGAAAAGCAGGCGGCGGGTGATGCCGGAGGCGCAGAGGTCGAGGAAGTGCTGTGCGGCGACCTCCGTGTCGTCGATGGACAGCCGTCCCGCCCGGACCTGGCTGTCGAAATAGGCCTTGAGCCGGGCGATTCCCTGGCACGGGCCCGCCTCGAAGAAGGCTTGGCCGAGGCGCGGGAACTTCTCGGCGGCGCCGATCACCATGCGGATCGAGGAGATGTGCTCGGGCCGGCCGAAATAGCGAAGGTAGGTCCGGCCGAGCTTGGTCAGGACCGCCCGCACGTCGGGCTCGTCCGCGTCCAGCTTGAAGAGCACCTCGGCCAGGCCGCGCTTCTCCTCGGTGGTGAGCGCCTCGAACAGCTTTTCCTTGCTGTCGAAATAAACATAAAGCGTGCCCTTGGACACGCCGGCGACCTTGGCGATCTCGCCCATGCTCGCCCCATCGAAGCCCTGAGCCAGGAAAACCTGGCGGGCGCCTTCGAGGATCTGGCGACGCTTCAGGTTCTCGCCGCAATCCGCCGCAGCTGGAACCGAACCGTCGTCGAGCGCGATATCCTTCACGTCGCTCATGTGCGTTTTATCACCTCTGGGACATTGACCGAACCGTTCAGTCAAATCATATAGGCTACATAATCATTCTAGACGAGAGCGGCAAGAACGCGAACGGACGCGATGGTCCGTCGCCCTTGTTGCGCTGGCAGAGGTTTTCCAGATGGCTTACCGCGAAGAGTATGGTCAGGCGGACAGCAGCGGTTCCGAGGCGGCCCGGGAGAGCAGGGCGCCGGCACAGCCGGCCGGCGAGCAGTCACCCGCGGCTCCGGCGCCGGCGGCTGCCAGTGCGCCTGCCTCGAAGGCGAAGCCTAAGGGCAAGCTGGCCAAGCGTCTGATCCTATTCACGATCCTGGCAGGCGGGCTCGCATTCGGCGGCTACGAAGGCATGAACTGGTGGAACACCGGCCGCTTCATGGTCTCGACGGACGACGCCTACGTGCAGGCGGACATCACCATCCTGTCGGCCAAGGTGTCGGGCTACGTATCCTCGGTCGCGGTCTCGAACAACCAGAGCGTCAAGGCCGGCGACCTGATCGCCAAGATCGACGAGGGCGACTACCGCCTGGCTCTCCAGTCCGCGAAGGACAAGCTCGCGACCCAGCAGAGCGCCATCGAACGCATCGGCAAGCAGATCGAGGCCGCTCGCACCCAGGTTACGCAGGCGGATGCCCAGATCGCTGCCGCCGAGGCCGAGTCCGAGCGGGCCGCGGCCGATTACGCGCGCCAGCAGCAGCTCTCCCGCTCCGACTACACCAGCCGTGCGACGCTCGAGACCGCCAAGGCGGCGCGCGACCGCGCCGAGGCGAACGTGAAGAGCGCGCAGGCCTCGCTTGCGGCCGCCAAGGCCAATGTGGACGTGCTCTCGGCCCAGCAGACCGAGGGCCGGCGCGTCGCCGCCGAGCTTCAGACCGCGGTCGACAAGGCCGAGCGCGACCTTTCCTTCACGGAGATCCGCGCTCCGGTCGACGGCGTGATCGGCAACAAGGCGGTCGAGGTCGGCACCTTCGTGCAGCCGGGCGCGCGCCTCGCCGCTCTCGTGCCGCTCACCAGCGTGCATGTGGACGCGAACTTCAAGGAGACGCAGCTCGCCTCGCTGCATGTGGGCCAGAAGGTCCACCTCGCAGTCGATGCCTTCCCGGACACCGACATCGTCGGAACGGTGGAAAGCGTCTCGCCCGCTTCGGGCTCCGTGTTCAGCCTGCTGCCGCCGGAGAACGCTACCGGCAACTTCACCAAGATCGTCCAGCGCGTGCCCGTCCGGGTCGCGGTCGACCAGGACGTCGCCCAGAAGGGGCTCCTGCGCCCCGGCCTCTCGGTCGTGGTGAACGTCGACACGCGCACCGGCGACGCGCCGACCAAGACGGCCCAGCGCTAAGGGCCGGGAAAGAACGCCACCGTCATGGCCGCCTCCGCCGCCATCCAGAACGGACCTGCCGCCGTGCAGAAGCCGAAGTCCGCGCCGCTCGACCGGCGCCGGACCTTCGCGTTCTTCTGCATGGTCTTCGGCATGTTCATGGCGATCCTGGACATCCAGATCGTCTCGGCGTCTCTTGCCGAGATCCAGGCCGGCCTGTCCGCGTCGTCGGACGAGATTTCCTGGGTGCAGACGAGCTACCTGATCGCGGAAGTGATCATGATCCCGCTCTCGGGCACCCTCTCGCGCGTGCTGTCCACCCGCTGGATGTTCGTGATCTCGGCGGCCGGCTTCACGCTCATGAGCTTCATGTGCGCGATGTCGTCCTCCATCGAGGAGATGATCGTCTGGCGCGCGCTCCAGGGCTTCATCGGCGGCGGCATGATTCCGACCGTCTTCGCCTCGGCCTTCACGGTCTTTCCGCCGGAGAAGCGGCCCGTGATCTCGCCGCTCATCGGTCTCGTGGCGACGCTCGCGCCCACCGTCGGCCCGACCATTGGCGGCTATCTGACCGACATGTTCTCCTGGCACTGGCTGTTCCTGGTCAACATCGTGCCCGGGATCTTCGTGACGATCTCGACCTATCTGCTGGTCGATTTCGACGAGCCGAACTGGGACCTGTTCAAGACCTTCGACTGGGCAGGCCTGGGCTTCATGGCCGTCTTCCTCGGCAGCCTCGAATACGTGCTCGAGGAAGGGCCGATCAACGACTGGTTCCAGGACGAGGTGGTGCTGGTCCTGACGGTGATGTGCGTCGTTGCCGGCATCCTGTTCTTCTACCGCGCCTTCGCGGCCAAGCACCCGATCGTGGACCTGCGGGCGTTCGCGGACCGCAACTTCATGGCGGGCTCGTCCTTCAGCTTCGTCATGGGCATCGGACTCTACGGACTGACCTATCTCTATCCGGTCTATCTCGCACGCGTACGGGGCTATTCCTCGCTGCAGATCGGCGAGACCATGTTCGTCTCCGGCGCCTGCATGTTCCTGATGGCGCCGGTCGCGGGTGTGCTGTCGCGCAAGATGGACCCGCGCGTCATGATGGGGATTGGCTTTGCGTGCTTCGCGTTCGGCACGTGGCAGTTCTCCGGCCTGACGAAGGACTGGGACTTCTGGGAGCTCTTCATGCCCCAGGTCTTCCGCGGCGTCGGCCTGATGATCTGCATGGTGCCGATCAACAATATCGCGCTCGGCACCCTGCCGCCGGAGCGCATCAAGAACGCGTCGGGCCTTTACAACCTCACCCGCAACCTCGGCGGTGCGGTCGGCCTCGCGCTGATCAACACGATCCTCAACAACCGCTGGGACCTGCATCTCGAGCGGCTGCGCGAGAACGTGACCTGGAGCCGTTCGGCGGCGGTCGAAACGCTCGACACCATGACGATGGGCTTCCAGAGCCTCGGCTCCGACGCTCATCAGGCCGCGCTCAAGACCATGTCGAACATGGTCCGTCGCGAGGCGCTGGTCATGTCCTTCTCGGACGTGTTCGTCCTCCTGACGGTGCTGTTCCTGGCGCTGATCTGCGCGCTGCCCTTCATCAAGAAGCCGAAGGCCGCTCCCCCGGCGGATGCGGGGCACTGAGCCCCGCTAATCCACCAGCCGTGTCAACACCTGGTATGCGGCTTTCACCCGCGCCTCGTTCGGATACGGCCTGTTCGCCAGCATGACGATGCCGAGCCTCTTCTCGGGGATATAGGCCACATAGGCCCCGAAGCCGCTCGTCGATCCGGTCTTGTTCAGGATCACGTTCTCCCGCGGCGCCATCGGCGGATCGATTGCGGTCGCGGGAGCAGGCTTCATGATCATGTCGACTCCGTTGCCGGCGACGATCTTCTCCAGCGCGACCGGATAGGGATATTGCTCCCAGATCAGGTCCTGGATCAGCTCGCCGGAACGGTAGTATCCGGTGTGGGTCGCTTTCACGGCGCGCGCGACCTTCTCGGGCGCCGTGCCGACGCCCATGTTCACCTCGACGAAGCGGATCATGTCGACTGCGTTCGATTTGACGCCGTATGCCTCGGTCGCGAGCAGGGCCGGCGTGACGCGCGTGGGCTTTCCGGCGCGATTGTATCCCCAGGCATAGGACGCCATCTCCGACGCCGGAATGGTGATATAGGTCCGCTTCAGCCCGAGATCGCCGAACAGGCGCGTCGCCATGGTCTCGAAACTCTCTCCCATGGCCTTCGCGGCGAGCATGCCGAGCAGGCCGATGCTCGGATTGGCGTAGTGGCGCGACGTGCCTGGCGGGGTTTCGGGTTTCCATTCGCGGAAATAGGCGACGAGCTGCTTCTGGTTCTTCACGTGATCCGGCAGCTGAAGAGGGAAGCCGCCCGCCGTATGCGTGCCGAGGTCCAGCACGCGCACATCGTCCATGGCGCTGCCCTTCAGCTCCGGCATGTAGGCGCTGACCTTGCCGTTCAGCGACAGCTTGCCGTCGATCTCGGCGAGGGTCGCGAGAGTCGCCGTGAAGGTCTTGCTGATCGATCCGAGCTCGAAGAGCGTGTCCCGTGTGACGGGCGCCGGCGCTTCCTTCGAGGCGACGCCGTACTCGACGAAATGGCGCTTGCCGTCGACCGTCACGGCGACGGCCAAGCCCGGGATACCGTATTGGTCGATGATCGGCTTCATCGCCTCGTCGACGACCTGCCGCACCCTGGCGTCCTGACCGAATGCACCGGACGGGCTGCTCACCGCACAGGCCAGAAGAACGGCCGCAAGCCTGGGTCTGACTCGTGATCGCAAGAGAGGTCTCCTTTCGGGTCGAAGTCCGCGCAGTCCTCGCGCGGACGGTCATGAACGGTGCGTTGATGTGCGAAGGTGGCCCTAGGCAGATCGGTTGTCGCCCGGATCGTCCTCGACGAAGTGCTTCAAGCGGAGGAGCGCATCGTCCCACTGCGCGGTGACCCGATCCAAATAGGACTTCGCCTCCGCGATCGGCTCGGGCCGATAGGTGAACCGGCTTTCGCGGCCAATGCGGGTGCTGCGGACGATGCCGGCCTCCTCGAGCACATGAAGATGCTTCGTGACGGCTTGGCGCGTCAGATTCGTGTCGACGGACAGGGCCGCGATGGAGCGCGGCTGGCCGTCGCTGAGGCGGGTGAGAAGCGACAGGCGCGTCCGGTCGCCGAGAGCCGCGAAGATCCGGGCCGGCTCCGGTTCAGGAATGGGCAAGCGAGCCTTCGACATGGGCCTTGATGTTCCCCGCCTGCTCCTTCCAGCCGCCCTCGTTGCCGCGCATGGCCTCGGCGCGGCGATCTCCAGGCAGCGCCTCGAAGCCCGACTCGACGATCGTCAACAGGGTGCCGCCGGGACCGGGCGACAGCCGGAACTCCACGAGGGTGGTGGGCGCATCCGGGTCGTCCGCAAAGGGATCGGCCGGATGGGGCCACCGGAACGCGAAGAGGCGCGGGGCCTCCATGGTCTCGACGACCGCTTGCCATTTCACCCCTTCGTAGCCGGGATAGGTCATGCGGCCCGTCGTGGTGCCGCCGACCGTGAAGGGGCCGTCGAGGTCCACCTGGAACCAGCGGCCGAACTCCTGGTGGTCGGTCAGCGCGCGCCAGACGCGCTCCACCGGCGCGCGCAATTCCACAGTTCTCTCGATGCGATCGGACATGAAGCACCTCCCGGAGGCATGAGACGACACCGGGAGCAAATACGCAACCAATAAGTTGCCTTTTCTAGCGCCCGTAAATTCGGTCCAGGACGCCCGCCACATCGACCAGACGCTCCGCCGCCGGATCGAAGCGTTGGCCCGCCGCGAGGCGTCGCGCCCAGTCGGCCGCGGCGCGGCCGCCCCATTCGTCGGGCGGGTTCGACAGGTTTTCCCGGGCCGTGCCGCAATAACGCTCGGCCATAAAATCGTAGAAGGAGCCGTTCACGTTGCGTAAGGATGCGCCGCCTTCCGTTCCGTAGAAAGCGGCCGAGATCATGGCGTCGCATCCGGCCTGGAGGCGCCAGGAGCAGGCGAGCTGCACGGCCGTTCCAGTCTCCAATTCGACCGTCGCGAGGGCGTAGTCCTCGACCCGGTCGGGGCGTCCGCGCAAGGGCTCGCCGCCGGCAAAGAGCTTGCCCGCCACGTTCGTCACCGCCGGATAGTCGAGGGTCCAGAGCGCGAGGTCTACGAGGTGGACGCCGAGATCCATCACGCAGCCGCCTCCCGAGAGCGCGGGATCGTAGAACCACGGCTTGTCCGGTCCGTAGGCATTGTGAAAGACGAGATCCGCGGCGTAAATCTTCCCTAGCTCTCCCGAGCGCACGATCTCGCGGATACGCTGCATGCCTTCCGTGAAGCGGTAGGAGAGGTCCACGTCGAGGAGCAGGTTCGCCCGGCGGGCTGCGTCCACGACGGCGCGCGCCTCGATCGCGTCGCGCCCGAGCGGCTTCTGGCAGAAGACCGCGACGCCGCGCTCCAGCGCCTTGATCGACTGTTCCGCGTGCATGGCGCTCGGCGTCGCGATCACGACGCCGTCGAGACCAAGGTCGAGCAGATCGTCGAGGGACCCGACGAGCTGCGCATCGGGGGCGAGGCGGCCGGCCTCGGCGGCCATGTCCGCCGACGGATCGGCGATGGCTGCCGCCTCGATCAGGCCGGTCTTCAGCATCGCCTCCATGCGGTGGCGGCCGATCCAGCCGACGCCGAGAAAGCCGATGCGGGGGCGGGCGAGGGAGGCCTCCTGGGACATTTCGAGCAGAGCCTGTGTCATCTTAAAGGGTCACCAGAGCCTTGAGGAAGCCGTCGGGGCGGTCGCGGGTGGCGTCGAGCGCCTCGTTCAGCCGGTCGAGCGGATAGGTGTGGGTGTAGAGCGGGCTCGGGTCGAGCCGTCCGGACGCCACCGCGTCCACGGCCTCCCGGATGCCCTGTATATAGACCTTAGGATCGCGCTCATGGGCGTTGATCACGTCGAGGCCGCGCCAGTTCCACAGCCACATGTTCACCTGCCGAGGCCCGTCCTGGTGGTAGCCGGCGACGATCAGCTTGCCGCGCTCGCGGGTCAGTTCGCCCGCGAGATCGAGGGGCCATTGCTTGCCGACCGCCTCGATGACCCGGTCGCAGAAGACGCCGCCGGTCAGCTCCTTCACCTGACCGATGATGCCGTTGTGGTCCTCCATCGGGATCGTCTCGGCCGCGCCATAATGGCGCGCGACGTCGAGCGAGAAGGGGCGGCGGGAAATGGCGATGACCCGGGCGCCGGCGTCCGTCGCGAGACGGGTCAGGATCGCGCCCAGGAAGCCGATGCCGACGATGGCGACCGTCTGGCCCGGCCGGATGTCGCTGCGGCGCAGGATATTCATGGCGCAGCCGAGGGGCTCGCCCGGGAAGGGCTTGCCGGCCAGCTCCTCCGGCAGGCGCACCACCGCATCGGCGTCGGCGAGGTCGTACTCGGCATAGGCCTTGTAGGAGAGCGCCGCGACCCGGTCGCCGACCGACACGTCTCCGACCTCGTCGCCCACGGCATCGACCACGCCCCAGCCTTCATGGCCCAACGACCCGGCCTCCGTAGGAAACTGCATCCATTCCGGCCCGGCCCAAGGCGTCAGGTTGGAGGCGCAGACGCCGCAGCCTTCGAGGCGAATGCGCACCTGGCCCGGCCCCGGTTCGGGGCGAGCGATCCGGGCGATGCGGATCTGGCCCGGTCCGGTGACAGTCGCGGCCCGCATAGCGGTCTCCGGCGGCACGCCTCCGGCCCGCGGGCTCCAGCTTTCCGTCTCGGGGGCTTCGCGTTCCGCGCCGCTCAGTTCTTCGTCGTTCCGCAAGGCTGTCTCCACTCGCTTGCAGGGGTCAACTAGAAAAGCTTGGCAGCGGTTCAAGCGGTCCCCCGATGGCCTTTCGCGACCGGCGTCGTCATCGGGTGGGGAAGGGGGCATTAAGCTGTTGTTCTTCCAATCGTAACATCCTAGTTTGCGCCGCAGGTTTTTCCTCAATTCAGGTTGAAGTGCGAACATCTTGCCTCCCCCTCGCCAATCCGCCTCCGTCGGCGCCGTGCGCCGCTCCTTCGCTCCCTGGTCGGATCCCGCTGCCAAGCCGCTCATCCGCTTCGACAATGTGACGAAACGCTTCGGCGATGCGGTGGCCGTCGACCACCTGTCCCTGAACATCTACGAGAGCGAGTTCTTCTGCCTCCTCGGCCCCTCCGGCTGCGGCAAGACGACTCTGATGCGCATGCTGGCCGGCTTCGAACATCCCAGCGAGGGCCGCATCACCCTCGCCGACAGGGACCTCGCCGGCGTGCCGCCCTACCGGCGGCCGGTGAACATGATGTTCCAGTC
>JAFAAP010000156.1 GCA_023426505.1 Pseudomonadota bacterium
GAGGAAGCCGGCAAGCTCGTTCGGGAGGCGCTGGCGGGCAAGCCCAACTTCAGCGTGTCGCGGTTCCTGTTCCAAGAGCGTTACCGTGACCCAGCGCTGCGCCAGCAGTTGCGCAGCCGGCTGGAAGAGGCGGGAATGCCGCCGTGACGCCACGGGCCTTCCCGCAACGAAGCGGCGTGCGATTGCGCCGCGTCCATGGCATCATCGTCGCGGCAGGACATGCATCGGATGGCGAGGGACCGCCATGGCCGACACCGGAACCGAACGAAGGCTGACGACCATCATGGCCGCCGACGTGGTCGGCTATTCGCGGCTGGTCGAAGCCGACGAGGTCAGCACCCTGGCGGCCTTAAGGAGCCTGCGTCAGACGGTGGTGAACCCGCTTCTGGGTGAGCATCGGGGACGAGTCGTCAAGGTGATGGGCGACGGCCTCATCGCGGAGTTCGGCTCCGTCGTCGGGGCGGTCGCCTGTGCGGCGGCGATCCAGGCGCGCTTGGCCGAAGCCCAGGGGCAGGTTCCGCCGGAGCGCCGGATCGTCCTGCGCATCGGCATCAACCTGGGCGACGTGGTCGTCGACGGCGACGACATCCTGGGCGACGGCGTCAACATCGCGGCGCGGCTGGAGCAGGCCTGCCCGCCGGGCGGCGTGCTGGTCTCCGGAGCCGCGTACGACCAGCTCCCCGGCAAGCTCGACATCCGCTTTGAGCATGCGGGCGAACTGCGCCTCAAGAACATCGCCCGTCCGGTGCGGGCCTACCGGATGGCGCATGGGGGAGATCCTGAATGGGCAGAGGCCGCCATCCCTCGGGCCGAGAGGCCCTCGGTGGCGGTGCTGCCGTTCGAGAACATGAGCGGCGATCCGGAGCAGGTCTATTTCAGCGACGGGATCACCGAGGATGTCATCACGGAACTCTCCCGCTTCCGCGAACTCATGGTGATCGCCCGCAATTCCACCTTTGCCTTCCGCGGGAAAAGCACGGACGTGCGCGAGATCGGCCGCGCGCTCGGGGCAGGCTATGTGGTCGAGGGCAGCGTGCGCCGGGCAGGCAGTCGGCTGCGCATCACGGTTCAGCTCGTCGACGCCGGGACGGGAGCGCACCTGTGGGCCGAGCGCTACGATCGGGCTGTCGAGGACATCTTCGACATCCAGGAGGAGATCGCCCGGGGCATCGTCGCCACCGTCGCGCAGCGGGTTCTCGAGGACAGCGAAGCGGCCGCACGGCGGCGACCGCCAGAGGACATTCGCGCCTACGACCTGTTCCTGCAAGGCCGCCGCCTATCCGATGTGTTCACCCCCGGCGCCCAGGACCGGGCGCGGGCGCTGTTCGAGCAGGCCCGCACCATCGACCCCACCTTCGCGCGGGCCTACAGCGGTCTCGCCCATAATCATCTGACCCGCGCAACCGACGAGGGTGCCGGCATCCCCCGCGAGAGGAACCAGCACCTTCGGGAGGCGCTGGATCTTGCCCGGCAGGCCTTGGCACTCGATCCGAACGACCCACGGGTCCAGTACACGGTCGGCCGCATGCACCTGGCCTGGCGCGAGTTCGACCGTGCCGGGCGCCACCTGGACCTGGCGCGGGACATGAACCCGAACGATCCGACGATCCAGGTCGTGTGGGCCTACGTGCAGGCCTGCCTGGGACATCCCGAACTGGGACTGCCCGCAGCCGAATTCGCCAAGCGCCTCAACCCGCGTTACCCGCGCTGGTACGACGACTACCTGGCCCGTGTCCTGTTCCTCCTCGGCCGCTACGGGGAGGCCGCCGGGATCCTGGAACAGAAGACCTCCGCCGAACCCGAGGAACACCCGCGGGACATGGGCTGGCGGACCGCCGCCTGCGGTCACCTGGGACGGGATGCCGAGGCCCGCCGCTGCGCGGGCTGGTTCGTCCAGGCGGTCGGGAGGTACTGGCGCGGCGATCCGGCGGGCCCGCGCGAATACGTCGACTGGTTCGTCGATGCCTCCTGCCTGAAACGGGCGGAGGACGAGGAGCGGCTGCGCGAGGGGCTGCGCGCCGCCGGCCTGCCGGGGTGAGAGAGCTCCGGTCCTTGGCTCCCCGGCCTGGTTTCACATGCGTTGGGGCAACCCTCCTGAGCCGGGGGCATGCTGATCCGATCCCGTCCCTGCGCCGCAACCCGGAGCGCGAGGACTCCTGGTACGCAGTTGCTCCCCGGTGGTTACCGAACTCGGGTCATACCGTCGCGCCGATCCCGTGCTGGAAGAGGAGAGGTCTTTCATGTCGAGCTTGGTAGTCGCATTTGCCTTGGCACTGGCCGCAACCACCGCCACTGCTCAGGATGCTCCGGCCAGACAACTGCAGGCTCCGGCTGCTACGAGCACGAATGGAACACAGCCGTTCCTATTCGATGGACGGATGAAGGGTGATGGTGCGCGGCGAAGAGAGCAGGTGGAAAATCGCCACCCCAACGCTGGTGCCATCATCGTGCCGCCGAAAGCGAGCCGGCCTGAGCACGAGTGATGTGTCCGGGCATCCGTTCATGAGGATCCGGACTCTAGGGAGTTATGCTGACCTGCGGCAAGCATTCGCGAGTATTCAGGTTCCGATCGAGCGTATCCGGAGGCCGGGTTAGGCTGAACCGTCACTCACCTGGAGTCGGAGCCGCTGCGCAAGTCTTCAGAATACGCCCAAGAGACACACTGTCCAGTTCCATAAACGCAGGCGCCGTCCACACATGGGCTTATCGGAATTACACGTCACCTATGGCGTTA
>JAFAAP010000164.1 GCA_023426505.1 Pseudomonadota bacterium
GCGCGGGGGGGTTGGGGGGCGGCCACCGCCTCATCCCAGACCTAGACCGTCCGCGTTTGGGATCCGTTCGTCCGCATCTTCCACTGGAGCCTCGTAGGCCTGTTCGCCGTCGCTTTCGTGACCGGAGACGAGATTGAGTGGCTGCACATCTGGGTGGGCTACGCCATCGCCGCCCTCGTCGCACTGCGGATCGTCTGGGGCTTCGTCGGAACACGCCACGCCCGGTTCAGCGACTTCGTTCGTTCGCCAGGTGAGATTGCGGCCTACTCGCGTCAGGCGCTTCGGTTCAGGGCACCACGCCATCTCGGCCACAATCCGGCAGGTGGCGCCATGGTTGTGGCCATGCTCGTCATGATCAGCGGCATCGCGGCTACGGGGTTCGCCATGACCACGGATGCGTTCTGGGGCTCGCAATGGGTCGAAGACCTGCACGAGGGGTTCGTCTACGCGACCATCGGGCTCATCGTCCTGCACGTGGCGGGCGTCGTCGTCTCCAGCCTGGGGCATGGTGAGAATCTGGTAAAGGCGATGATCACGGGCCGCAAGCGGGCCTCATGAGCCCCTTACGCCGGGCTCGGCAGCCGGACCTCGGCGAGAAGGCCGCCGAGCGACGACCGCCCTAGAGCCAGTGAACCGCCATGGGCTCCCACCAGATCGCCAACGATGGCAAGACCCAGTCCGGTGCCGGGGCGGGTCTCGTCCAGACGGCCGCCGCGAGCGAGCACGGTGTCGATCTGCTCCTCCGGCACGCCTGGACCATCATCCTCGACCCGAAGGACTACGACATTGCCGTCGCGCCGGCCCACGATCCGCACCGTGGCGGCAGCCCAGGCGGCCGCGTTCTCGGCCAAGTTGCCGAGGATCTCGGCCAGGTCCTGGGTATCCATCCGAATCCCAAGAGCGTCAGTGGCGTCAATCTTCCAGGACAACCTCTGGCCCTGCGGGGTTCTCTGGAGTACGCCGACCACCTGCTCAACCACCGGATCGAGCGGCTGAACGGGTCCAGTCCGCGCACGGAGGCTAATCCGTGCCCCCACCAGCTCCCGTTCGATATGGCGGAGCATGCCAGCCGTGGTGGTTTCAATTTCGTCGGCAAGGCGGGTGTCGCCCCGCGCCCGCAACTCCTCCGCGTCGGCGCTCAGGACGGTCAGTGGTGTCTTCAGCCCATGCGCCAGGTCGGCGGCCCGCGCCCGCGCGCGGGCGATGGCTTTTTCCTGCGCGTCGAGCAGGTGATCGACCTCGGCGGCGAGCGGCCGGACCTCGTCCGGGAAGGACTCGCCCAGTCGGGCGGCCGCGCCCGAACGGACCTGCGCCAGTTGGCGGCGCACCGCATCGAGCGGACGCAGGCCGACACTGACCTGGATCCAGGCGGCGACAATCAGGACTGCTGCGAGAAGAGCTAGCGAAGGGATGAGATCGAAGGCAAACGCCAGGCCGGCGGCATGGACTTCCGCACGGTCCACGGCCACCACGGCGCGGATCGTCCCACTTCCGAGGCTTGCCGGCAGAGAGATCCGGCGCTCGACGGACAGCAGCAAGGCACCGCCCGGACCCTGGATCGTGTGCTGGTGGATCTCCCCGGCAGCCGGAACGTCGGGCGGCATGGGCAGCGTGGCATCCCAGAGCGAGCGTGACCGCAGCACGGTGTTGGTTCCCTCCTCGGAAATCTGCCAGTAGAGCCCGCTCAAGGGCTGGAGGAACCGCGACTCGGCCAGCGGCACACCGATGTCGAGCATGCCATCTCCGGTCCGGGCGAGGCTGCTCACGAGCTGGGTGAGGTGCGAGCCGAGCTCGGCCGCCATGCGCCGCTCCACATGCCGCTCGAACAGCAGCAGCAGGCCGAGGCCTGCCAGAGCCAGAGCGAGAATGACAGAGGCCGTGCCAGCCGCGAGAAGGCGCAGCCTGAGCGAGCCCTGCTTCATGTCGG
This sequence comes from Pseudomonadota bacterium, assembly GCA_023426505.1. GTDB lineage: Bacteria > Pseudomonadota > Alphaproteobacteria > Rhizobiales > Beijerinckiaceae > Microvirga. The sequence continues at coordinate 1,928 of JAFAAP010000164.1, forward strand.
CGCAGGTTCGGGCACGAGATAGCCAAAGCCACGGCGGGTCTCGACCACGTCGACGCCGAGCTTGCGCCGCAGGCGCCCGACGAGCACCTCCAGCGCGTTCGGATCGCGGTCGTGATCGTGCGCGTAGAGATGCTCCATCAGTTCCGTCGGCGGGATCACCCGTCCGGCATGATGCATCAGGTAGCTCAGGCAGCGGTATTCGAGCGGCGACAGGTTGAGCGGCACGTCGTCGACCGTGACCCGCATCTTGCGGGTGTCGAGCACGACCGGACCGGACATGAAGACGGGCGCGGACCGGCCGGCTACCCGGCGTAGCAGTGCCCGCACGCGGGCGAGCAATTCCTCCATGGCGAAGGGCTTGGCGAGGTAGTCGTCGGCGCCGGCATCAATGCCCTCGACCCGCTCCGCCCAGGCGCCACGGGCGGTGAGGATCAGCACCGGCAGGTCGCGTCCGGCCCCGCGCCATTTCTTGAGCACCGAGAGGCCGTCCATCTTCGGCAGGCCCAGATCGAGCACGGCCAAATCGTAGTCTTCGGTATCGCCGCGGAACCACGCTTCCTCGCCGTCAGAGACATGATCGACGGCATAGCCTGCGTCCGCCAGAACAGCCTCCACCTTGCGGGCGATGCGGGGATCGTCCTCGACGAGGAGAATGCGCATCAGTGCCCCTCCCGCTTGAGGACCGCGGCGGTGGCGGCGTCGACATAGACGTCCCACAGGCGTCCGGCCGGATCGATCACCTTGAACTCGTAGATCCAGCGCTCGCGCTTGCGCTCGAACTCCACGCCGACGACCTCACCACCGAGATCGGCCCGCACCCGCTTCAGAATCTCGGCCAAGGCCAGCGCCTCGCCGCGCTCGACCGCACGGCGGGCCTGCTCATAGTCGCGCTCGCGGTCCGCCAGCGCGGCGGACGGCAGCAGGGCTGCGGCGAGGCCGAGGATGATGATGGCGCGACGAGACATGCTCATGGGGCGAGGATGCTCCCGCGCACCTGACAATTCGCTGACATGGATCAACAGCGGGCCGAAAGCGGCATCTCGTTAGTGTCTGCTCCATGGATCCGGGCCGCCGTTCGGATCAGGACCACAGGAGATCAACATGCGCACGATCATCATGGCATCAGCCCTTCTCGCGGCAGGGCTCGCGGTTCCGGCACTGGCCGACGGCTCGGACAGCCGCTGCGCTTCCAGTGTCAACGGCCACATCGTCGCCGCGGGCGAAGTGGGCAAGGGGCTGGAGGACCTCGGCTATCGGGTGAGCCGGATCGAAGCCGAGGACGGTTGCTACGAGGTCCGGGCGGTGAACGACAGCGGCTTCCCGATCCAGGCCGTCTACACCCGGGCCACGGGCGAACTCGTCCAGGCGCGGCTTCGCTGAGCAGAAACACAACCGAGCCAAGCAAACGACGAAACAGGAGATCCGATCATGGTCATGAACAAATCGCTTGCCGCCGCGCTCGTTGCTCTCGGCCTGACAGCCGGGCTTGCCGGGACCGTTTCCGCCGCCGCGCCGCACGGACAGGACGGGCACGGGGCACCTGCCATGGAACTGAGGCTCAACCACGGTCAGAAGTGGCAGACGGACGAGGCCCTGCGGACCGGGATGAGCCGGATCCGCGATGCGCTCGACGCCGCCCTGCCGGTGATCCATTCGGGCCGCTACAGCGCAGCCGACGTGTCGACGCTCGGCGACTGGGTGCAGGAGCAGGTCGACTTCGTGGTGGCGAACTGCAGGCTGCCGGAAGAAGCTGACCTCCAGCTCCATCTGGCGCTGACCCAGCTCCTCGACGGCGTCAACGCCTTGAAGCGGGAAGGCGGCCAGGAGCAAGGCGCGGCGGCCATTGTTCAGGCGCTGAACGCCTATGGCGACTACTTCGACCACCCGGGCTGGCGACCGCTGGCCGATTGAGAGTGGGTTGTGGCCGCCGGCGGACCTCGCCGTCCACACACAGGACCGTTGCTACAGGTTGACACCGATCAACGACAGGAGGCGGCGGGGCTCCGAGAGTGCCCGCCGCTTGGACGCTTGAATGTTCAAAAACCGTTCTGCCACGGAGCAGACGAAGGAGTGTCGGATGGGGCACATCAAGATCGCATTCTGGGGCGCGTTGGCCCTGCTCGCCGCCTTGTGGCTGCTGGCCGACCCTCTCGCGCTGCAACCTGCCGGCTTCTTTGCCCTGCGCGGATCGGTGGTCCAGCTCAGCGGTGTGCTGGCCATGGGCTGCATGAGTTTGGCAATGATCCTTGCGTTGCGCCCGCGCTGGCCGGAGCGGTGGCTCGGCGGCCTCGACAAGATGTACCGCCTGCACAAGTGGCTTGGCATCGGCGGCTTGGTCCTGGCGGTGACCCACTGGCTCTGGTCGCAGGGGCCGAAATGGGCGGTCAGCTTCGGCTGGCTGGAGCGGCCGGCCCGCGGCGCCAAGCCGGTGGTCGACAATGCGCTCCAGCAGCTCCTGTTGGCGCAGCGTGGCACCGCGGAGGGTGCCGGCGAGTGGGCGTTCTATGCCACCGTGCTGCTCATCGTCGTGGCTCTCGTCCGCTGGATTCCCTACCGGCTGTTCTACAAGACCCACCGCCTGATCGCCGTAGCCTACCTGGCGCTGGTCTTCCATGCCGTCGTGCTGACCCAGTTCGGCTATTGGGCAACGCCGCTGGGCGTTCTTATGGCCGGCATGCTGGCCTGGGGGACGGTCGCGGCCGTGCTGGTCCTGTTCCGCCGGATCGGCGCCGGCCGCAAGGTCGAGGGCCGGATCAGCAGCCTCCGCTACTACCCGGAGCTTCGGGTCCTTGAGGGCGGGATCGACATCCCCAAGGGTTGGCCAGGGCACAGGGCCGGCCAATTCGCCTTCCTGAGCGGGGATCCTTCGGACGGGCCTCACCCCTACACCATCGCCTCCGCCTGGGACCCGGCCGAGCCCCGGCTCACCTTCATCACCAAGGAACTGGGCGACTTCACCCGCACCCTGCGTGACAAGCGGTATGTCGGCGAGCCTGTGACGGTGGAGGGGCCGTACGGCTGCCTCACCTTCGAGGACGACTGCCCGCGCCAGATCTGGGTCGGGGGCGGGATTGGCATCACGCCCTTCATCGCCCGCATGAAGCAGATCGCCCGGGAGCGGCAGGCGAAGCCGGACCCGTCCCGGCCACGGGAGATTCACCTGTTCCACTCCACGGCCGACTACAGCGACGAGGCCATCGCGAAGCTGCGGGCCGACGCCGAGGCCGCCGGCGTCCATCTGCACGTCCTCCACGACAAGCGCGATGGCCGATTGACCGGTGACCGCATCCGCGCTGCGGTACCGGGCTGGCGCGAGGCCAGCCTCTGGTTCTGCGGCCCGGCCGGGTTCGGGGAGGCGCTGCGCCGGGACTTCGCACGCCAGGGGCTGAAGGTGGCCAAGCTCTTCCACCAGGAACTCTTCGCCATGCGCTGAGGCCCGCCCCAAGGGCGGCCGGCGCCCGGAACATGGGCGCCAGCATGAGGTTAGGAACCATGTTGCCTGGGCCGCCTGTTTTCGGTGCCGCGGATTGCGCCGCAGGACTGTCACCAGACCGCTGTTGGCCCGGGAGTTCCTGCCTTGTTGCGTTCCTCAAGCCACTTTCAGGGAGATGATGGTGGGACAGGCGATCCGGCGAAAGGTGCTGGTGGTCGAGGACGAGCCGGAGTTGCGCCGCCTGGCCGCGACCGTGATCGAGGAAGCCGACCTGGATGTCGTCGAGGTCGAGACCGCCGACGCGGCCCTGGCCTTCCTGCAGGACCATGCCGACGAGGTGGTGATGGTCTTCACCGATGTGACGCTGCCGGGGAGGGCGGACGGCGTCGACCTCACGCTCGCCTGCGCGGCGCGCTGGCCCCACATCCGGGTGCTCGTCACCTCCGGGCGGGTGCGGTTGCCGAAGACGACGCGCTTCCTGCCCAAGCCCTGGCGGGCGCTGGACGTCCTGGTGACAGTCGAGAGGGTGGCCTGTAGCGCCGAGATCCCGGCCACGGCCCCGCGGCGTCAGTGACCGGGGTGCCGTCCTGCGACCATCGGTGATCAGGGCAATCCCTTAGTTTCGACACCAGCCCCGACGGCGTAACGCCTGGAGCAGAACGGCGGACCTCACGCACGCCGGGCGGGTCCATCGGCACGTTTTTCGTGATGCTGCATCCCAGGAGATCATCCCGTGACGGACACATTGAGCGACACCACCATTCATCTCGTGAAGGCGACGGTTCCCGCGCTTCAGGAGCACGGGCTCGCGGTCACTAGGCGCATGTACGAGCGCATGTTCAGGAACGAGGAGATCCGCGACCTCTTCAACCAGTCGCATCACGGCGAGACCGGCTCCCAGCCCAAGGCACTGGCCTCCGCCATCCTCGCCTACGCGCAGAATATCGACAACCTCGGCGCTCTCGCGCCCGCGGTCGAGCGCATCGCCCAGAAGCACGTGGGCTTGAACATCCTAGCCGAGCACTACCCGCACGTGGCCGAGGCGCTGCTCGGGGCGATCAAGGACGTTCTTGGGGACGCCGCCACGGACGAGATCCTGGCCGCCTGGGGCGAGGCCTACTGGTTCCTGGCCCATGTGCTGATCGGGCGTGAGAAGGCCATCTACACCAGTCTGGCGTCCGCGCCCGGAGGCTGGAACGGCTGGCGCAATTTCCGCATCGAGGCCAAGCAGCGCGAGAGCGAGGTCATCACCTCCTTCGTGCTGCGGCCCGAGGACGCCGGACCGGTCCTGCTCCACCGGCCCGGCCAGTACCTGACCTTCTGGATCGAGGTGCCCGGCCAACATCCGCTCAAGCGCAACTACAGCATCTCCAGCGCGCCGAACGGCGAGACCTACCGCATCTCAGTCAAGCGGGAGCCGCAGGGCATCGCCTCCACCTGGCTGCACGACAAGACGGACGTCGGAACCGTTCTCAAGGTCGCGGCGCCGGCGGGTGAGTTCTTCCTCAACGAGGAGTCGCCACGGCCGGTCGTGCTGCTGAGCGGCGGCGTCGGGCTAACCCCAATGATGAGCATGCTGGAGACAGTTGCCGCCCGCTACCCCCACAAGGCCGTCCATTACGTGCATGGCACGCTGAACGGCTCGACGCATGCGATGAAGGACCGCGTCCGGTCCCTGGCTCAAGACTTTTCAAACATCAAGGCCACCACCTTCTATGTCGAGCCGCGGCCCGAGGACCGCCAAGGCGAGGACTTCGACCACGTTGGGCTGATCACCATCGACTGGCTGCGCGCCAATACGCCGCTGGACGAGGCGGGCTACTATCTCTGCGGGCCGCGGCCGTTCCTGAAGGCGTTCGTGGGCGGGCTGGCCTTGGCTGGCGTGCGGTCAAACCGCATCCACTACGAGTTCTTCGGGCCCGCCGACGAGATCCTCGCGGCGGCCTGACGCCAGGTCTGGTGGGCGTGTTCCGCGCTTACGCACTCCAGGAGTGATGCTGAAGCTGTGGGGCATGCCAATCAACCGTCATCGACGCCGTCACGGTGCAGAGGCGCTGGTTCCGCCCGTCCCTGACCTCAATGACAACGTCACTGAAATCGCTCTTCGCCAGTCGGCCGGTTCCAATCTCGGCCGCCGAGCGGGCTGCTCCCTGCGCCGCGGCTTCCGGGCTGGCGAACTCCGAGCCCTCGTCATCCCGCATGAGGTCGGGCCCCTTGCTGATGTCGAAATAGTAGAGGGCCGTGGCAATCCCCTCTCGGCGATGATGCTGTCGAACGGTGGAACGGCCAACCCGGAGCGAATGTTTCGTTCCGGGTTGGCCGGAAGCATCGAACCGCCTGAGACGGCCGCTGGAACGGAGGCGGTTAGAGATTCGTTGGATGACATCGGGAAAGGAGGAGCGCGCCGTGCCTCGCTTCGTTGACAAGCCGTTCGACTGGGTGGCGATCCTCGCCTTGGCTTCGGGGGCCGCCGTGCTTGTGCCAAGTCTCGCAGCGCTCGCTATGACGCTGGTGGCTGTGATCCGCGATCTCGTCTGACAGAGGCCGCGCGCCGCGCCCCGGAGCCGAACCTGCTGCCTCGGGCTCCCGTGCGAGGTCTGATGGGGAGCCTGTGGGGATTCGGATGCGGAAGACCTGGACCGGCTCGGCGAGGTTCTTGACCTTCCGTGGTCCGAGGTCGTCGAAGCCCAGGGCGAGCGCCCGGCGCACGGAGGCGTTGGCGGCCGCGGAGATGGAGACGCCGCCCGGTTCCGCCAGGCTGAAGAGAGCAGGGTGCCATCATCGTGCCGCCGAAAGCGAGCCAGCCTGAGCGCAAATGATGTGTCCAGACATCCGTTCATGAGGACCCGGACTCTAGGGAGCTATGCTAACCTTCGGCAAGCATTCGCGAGTATTCATCTTCCGATCGAGCGCATCCAAGGACCGAGTTAGACTGAACCGCTGCTCACCTGGAGTCGGAGCCGCTGCGCAAGTCTTCAGAATACGCCCAAGAGACACACTGTCCAGTTCCATAAACGCAGGCGCCGTCCACACATGGGCTTATCGGAATTACACGTCACCTATGGCGTTA
>JAFAAP010000274.1 GCA_023426505.1 Pseudomonadota bacterium
GGACCGCCGGCCTCGTTGACGCGCAGGAGATACTCCTTGGCCGTGATGCGGGGGATCGGACCGATCTCGGCGACCTTGGTGCCGCCTTTGGCGTCCTCACCCGCTTGCGCCAACCTGAAGAGCCAGACCTTGCCATCGTACTCCGCCGCCAGGCCGTGAGGACCGGCGACCTGCTGCGCCTGCTCCTTCGTGCCGTAAGGGCGAGGTGCCAGAAGAGGTCACCGCTCGGTAGCTCCGTCACCTTCTTCTCGGCGAGCGGCTTGACGAAGAAGGATGATTGCTGCGCCAGGGCCAGCGGGGACAGGACGAGCAGCGTTGGGATGAATCCCGCGATCAGCCTGCGTTTCATCATACAACCTCCACCATGGACCGTGCCGTGGCACGGACGTGCAGCCCCCGTTCGGGACGCATTGGACGAAGGTGTACGCAGTGGCCGTATCCCGCAGGACGGCGGCTCCATTGCTCATAGGATGCGCTCTTCCGGCCCGAAACTCCAGATTATTGAGTTCCCGTCAGACCAATCCCCCACATCGGCCTCAATGGGGAGCCCAAGGCCAGCAGGTGCCCTGCCCTTGGGTCGCCCAGGCCGGAGGCGCTTTACGGCTGGGAAACGTCGGAGCCCAAGGCAATTCCCGGTCGGCACAAGTAACCGCGTGAGGCGTGGGTGCGCCCTCATCTCCCCGGATGAGCAGGATCTCCCGCGCGCAACCTGGCCTTTGGCGACCGGCTCGCCTTCGCTTGGGCCGGAGGCCCCGATGCCTGATGCAGACGACGCAGCCGCTGAGATGACGTCTCACCGACCGCGGTCGGGTTTCTCCAGGCTTGCGGCCGCCTTCTTAGGCCACGCGGTGGAACCGTGCTATCGTGCAACCGGGAGCACGGTCCTGGATGAGAGGAGGCCACCATGGGCGCATCGATCCAGAGGCTCCGGCAGTTCGTCTCGCGCTGGCCATTTCTCAGCTTCGTCGACGCTCGCGCACCTGTCTCCGGACGCTCTGAGATCCCAGGCGGGGTCGCGCTGGACAGGGTCGCGGTCCTGTTCACGGAATGCGAGGGCGTCTGCGAGCCGACTGCCGAACAGATCGAGGCGCAGGAGCGAGCGCACGGACCGATTCAAGGGCGACCAGCTCCTGCCGATCATGGGATTCGGGGGAGGATCACCGAGCCCACCGTCCTGAAGGGTGGGCGTGACGGGCAAGGCTCGCGCCGGTTGCGCTCTTGGCCGCTCCCCACAGGCTACCGTCTTTCGCCAGGAGCGGCCGTCAGCTTCGCCGCCCTTCGAAGGTGATCATCCAGTCCTCGCAGGTCGGCGCGCGGCCATGCTCGTGGCTGCCCGAGATGATGATGTCGCCAAACCCGGCGGCCTTGAGCGCCAGCTCGAACTCGTGGATCCCCCACCAGCGGAGAGTGAACAGTTCGAGCTGGGTCTCGATCAGACGCGTGTCGCGCCAGCGCTCGTACCGCAGGTGCGACACCTTCCGCTGGGCGATGTGGTCGATGTCGACCTGCTGGGCTTGAAGGGTGATCAAGTCGCCGCCCTCCGTCGGCCAACTGCGGATCCTGACGCTGCTGCTGAAGAAGTCGCTGATGGGATCGAGATCGACAATCAGCCGGCCTCCGGGGCTGAGGTGATCGTGGAAACGCCTCAGGACCGTCAGCGCCTCGGCAAAGTCGCCGATGAGCTGGAACGAGCCGAACGGCACGATGATGGCGCCGAAGGTGTAGTCATAGGCGAAGTCCTGAAACCGCATCTGCTCCAGGCGGGGCGACAAGCCCTGCGCCCGGCAATGGGCGCGGCAGCGCTCCAGCATGTCCGCAGACGCATCGAAGCCTTCGATGGGAAGACCCGCTTCCAAAAACGGGATTAGCAGGCGTCCACTGCCGACGCCGGGCTCCAGGATCGGGCCGCGGCACTCCGCCAACCGGCTGCGGTAGAATGCGATCTCGTTGCCGAAGGTGCGGCCCACGGGCTTGTCGAGGTCGTACACAAGCGCGGCCAGGCTGCCGTAGCGGTTGTTCATGCTGCTCTCCTGGATGTCGGTCGGCTCCGCAGCCGACGCCTTGAATGGTTCGGGATAATCGCCTCCCGGACGGGCGGCTTCCCGGCGTGAACCATGTAGCAAAGGTTTCAGTCGCCATGGCTCCGAAAGCCGATGGCGAACGCATGGAGAAGCCGACGGAGGGACTCGTCCAAATCCAGCGGTAGGCCAAAGGCCCCTGCGGTCTCCAGAGAGACGAACCCATGGATAATCGCCCGCAGGCCGCGCGTCGCGTGCAGGGCATCGTCGCCCCTGAGGCCGTAGCCCGCGAGCACGGCGCCGACGACGGCAACGACCTCATTGCCCGCCGCAGCGAGCTCGGCATCCTCTGGATCCGCAGCCCGCAGGGACGCGGCGTAGAGGCCCGGATGCTCCCGGGCGAACGCTCGGAACTCCGCGGCGATGGCAATGAGGGCGTCATCGCGGGCCAGCCCGACAGCCGCCCGCGCCATGCGTGAGCTGATCTCCCTCAGCGCCTTTAAGGCCAGCGCGCGGCGAACCCCCTCCAGCCCGTCAAGATGGTTGTAGAGCGAGGGCGGCTTCACGTTCAGGCGCTTCGCCAGACCCGCCAGGGTGACGGCCTCCAGCCCCTCAGCATCGGCCAGGTGAGCCGCCGCAGCGGTGACGGCGTTGGGATCCAGGCCAGCCCGGGGCATCTCAGGCGTTCCTCTGCACATCGAGGAACCGCAGGAGGGCGGGCGCGACGAGCTCGGGAGCCTCGACATGCGGATAGTGGCCGGCACCCGGCACCATGTGAACGGTGCCACACAGGAGGCGGGCAACCGTCTCCGCCTCGGCCTGCGGATCCGCGAAATCCGGATCGGCCTCGCCCATGACAACGAACGTCGGGGCCTGCACCTCTGCCAGCCGTGCCTCGACGTCGCTCTTGCTTGCGAAGATCATCCCCTTCACCGCGCCGAGCCGGCCGGGCTCCCTCAGGTTCGCGACGAGAGTGTCCCGGTAAGGACCGAAGTCAGCCGGTTTCCTGGCATGGAACGACGCGTATGCCATGCCCCATACCCGCGGGGCCCATGGGCCGGCAAAGCCGATCCGCATCATCAGCCGCTGCAACGCCGCCCGGAAAGCCGAGGTGGGCGGCACATCGCGCACAAAGGGTCCGATCAGTGCGAGGCTGCCGACGCGATCCGGTGCCTCTGCCGCCGCCCAGGCGACGGCTGCCGCCCCCATCGAGGTGCCGACCAGATGGGCCGGCCCAGCATCGAGGTGCCGCAGAAGCGCGACCACATCGCTGCCCAAGGCGCCTGAGGTGTAATCGGACCAGCCGACGCTCGACTGTCCATGGCCACGAAGATCAAGCGTCACGACGCGATAGCCGGCATCGATAAGCCGAGGTGCCAGGTAGCGGTACTCGGCGCGGAGGTCTCCCAAGCCAGGCACCATCACGACCAGCGGGCCCTCACCGGCATCGTCGTAGGCCAAGCGGCCATTAGAGCGTTGGAGGAAGCGGGGCTCCACTCCGGATCCGGCATGGATATTCCGATCCGCGCCCGTGGGTAGCCCAGGGGCAGTGAAGCAGGTCGGGTGAGTAGCATCTACGGCAGCCGCTATACCGGCCGTTCCAAGGGTAGCTGATCGAACGTGCATCTGGCGGAACCCAATCTAATGCAATTAGTCATAAAACTAATATGATTAGTTTTCAGAAACTGCAACGCTTATCTGATCAGCAGATGGAAGGTTGGATAGGGGCTCCTGTATTCAGATGCACAGGCCGGGAGTGATACAGAGTGGTCGAACGACCGCTGAGGGTCATGAAACGGGATCCCTGCGCTTTCGGGACGTCTGGTTCGGTGCGGAGTGCTACGCTCAGGCTAGCGTCCCAAGGGCGCCTTTTGAGACCTTCCGCTCGGAGACATGATAGGCACCCTGACACCGAGTGGGCCCAGGCCCCTTCGCTCCAAGAGCCCCGAAGGCCATGAGAGGGGCTGCGTCTTCGCGGTTGAACCCAGCTTAGGCCTCACCCGCTTCAGGCACAGACGTGAGGCAGGCAAGGTCGCGCAAGGGCGGCGCGTAATTCGCAGAACTCCTACATGGAACTGTTCCCCGGCAGATCCCGGTCCACTCGATGAACATGATATCCTGGCTGCGTTGAAGGCCGACTTGAAGGAGCGCGACATGCCAAAAGGCTACTGGGTCGTATCGGGTGATGTGACGGATCCTGAGGGATACAGGGCGTACATGGCTGCGAACGCAACCGCCCTTGTCAAGTATGGTGCGCGCTTCCTTGTGCGGGGCGGCAAATCCGAGGTGGTCGAGGGGCGGGGCTATAGCCGCACCGTCGTGGTCGAGTTCAAGGACTTCGACACGGCCTTGGCCTGCTATCACTCGCCTGAATATGCCGAAGCCAAAGCGTTTCGCGACGGCAGGGCCGATCTGAACATTGCTGTCATTGAAGGATACGACGGGCCACAGCCTGGAGCATGAGTTCCAGCGAGGATCACCGCTGTAGCTCTGATGCATGCGGCTTTGGCAAGCACTCAGACCCTGGTCACAACGTCGCCCGGCCTCGCCCACTCATGGAAGATGTCGTCCAGATAGGAGGCGATCTTCCATTCGGGCAGGTCCGGTGGGAGCACGGTGCTGTTGTCCCTTCGGCGCCTGCCCTCGCCATCGACCCGGTAGGCCATCCAAACCCCGCCCTCGCGCCGAAGCTCGATCAAGAACCGGCCATAGACGTTGAACCGAAGCGGCCATGCCGTGTCGTCGGTCTCGGGCATGTGGCCCTCCCTGAAAAGAGGCACTGCATAATGCCATAAGCACCGTGTCACTCGCAGAACCTCTTTATCAAACGCAATCACGGAAGGTCAGGAACGGATCAGGCAGTGAAATTCGCCGGCCTTGAGGAATGTCTGGTCAGGTGAGGATTACTGCCCTTGGGCCTACCTCAGGAGTGCCACTGTGAGACATCCCGAGTGTGAAGGCCGTTGCGTGCTATGTCCGTTCAGGCTCACGGCGACACTCTACGGTAAGGCCGTTTACGAAAAAGGGCGTTCCGCGTCCTCACTCTCGATGGGCAAGGCTCTCGCGGATCCAGTCCAGGGCCATGTCCAGATCGGCGAAGGTCGGGTGATTAACCCCATCCAGCCGACCAAGGCCTGCCTCCAGATACCATTGCCCGGGAGCCACCTCGTTCGCATCGGAGAGACGTGTCAGCACCGCCACGAGCCGCTGCTTCTCGTCCAGAACCAGCCTGCCCTCCTCGGTACTATCGACCGCAACACGGATCGGCTGAAGCGTGAAGGTCATGCGGCCCTCCCGCCCCGCTCCAGGTGCAGGTAGGTCGGGTTGAAATCGCCGATCTTGGTCAACTTCTCCCAATCGGGAACGATCAACCTTATGCCCTTGGTCTCGATTAGGCCCTTGGCCCGCAGTTGCTGGAGGATGCGGTTGACATGAACGGTGGAGATGCCGAGCGCGTCCCCGAGTTCGGCTTGGGTGATGGGCAGATCGCAGGCATGGTCGTGAGCCAGCCCCACGGCCTTCAGGCGGACCAGCAACTCGCACAGCAGTTGAGCGACGCGGCTGTAGGCCTCGCGCTGACCGAGGCTGAGCATCCACGACCGGAAGATCGCCGCATCGATGAGGGTCTCGCGCCAGAAGGCGCTGGCGAACCAGCAGCGACCGGCCGCAGCCTCGCACATGATCCGGCCGCGCAATCCCGATAAGAGGCTGTAGGAGAACGCTGCGCGGGGCGAGGAACCTGATGCGCTTATCACCCACCATTGTGCAGCGGGCGGGCCTGCTCGGGTGTGAGCCGCGCATTCAGCGTGCAACTCAGCCCTGCCGGAGCATAGCTGAAGTCGACGTCTCCGGAGAGTTCGCGGGCGAGGCTTCGCTCGATCAGGCGCGTGCCAAACCCTTTATGGGACGGCGGGGATACGGCAGGTCCTTGATCCTCCCGACACCGCAGGGCGAGGCGCATCGGGTCACCCGGGGTGATCGACACCGAGGCGGCTTGGG
>JAFAAP010000296.1 GCA_023426505.1 Pseudomonadota bacterium
GATACTGTCGGCGAATTCAGAGGGCTGGCGCCAACGCAGCAAAGCGGGTCACGCGCGTCTTGGTGCGGGGCCATCCGTCCAACCAGTTTACGACCCGCAAGACGTTCATCGCAGTCGCCGAACACACCTCCTGGAGGCCGGTCTTCAGGAGCCCGATATACCGGCTCTGACGCATTCCAAATCCCCGCACACCCTGTGAGAGAGTGCCCTCGACGCCAGCCCGGATATGATGCCGCTCCTTCCATGTTGGATCGTGCATCCGGGATCGGGCTGCATTCAAGGCCTCATACTCTTGGCGCGTGTGGAAGTAGACGGCGCGGCGGGCTTCCTTCGCAGGCGTGCACAGCTCTCTGACGGCGCAGGCTCCACAATCAGAGCGGCTGAACACCGCATTGATGCGCGGGCTCCCATCCTCTCTGCGCGCGACACGCCAGGTCACAGAGACCTTTCCCTGCGGGCAGATCACTTGTTCGCGCTCCCAGTCGATCACGAAGTTGGGCAGATCATATCCCTGCCCCGTGCGGGCCTGCCAAGACGATACGCCTCGCACCGGCCCCTCGAGCGAGATCCCGTGGTCCCGTCGGCTGCTGACCAACAGGGCCGCATCAATGTAGGCCGAGTCCACGTAATGCTCAGAAGGGAGGAGGCCTTTCGCGGCCAGGCACGCATGGATCTCGGCCGTGCTCGTCATGTCCTGCTCCATGGCCGGGCAGGTCTTCACGTGCGTGATCAGGTGCGCTGCATCGTCATCGCAGGTCTCGGTGACATGAACCTTGTAGCCGGACCACTCCATCTGACGCTTTGTGCTGTCATGCATCTCGGGGTCATAGGGCGACTGCAGCCGCTCACCGACCGGCGGCAGTTCCGCTCCAGCCCGCCAGCGCGGCCGCCCGTCGTCCCGTGCGTAATGCACCCGCCACACGTCGCGCAGCGTCTGTACCATCGGCACCGCGCGAGCCGCAGCCGGTGCGCTCGCATCGTCCAGGGCGTCGAGCAGGAAGAACCCGTCCGCGCCGATCTCCAGCGAGAGGGCTTCGCGCTTCTCCCGGCTCTTGGGCAGGCGATAGTCTTCAATGCGGTGCGCATAGCGCTCGAACCAAGCCGGCGGAGCGATCATGCGAACCCAGTCCGGCACAACGGCGGCCAAATCATCGAGAGTGGCGCGGAGCGTCTCAGCGACAAGCTCCAGAAGATGGAGGTCATGCACGGCCCCCAACACATGCGTGCTGTCGGTACGTTGCTTGCCGCGCGCTTTGATCAGACCGCGGGCCTTGAACCGCTCGAGCATGGTGTCTAACAGCAGATGCTCGGCCTGGCCGGCGACAAGGCGGGCCCGGAATTCCGTCAGCACGCTGAAGTGGAACCCGGGATCAGTCAGCTCGAGCCCCAGGGCGTACTTCCAGTCGATCCGGGCCCGGACAGCGTCAGCGGCCTGCCGGTCGCTGAGGTGCTCGAGGAACTGGAAGATCGTGACCAAAGCCAGCCGCCACGGCGCAAGGGCGGGTTGCCCCCGGCTCGGGTAGAACCGTCGGAAATCCTCATCTTGGTAGAGGATGCTAAATTCATCCCGGAGCCGGGTCACAATGTTGCCCTTAGGGAAAGCTGCCCGGGCAACCCGCACGGTCTCGGCTGGGATCTCACCAATCGGCTCGGGATGAAGGCTCATAGATTCCTCCTCTTGCTGAATAGCCAAAAGAGAATTCGCCGACAGTCTCTCAGGTAGGTCAGGACACCGCTGAGGACATCCTCAATCAGGTGAGGGAGAGCCTGAGCGAAGTGGCAAGCGGCGCATCCAACGCGGCGCGTTCCGCATATAGCGAAGGCCAGCGCTATGTCCGCCAAGGTCGTGACTCCTACCCAGACGCTGAGCGCTATTACCAGGAGGGTAGTCGAGCGATTCATCAGCGCCTGACGGAAAACCTCTGGCTCTCGCTTCTGATGGCGGGAGCCATTGGGTACGGGTTGGCCTGGATGATCCATGATTCGTCACGAACCCGATCCGAGCGCGTTCCGGATTATGCCCGAACCAAATGAGGGCAGCGCCTGAAACCGGGTTGTGTTGCGCCTCACCTTATCCAGAAATATCGTACGTGGGCACCAGCCGCTGTTCGATCAAAGGCGCATCCATCTGAAACCGCAGACCAGCCCTGTCGTACCGGACCTCCACCGTGGCATTACACTGCATGGGAAGAACCCGCTGAAGCAGGGTCGAGCCGAAGCCTTGGTGCTGCGACTCCTCCACCGGAGGTCCCCCATGCTCCGTCCATTCCAGGTGGAGCTTCCTGACGCCTCCCGCCTCATCTACGCCCCACCTGAGTTCGATGTATCCTCCAGGGACGGCCAGAGCCCCATGGCGAACCGCGTTGGCTGTCAACTCATGAAGAGCCATGCCGACCGGCACCGCCAAATCCGCCGCTAGCTCGACAGGTGGCCCAACGAGGATAAAACGGGGCGTTCGACTCTCGGCAAAGGGCTTTAACTCGCTGAGCGCGATCTCCCGTAGCGGAGCCGTCTGCCAGTAGTCGTCCGTCAGCAGGTTGTGGGTCTTTGCCAAGGAGGCGATGCGGTTCGAGAACGAGCGGTAAAACTCCTTGAAATTGCCCGTCGAGCGGGCGGTCGCCCCGACGAGCGCCTGGACGGTCGCAAGGGTATTCTTCACCCGGTGGTGAAGCTCCCGTACCAGCAGAGCTTGGCGCTGCTCGATGCGGCGGCTGGTCGCCAGGGCCTCATCCCGTTCTGCTATCGCCCGTCGAAGCTCCAGTTGCGACATCACCTGCCGAGCCAGCGTCCCGAGAGTAAAGGCTTGGTCCTCCGTCAGGTTACGTGGCACATCGTCGAGGACACATAGCGCTCCCAGAGGGAGCCCATCAGGCGTTTCCAGGACGGCCCCGGCATAAAAGCGCAGGTGCGGGGCACCCGATACCAGAGGGTTGTTGGCAAAGCGGGGGTCTTCTCTCAGGTCCGGAACCACCGTCAATCCGCGCCGGAGAATAACGCCCAGGCAGATCGAGCGGTCGAGCGGCGTCTCCTGCAACCCGAGGCCCACCTCGGCCTTGAACCATTGCCTGTGCTCTTCGATCAGACTGATCAGGGCAATGGGCGTGTGACATGCTCGTGCGGCAAGTAGCACCAGATCGTCGAAGTCTGGTTCTCGGGGCGTATCGAGAATTCGGTACCGGCGCAGAGCAGCGAGCCGGTCGCTCTCTGTCCAGGGAGGATGCAAATTGTCGTTCGACACGAGGCAGTTACCAGAACTTTAGCCCAGGTTAAAACGGCCTCGCAGCACTCTGGTTCAAGCGCAGTGGGTTTTCTTCCACCGAAAAGCTTAATCCCCGCGCGTCAGAAGCTGCTGGCAGGCTTGAACCAGCACGACAGGCGGCATCGGCTTTTCGATCCAGGCTACATGGTCAAGCTCGGCCATCAGCCCGCAATCCTCCGAATGACCTGAGTAGATCAAGAATGGGACCTCGCGCCGTTCGAGTTCGAAGGCAATTTCGCGGCACGAGCCATCCTTCAGCGCAGCATCCAGAATGGCTGCATCAGGTGTGTTGGTCTCAAGCCACTCCAACGCAGCAGTACATGCAGTGAATGGACCCGCAACTTCGAAACCGGCATCCTGTAGTTCGTCTTGGAGATCGACCGCGATCAGAGCCTCGTCCTCAAGAAGAAGGACAACGGGGCTGCGGCTGATATTCGTGTTCATCTTGCAGCCCTGAACCATTGGGCTTGAACCTCGCCTGAATAGACCAGCTTAACCGTTGAAAGGCAATCCGTATTCTACCGAGGCTGATGGGATCGGAAGATCCTGACGCTTTAAGTCTTTCTATTGCTTTGACCTCAGGCATCCCAGAGCGGCTTCGGTGACGCTCCAATGTTGGCAGGAGGTCCAGCCATGACACTCGGCTGACCCTGCGATAACTCCACACAGTTTCGACCCGCGACCTCGCCCGGTAGAAATCCGTATCAGCGGCCTCTCATGGTCATCGAATCTCACTCCCAGAGATCCATCACGCCTTAACGGTGTGCTCTTCAACGAGAGTTCCGATCAGGCGCAGTAGTTCCTGCTGTTCGGGACCTGCGCCACGGCCCAGGAAGGAAGCAATCTCGACATCTTCCACATGCCCGCCCGAGGCCGAGTTGGCTTCATGGCGGACGAATACAGCCCCCGATGAATCACGGGTCAGGTACCAGCAGTCCCCATTCGGGCTGTCATAGAGCTTGCGCAGCTTCTTCATGCGGCGTCTCCAAAGGAAGTTCTGTTCATTGGTCTATGGTTACGAGCCGTTGGTCCAGTTCTACCGGACGATATCATGGAACCTGCCCTGCCCGCCCGTGATGACACGGATGCCGTGCTGACCTGATGCGGGATCAACCAAGCGACGATAAGGACTTACAGGACTTGCATCAGAGGATCGCCGCTGTGCCTGCCAAGGTTGTCGGAAGAAACTCTGCGCTGGTTCAAGCAGGCGGATCAGCGAGGACCGAAGCTCGTAGGCCAGCCAATCTCCCCCAATCTACTCAGTCTATCAGAAGTGGCCCGTCGCCTGCTCCACGAAAAGTGCAATCCCAGTTGGCCCTAGCGGCAGTCACGATGGCCCCTGCGGCGGACCAGGATTCGAGACACTACCCGTCCTGCTTCTCCTGGAGGGCCGGGCTTGAAGGGTGTATAATCTTGCCATCGTCAAGGTGGAGCAGAGCCATGACGAGAAGCACCCACAGGCACAGCGATCCTAATCATAAGGACGACCGTTTCACCCGGCGTGACCGGCGTCGGCGGCAGCACCTGAGGCATATCCACCCCATGACACGGGAGCAGCAGCTTACTCTGATCGAGGAGGCACGTGCCGCCCGCCGTGCCGCAAACCAGACGGCTGAGGCGGCGGACCCTTGGGCACCGACGATGGAACGGGATCAGGAGTGGGCC
This sequence comes from Pseudomonadota bacterium, assembly GCA_023426505.1. GTDB lineage: Bacteria > Pseudomonadota > Alphaproteobacteria > Rhizobiales > Beijerinckiaceae > Microvirga. Next base: position 4,925 of record JAFAAP010000296.1, read on the forward strand.
TACGGGAACGGCTGGGGTAAGATCGTGCGAGAGAACCCTGGGTTTTCAAGCATAAACTAGACGTGATGTTCTTCTGGCACCTGTGTGGTGGCAGGCGTAAGCTCATTGCACAGGTGGGGCTGCCAACGTTCTGATCGGAGGGCTCCATGAGACCTAAGTTCAAGCTCGGCCAATCGGTGCTGCCTGCTCATCCAAGGCGGGCTGATCCCGATACATACGTGATCGTGCAGGTGCTGCCCGAGACCTCACACGAGCCTCAGTACCGGATCAAGGGAGCATCCAGCGGTGTCGAGTGCGTGGTGCGGGAGACGCAGATCAAAGGTGTCAGAGGACGGCCAAACCACTTAAGGGCGTCCCTGCCTCAGGTCGAGAGCGAACGCATGGCTCATGTCGTGTGGTGCTGAACCGTGACAGCAATCTTGGGTCGGGTCGGCAGCCTCGCAGAGGAGATCACCAATGCCGCAGACTGATACTTCTGGTGTGATGACGGGCAAGCCCCTGATCGAGAGTGACAGGGTTGAAGGCAGTGCTGTCTATGATCCCAGCGGCAAGTTCATCGGCAGGGTCACGCGGCTCCTGATCGACAAGATGGGTGGCCGCATTGCCTATGCGGTGGTGACCTTTGACGGATTTGTAGGGCTGGGCGAGGCCCAGCACACTGTTCCCTGGAGCAAGCTCACTTATGACATGGGAATGGGCGGCTACCGCACGGATATCACTGAAGAGCAGCTTCGCAGTGCACCGGTCTTCTACCGAGCAGAGGATTATAACTGGTCTGATCGGGACCAGGAGCGCGAACTGCACGACTATTGGGGAGCACCCTACTTTTGGAGCACCTGATTCCCTCAGCCTGAGAGCGCATGCATCGCGGGTTTCTCGGGTTTGCGGTGAGGGCGAGAGTACGGCCTCTCTGAGCGGATAACGAGCCGAAGACTTCAGGGTGATCGGGTTCGGGCCTGACAGGCACCATCAAAAAGAAGAAAAATGCTGTGTAAGGCAATGCCGCCGCACCCGCGCCACTTCTTTCCACCGGCAAGCGGACCTGAGTAAGAACGAAACGTCCAGCTTCCCCGTTATTTTGATGTGCGCCGCATGGTGCATGAATGACCGATGGAGGAACCCATGCTCACCAAGCATCTCATGTTAGCTCTGCTCGGCACAGCCTTGATCGCAGCCCCGGCTCTGGCCCAAACCAACCCGCCCGCAGGCTCCACCGCAGCCCCTCCCGCAGCGTCCACAACTGCCCCAGCGTCAGGGCCGATGAGCACCGGCAACTGGATGACCCAGGAGCAGCCAGGGCAATGGAGGGCTTCAAAGCTTGAAGGATTGAACGTCTACAACCAGAACAATGAGAAGATCGGCGATATCAGCGAACTGCTCGTGGACGACAGCGGAAAAATCCAGGCCGTGGTTGTCGGCGTTGGTGGCTTCTTGGGGATGGGCGAGCGTGACGTGGCAATCCCCTTCGATCAGATCAAATTCGTGAACGAGCCCCGTGCGGTGGCGACCACAGCCACCACGACCGATCCGAATGCCCCAGCAGCGCCAAGGGCACCGGCCACAGCAACAGCCCCGGCGGCTCCGGGGACGGTCAGCCCGACTGCGCCGACCACCACCGGCACAGTAGCGACGGGTCGGCCTGCCGATACCGCTGCTCGTTCGGCTCCGGATCATGCGATGCTGACGACGAACATGACCAAGGATCAACTGAAGGCGGCTCCCGAGTTCAAGTACGCTCGGTAAAAGCATTGATCGTGATGGAGGGGCTTAGCGCCCCTCCAGGCTTCTGCTGTTGCCTCAGAGGCGCAAGAAACCCTTTCCGGCTTGAGAGGAGGACACATCTACCCGTCGCGATTGGCGTCGTGGCGCTTCTGCTCTGGCGCAGCAGCAGGTTTTACAGCGATCACCCAGTGCCCCTGACGCCACTCCCACCAGATGCGGCCCGTGCCGATGTCGGTGACACAGCAGGGCACTGTGTTCGAGGCGTCCTCAGGCATTCCCAGTCCCTCCATATTCGCGCATGGGTCTCGGATCAGTCTCCGTCTGGAGTTCTGTCCGGTGCCGAAATATCGGCGTCACCATAGCCGCGCCATCCGTGCCGCTTGACCTTCGAGGTCGGGACAGGACGGTTTTCCAGCATCCGCACGGCTTTCCAGACCGAACTTACAACTCTCTGAATGGGACTAAGCGGCGTCTTGCTCATGATAAGCTGGCCCTTCTATGGAGTCGTCCGCCTGCGGGTGAAATACCAAACCACAGCAGCGATCACGATGGCCAGCAGAAGAACCCACCACCACGTGGCGATCCCGCCCGCAGGCGCTGCCCCCGCATCGCCGGGAGGCGTTGTGGGGGTGGTTGTCTGAGCCAGAACCAACGAGGATGAGAAGGTAAGCAGGGCAGTGCCTGCGAGTGAGGCGGATAGAACATCGCGCATGTGCTCCTCCTTGTTTCTTCCCAATGAGCGTCGGAAGGTCACGGAGCTAAGGACGGAACGCCATCCGGCCTATCAGAAGCTGTAACTCGGTCAACCTATGAACATAGGGCGTCCGTTCTCTCTGATAGCGCTCCGCAAGTTGGGCAGCAAACTGCGTCTTAATGGCCTCGGGGCCTGCCCATCCCTGAAGCTGCTCCTGGTCACTTTGGTAGCGAAGCTCCATATCTGCCAGTGCCGCCAGGGTGCTCTGAAGCTGGGGCAGCAAGTCGGCTGGATACCAGGGGCGTTGCATCGACGAGGCAGAAGCCTGTCGTGCGGTAGAGGTACGCGGCATCGAACACCCTCCCTCTTCGCGGATCGTAGGGGAGCATAGCAGCATTCGGGGCAGAGGTAACTCGAATATCCGATAGGAGATCGAGGGTGATCAGTTTGTGGGGCTTTGACCATTGTTCTCGCAGGGCGCAGGTGGCCGTCATTCGTCAGCCCACAAGATTATGTAACTTTACGTCTGGACTACCGGCTCGCCCGAGCCGATTTGCCCATGAGCTTGCGGAGTTCAGCGATGAGGCGGGCAGGCAACACGGGCTTGGAGAGCACAATCAGATCAGGATGGCGGTGGCGAACATCCTCGGGTACGACACTGCCCGTGTAGACCACTGTGGGCGTGCCGCGTGCGCTCAGCGCCTCCAGCACGGGCGTCACTGGGCCATCGCCGAGGTTCACATCGAGTAGGGCTGCGTCGATGAACAGGCTGCCTTTGAGAAGCTGACGGGCCTCGCGGATCGTGGCGACCGGCCCGACCGGCACTCCTTCAGCTTCGATGAGCAATTCCACAATGTTCTCGGCCACGAGAGCCTCGTCTTCAACCACGAGTACACGACATCCAGCAAGCATTGACCTCTCCCATGGTTCAATGCGGACGGGCGAGAGCCCCGAAAAACCGAATCCGGCTCGAAGTCACGGCGTTGGTTCTGCTGGATTATAACTCGCGCGTGATGTGGTGGTGCCTTGCAAGGCCCGTTATGCTTTGACAGCCCGCTGTTGTGGTCTCGCGTCAGAAAGGAAACTTGGCAATGTCCGATCTTTTCACCCTGCACCATGTCTCACTCTATGTGCGGGATGTCGATGCGAGTGCCTCGTTCTACGCGAATGTCCTTGGCCTTCAGGAAATCCCCAACAGAGTCGGTAAGGACCACATCCGGTGGTTCACGATTAATGGCTTCCGGACCTTCCACCTGATCGGCGGCGACCCTGAACCAGAGCGGCCCCGCTCATTCTCCCACACATGTGGCGCTTGCGACCAAAGACTTCGAGGCGGCGCTGGCTCGCCTGGAGCAGTACGGGGTGACGTACGTTAACCTTGCCCGCCAGCCCATGAACATTACGATCCGGCCAGACGGGGTGCGGCAGATCTACTTCCAAGATCCTGATGGGCACTGGATTGAGATCAACGATGCCAACGCTGAACCGTAAGTACGGAATCTATGGTATTCTCCTCAGGCGGCCTGCTTACCGCATTATGTCTTTTCAACTGCTGGAGGGCTATGCCATGGCGCACCGCGAGCAGCATGGTAACCGAGAAACCCGAAAGCCCAAGAAGGACAAGGGCAGCGCGAAAACACAGCCCAGCAAATGGGCCGTGAGCGAAGTGGTGGAGGCCAAGGCGGGTTCAAAGCATTAGATACTCAGACCGTCACCCGGATCGGAATGGCATCGCGCTTACTGCGTTCTCGCCCCTTCAGACAGGCGGTGGGTGCCAAGGCCCAACACTGGTATTGTCTGACTGGTACTTCGCAGTCATGACGAGGTTCTCTGGCTGATGTAGGTGTGGGGCAGGAGCCGCTCGAAGATGCGGCGAGTTTTGCTATAGCACTCGCAGGTTGCCTCTTCGAGGCCAGCACGATCCATGATCGTGATCACGCCTCTGCCCTGTCGGATCAGCCCTGCCGCCTGGAGGGAGCGGGTGATAATGCTGACGGTCGAGCGCTGCACCCCCAGCATCTCGGCCAGGAACTCATGCGTGAGGGGAACCGTATCGTGATGAAGCCGATCATGGATGCTGAGAATCCAGCGGCAGCACCGCGCTTCGACACTGTGAACGGCATTGCAGGCCACGTTCTGAAGAACCCGCGCCATCAAGGCTTCGTTCAGGTGCTGGATCAGTTCTCGAAGCTTGGGGTGGCTGTTGATCGCCTCGTACAACCGATCAAGCTCGATCCGGGATGCGGTACCGGGAAAGTGCACAATATAGCGCCCGAACGATTGACGGGTGACCAGGGACGTAGTGGCACCAATCATGGCCTCACATCCGAATACGGCCATTTCAGCCGAACGCCCGTCCTCCATGACTGCGACAAGCGACACGATGCAGTTGTGCGGGAAGTAGGCGTGCCGGAGGGTATCGCCGACCTCGTAGAGAACTGTCCCCTTGCGCAGCATGACCATGTCTAAATGCGGCTCCAGATCGGCAAAGTCGTCTGGGGACAGGGCGGCGAGAAGGCGGTTTGCGCGGTGGTCGATCTTGCGTTTGGACATCGTATAGCTACGCGATTACGTAGCGCAAGCTAGGCCGTTATGTGCTTGAGCAGAAGATCGACCTTAGGCGAAGCCGCACAAAGCTTCGTATTGGAGCAGCAAGGGGTGACATATGTTAGCCTCACCCGTCAGCCGAAGGACGTTACCATCCGACCAGACGGGGTTCGGCAAGTCTAATTCCAAGACCCTGACGGACACTGGATCGAAATCAACAATCCAAGCGCCGAACCCTGAGCAGCGAGTTAAGCGCAAGGTCCGGCATTTCGAAACTCGTGGATGGACCAGCCACTGGCCCTGACAGTCTTCCGTCAATCCGCCGAATTCCCGCCCTTCACCAAACGGTTTGCGAGATCCTCCGGCCCAACGGCCATGCGTGAGATCTCCTTCAAACCATTCTCGGGAACCTCGTAGTCGATTAGGTCTGGACCGGCCTCGACGATGATCATCTGAGCGCTTGGATGAACGTAGACGATGGTGCCACGTCGGCCATCCGGTAGGTCAATTGTGTCGAGTTCCTGCATCGAGACCTCTCGGGTGTAGCGCAGCCTCTGACGGGCTGCTCGGCGATTCGATGCTCGTTTTGTTGCGATCTCGAACTCGCAAGTGCCAGGAACGTGCGGACGGCGCGTTATACCCACATTCCACAGGCAGAAAAAATTATGGTTAACGACTGCCCAACCGCCCCTTTCTTAGCCGCATCACCCTCTCCAATCATGGACTGCGGCAGGCTCGGAGGCGGTGATGGAGAGCGGCATAGACAAAGATGAACAGCGCTCCA
>JAFAAP010000301.1 GCA_023426505.1 Pseudomonadota bacterium
CAGCAAATACCTTCTGGGCCGCCAGACGGTGCGGACGGCGGCTGTGCTCCACCAGGCCTGCCTCGCCATCCGCCTGATAACGGCGCCACCACTTGCGCAAGGTGGGCCGGGAGATGCCGCAGCGGCGGCACACCAGCCCGGCATCCCCGGTCTTGGCGTAGAGCTCGACCCACGCGAGACGCGCTTTTAGCAGATCCATGTTCCCCCGCCCTTCGGCTGTGGATCTGATGGACAGCGCTCCTGCGCTGCCCACAGGCCCACAGCAGCAACAGGATCAGCTTCGCATCTCCGAGGCTCATCTGACGATCAGAAAATTGAAACGATATCGTCGGACCTCACAGTTGAGTTGCTGAACGACCTGCGGCTTGCGCCCGTGCAGCACGACACCCACCGCTGCTTCATCTGCAATGGGACTGAGCGGCCCGGTCAGGTGCTGGCGCCTGTACTAACCGCAAGACCCGACACTCCGCTGTGGCTGCATCTGGAGCCGTGTCACGAGGAGCATCGCCGACAACGATCGGCCATAGCGGACGGGCTTCTTCACTCAGCGTTCGATCTGACCGGCACCCCTGCCCCATCCCTACGGGTCCTTCAATGCGCCTCTCACAAGGGGAGGTGCGCGGCGCAACCAGTCTCCAGTTACAGACCGTAAAATGAGGGTGAACATGACCACCGAGGACCTATCCCTAATCGAACTCTCCCGCCGGATCGGCCGCAGCAAGTCTCTCGTGTCACGGTGGGCCAAGCAGGGAAAAATCCCAAGGAAAGCCAACGGCCGCTTTGACGAAGCCGCCGTGCGCCAAGCGCTCAAGAGAAACCTCGACCCCGCACGTGCAAAGCTGCTGGCTCGCGGTGAACCGCAAGCGCCGGAGTCGACGGTGAACACTCAGGGACCCCTTTCGGCGCTGGCACTGCGAACCGCACGGGCTGCGAACCCTGACACGCCTTTCGAAGCTGGATTTATCGCCGGTCTGGTGATGGCGACCTACGACATCGGGGCGATCTCGGCAGTCATTGCGGTCGACCACGGTGCGTCAGTCGAGGTCGGTAAGGCTCTGGAAGGGGCGATGACGGTCGCGTTCATGGAACGCAGCGAACAGCTCACGCGCTGCCTGCCCGTGTTCCGGGACATTCCCGAAGATGGGGACCTGCCCGGCATCACCTACGAGATCGAGCGGTTTGCCACAGTGAACTGGGACGTGCCGGTGAGCTGACCAAGCCGATCGTCGCTGGATACTGGCGACCGATGCGCTTCTCACGCAGCCCTGTCACGGCGGCCCTGAGAGCCCCCTCGGGGATGGTTAAAACTCTGGGGCTTTTGTGCCATAGACCGGCGCTGTCCCGTTCTTACGCTAAAGCGGTAGAAAAAGGTCTGGGGGATCGGACCGCAAGGGCGGAAGGCTTCGCACAGGCAAGGGCGCTCTCAAAGTCTGGCGCTTTGTCCCGCGGAGAGACCGGCCGTGGGGCCACGCAGAGATTTTCGCTCCTGCGTTTGATTTCTGGTTCAACCGCTGGGGCTCTGCATTGTCGAGGAAGCATCGGCGGGGGAAGAACCGCCACACAAGAAAAGAGGGCCTGTAGGAGCAGTAAGTGGACTCCCAGACCCTCTTCCGGTCGGTGTCCAGCGAGGAACTGACCGAGCATGAGCCTGCGCCTCGTCGCGGCCGCTGTCGATCGGCCAAATCGGATTAGCCGAAGATGACGCCCAAAAGAAAGCCCCGCTCAGCCCAGGGAGGTGAACGGGGAGCAAGGGGAAATGCGTCTCGCCCTTTTCTGCGACGGCCAAGGTTAACTATCCGTGTCCATCAGAAGGAACTGGCGGGCAAAAAGAAGCGCCCTGCCGGGGGCAGGAGGGCGCTTGAAGGTGCCCACCCATAGGGCACAGGCCGGGGTTCTGGCTTACACCTCATGGCGAAGTTTAATTCCCTCACCGGCAGGGCCGGGAGGGAGCAGGTCAGAGGAGGAACGAGCCAATGAGGCTCACCGCAAGCCTAGACGGCTCAGGGAATCCGCCTATCACCCAGGTTAAACGGGGCGGGAGTTTTCTGCACCGACTGCCGCGAGGATCTCGCCACTATTCGCACGCACCTTGGGCGGACCGAGAAGGCGATTTATACTGGCGCTTTACTCGACTATCGGCCGCCCTTAACTGGAGTTCTTCTCAATACGCTCAAACGACCCGGTATCCGGCCCGGTATCCGGTTCCATAAAGGGGTTACGCGCAATTCGCGCTCAGCTTGGACGAGCCGAGGCAGCCAATGGTGCTATTCGAGGCGTGTGCCACAAGGCGAAGGAATTGATCCGCCCTCCTTCTCAGCACCAAATTCGCTAAAAGTCTCACCAGGTGCTTCGCCTGTGGCGATTGCCTGATCAATCACGAACTGCGCCACAAAGCCCATCTGCTGCGGAGCGAACTGCCCATAAAACGAGGCTCCGAGCCCCATGCAACTCGCATTCTCTTCGCTTTCACTTTGAGCTGTAGCACTCGTTGCTGCCGTGAAAACCAGCGCAGTGCTGAGGATGAGAACTCGCGTGGAATGCCACATTGTCCGACCTCCATTAGAAGGAACCTGTCGCCCCAGCCGCTGGTGATACTCGACACGGATTTTTCATCCATCAGACAAAATCTACCCCTCTCCATGCTGGTCAGCCATGGCCTAAGAAGTGGTACCGGCATCTGGTTCCATAACGCCTGCTTATCGGAATTTCGCGGCGCCTATTGCATCATGCGTGTGCCTCTTCCTGGAGGACCACATGCCCGAGACCGACGACGCGGAATGGCCGCCCCAGCTGGATGCGCTGGTCGCCGCGCCAGCAAACCACGCCTCCTCTTCGAAGATGATGCCGTGCGGGTGCTGGAGGTCACCGTCGAGCCTGGTGAGCGAGAGAACCTGCATCACCACCGCTGGCCGAGCATCATGGTCGTGCTGGCCCGTCCGAACTACCGAAACTTCGACGCGGACGGGAACGAGATCCCTCCATCGGGTGGAACGCCACCCAGTCCGGAGCTGCCGCGGGCGCTGCGCCTGCCCCCGCAGCGGCTGCACGCCATTGAGGTCGCCGCTGACGCGCCACACGGCTTCCGGGGCATTCGGATCGAGTTGAAAACGCCCGAGGCGTAGAGGTCTTCTGGGCGTTCCATGAAGGGGCTTTACGCGAAATTCGCGTGCTCCGCTAAACCACTCGACCGCAACGTAGCCAACTCACGGCGTCCTCCAGACGGTCGTCCCCCCAGAACAACTCGCGACCAACCACAAAATTTGGGCCGCCGAAGATGCCGAGTTCGCGTGCTTGGTTCGTCTCCGCTTCGAGGATCTGGGCTATCTCGTCAGATTGCGCTCTCTCCAGCACACGCTGCGGATCCTGCCCGACGTCGCGGAGGCTCTCGGTGAGATTAGGGTCGCTCCCAGTCTCTTGGCCTAATTGAAACCAGCGCCTGTATGCGGCTCGGATGAAGCGCTCGCCCCATCCTTCCTGCATACCGACAATCGCAACATGATTGGCCAAGAGGGGGTTCTTGGCTGGATACGGGGCCGGGACCTGAACCGGGATGCCGTACTTTCCTGCCCTCCGTTCAATGTCGCGCCACATGTAAGCAGCTTTGACCGGCTTATCTGCGAAAGGTGTGTGCTTTATCTCCCGGAGCAGAACCCCAAGACTGAAGGGCCGCCATCGAAACGTTACGCCTGTCTCCTGCTCGACGTTGGGGACCCTCATGACAGCCAAATAGGTGTAGGTGCTTCCCATGGAGAGCCAGAAGTCGATATCGGCACTTCCAGCCATGTTCAGCCTCCATTTTGCGGGTAAAACACCAATCCCGTCCCCAAGCTAACATCAGAAACGTGGCTAATGAGCCTCCTCTGAAGTCGTAGTTTCCTGTTCCATAACGTGCTTATCGGAAATTTGTGCTCAGATACGGCGAAGGCCTCGGGGGAGTAGTCCGAGGCCATGCCCGTGGGGAGCGACGAGCAACCTCAGGAGTCCGAGTGCCGTGCTTGACCATCACAGAGTTTAACTTTGCGCCTGATGCCAAGGGCGTCAACGACAGTCGCCGAAGACTGAACCGCTTGTCAAAAAGGGCATTCGCGCAACCACCTACCCTGGGTATGAGGTTCGAAATGAAACACTATCTTAAACACAGCTTCTGCGGACTTGCGCTTATCTTGGTCACATTTTTCAGTCCCGCCATGCAATTGAGGCTGGAGACGCCTTTCTAACTGGCAACGGACCTGGACAGACAGCTATATCAGTCCGCCGCACGGACCGAGACACGTTCGAAATCACCGCACAGGTGCTGGCGACGAACGCCAGAGAGTTCTGCGATCGTTACTCCGGAATGTACCCAACACATGAAAAGAGGGAAAAGTGGGTCGAAGACACCAAGTCGTCTCAACGTGAGAAACTCATTGTGAACTGTCGGACACGGACATCATCACCGAGTATGGTTCTTTTCGTCCGAACATACAGGGCGACCCTTGGGTTTCAGTGGCCGATACGAACTCTATCATGCAAGGGGGCGAATTGTTTCGAATGACCTGCCCGAAGCCTCGCTAGCCCCCTTTAAGAAGTCAGGAGAGTGGTAGGCGAGCAGATCAAGGCCGCGCTCCTAAAGCGCTTTTGTTTTCAGTGTAGGGCATAGCCGGCATGCCTGATCCAGCCTCGGGCATCCTGGGCGGTGATGGTGTCGAGGGCTGGTTTGAGCTCTGCTTCCAGGGCTTCAAGAGTGCGCGCGGCTTTGGCCTTGAGCCGCTCTTTCACCTTGGCCCAGGCGGGCTCGATCGGGTTGAACTCGGGCGAGTAGCGGGGCAGGTACAACAGCCCGATCCCAGCCCGATCGAGCAGGTCCCGCACTTCTGTGGCGTGATGCGGCCGCAGGTTGTCCATCACCAGA
>JAFAAP010000304.1 GCA_023426505.1 Pseudomonadota bacterium
TTGCCCTTAGGGAAAGCTGCCCGGGCAACCCGCACGGTCTCGGCTGGGATCTCACCAATCGGCTCGGGATGAAGGCTCATAGATTCCTCCTCTTGCTGAATAGCCAAAAGAGAATTCGCCGACAGTATCTATCGGTCGTCCGATCTCCGAGCGGATCGCTGCGCTCGGACCGCCGAAAGCGGTCTACCGGATCAACCCGACCCAAATAGGATACGTATTCGAAGGCCGAGAAACGGCTCTCGTCGGCGGCGATACCTATTACACCGTCAACTACATGGTCGGCGTCGACCGGCATCGCACCCCGATTTATCCGGTCACGACGACCTGTCAGGGCGTCTTCGTCGTGCGCGCCCCGTCCGACGCGATCCCGATTTCCCAGCGCATCATCGTCGACGTCATGTGAGCGGCCGCTTCGGGCGGCCCGGAACAGGCCCGTTGCAACGTGGTAAGCAAGTCGTGACCGAGCTGCCGCCGCCTCCTGCTGGAAAGAGCGAAGCTGAACGGCTAGAGCATCGGACGGTTTGTCGGACCCGCTTTCTTCCGACCTCAGTCTACGGGAGAGGGGTAGTACGTCGCGGATCCGTCTTTTGGTCCGATGCTCTAACCGCTTCGCATCCCGGTGGAACCGGATGATCCGGTCCCGCGTCGCTTCCACGGAGACGAACCCTATGAACGCAGCCCATCTCGAGACCGTCTGGGCCCCTCGCCTTCTCAGCATCCTGCGGATCGTATCCGCCCTGATCTTCATGGCGCACGGCACGCAGAAGCTTTTCGGCTTCCCGGCCTCGCCGAATCCGGCGCCGGCGCTCTTCAGCCTCTACGGCGTGGCAGGAATCCTCGAAGTGGTAGGCGGGGCGCTTCTACTGCTCGGCCTCTTCACGCGCCCGGTGGCGTTCGTCCTCTCGGGCATGATGGCCGCGGCCTATTGGATGGCCCATGCGCCACGCAGCCCGTTCCCGGTCCTGAACGGCGGGGACGCCGCGATCCTCTATTGCTTCGTGTTCCTGTTCATGGTCGCAGCCGGCGGCGGCGCTTGGTCGCTCGACAATCTGCGCGGACGCCGGGCCGTCTAACGAGTGCCCTGATGCGCGAGGGGCCGGAAGCCCCGTCCCTCGCGCAGGCTCACCTAGCGCTGGTCGCGGTCAGCCCCACCGATCCGGCGGAGCCGCTCGGTCTCCACCTCCACCTCCGTGGGGGTTTCCTCGTCGTCGAGCGGGTTCGGCATCAGATCGGTGGTCAGACCGGTGGTGGTGGACGCGGCCGCGCCGATGGGCGGCGCCCAGCCCTCCGAACGCCACGCCTCCTCACGGCTCTCGACCTCGACCCGGCCTGCCTCGTCCAGGATCGTCCGAACGCGGTCGGCATCGCCCTGGTCGACCCCGACGGTGACCAGCACTCCGCCACGCCGGATGCCCTCCTCGTACCGGTGCGCCTCCTCTTCGCTGACGCCCCTGTCGGCGAGCGCTCCGACGAGACCGCCCACTGCGGCGCCCGCTCCGGCTCCGACCAGGGTCGAGACGAGCCAGCCGGCTGCCACCACGGGGCCGACCCCCGGGATCGCCAGCATGCCGAGGCCTGCGAGAAGCCCTGCACCGCCGCCGGCCAGAGTGCCGATCGTGGCGCCCGTGCCGGCACCGTCGCCGTCTTCGTCTTCATTCTCGAAGAAGCGGTTGGCGTGCTGCGAATAGGCGCCTCCGAGATTGCCCGCCACCAGGCTGATGTCGAGATGGGGAATATCGGAGGCTTCGAGCCGCCGGATCGCTTCGGCTGCATGATCGTAGTCGTCGAACAGGGCATTGATGGTTCGGTGGGCCATGGCTACCTCCCTCGCCGGATCGGCGGCGGAAGGCAGGCTCGAGGCGCCGTCCTGCCGTCGTTTTCGGCGGTTTCCCTGAGCTAATGAGCGATTTGCCGCCGAGGTTCCTCGCGCCTCACGGTCAGGCTTGCGCGTGCGCCGCCTTGCCGCCCTTCTATGAGACGCCCCAATCGCTTATTCTCATGCCAAAGAAGCCGACAAACGGCGATCACCGATGGGGGCCTATCATGCGTCACATTCATCTCGACGAAGGCCTGCGGCTGCGTTTCCCCGGCCGCAGCGAGGAGTTCGACCAGGGTGTCGAGATCGGCATGCTCGCCGTCCTGATGGATCAGGGCAATGTCGAGTTCACCCGCTGGATCTCGCGCGCCAATTTCGATCAGGCGCGCGCCCTCGCCAAGCAGCTCGGCTACCACACAGTCGAGGGCAACAGCGATGCGGACTGGGTCAGTCTCACCTTCCGCCAGGGCCATGCGAAGCCGACCCTGCGGCTCGTGCACTCGGTCGGCTGAACGCCCCTCCAAATGAAGAAGCCGCCCGAAGGCGGCTTCCTATCTCACGTTACCTGAAGGCGTCGCCTCAGCGCACGGAGCCGTTGCGGCGCGTGATGCTCCAGGCCGCCTGCATCAGAGCGATGGCGAGCGCCGTCTTGACGATGGTGGCCGCCACGAAGGGCGCGGCGCCGACCGTCCAGGCCTTGGCGAACGGCATGACCAGCGAAAGCTGGGCCAGGCCGAACACGAAGATCACCGCGTGGCCGATGCTCATCATGACGGTGACGCGCAGGAGCGAACGGTCCCAGCCCCGCTCGGCCATGAAGCCCATCACCAGGGCCGCGGCCAGGAAGCCGAACAGGAAGCCGCCGGTCGGGCTTGCGAAATAGCCGATTCCGGCCGGCATCGGCGGGGTGTTCGCGAAGACGGGCATGCCCATGGCGCCCTGCATCAGGTAGAGGGCGACGGTCGCGCCGCCGAGGCGCCAGCCGTAGGTCGCGCCGATCAGCAGGACCACGAGGGTCTGCATCGTCATGGGAACGTACGGCAGCGGCACCTGCACTTTGGCCGAAAGGGTCAGCAGCGCCGAACCGACGACCATGAGGACGACGGCGCGGATGGCGGCGAAGCGTGCGTCGTTCCGCGAGGGCCAGAGGAGGCCCATCAGGGTGGATGGAGTGGCAAGGGCGGTAGCGCCGGTGGACATCATTATGCTCCAGATCTCGTTCCGCCATTCGCAGGCGGTTCACGACGCCTTATAGGGGTGTCGAGCGGTCGCCTCAAGCCGGGGCCTCACCGTTCCATATTCATGCCCAGACCATTTCCCAGGACCGGCTCCATGGCAGACGACCTCACCTTCGACATCCGCCCCCCTGCCCAGGCAGGCGAATGCGTGCGCGTCAGCCCGCTCGTGCGCAGGGTCGTGGCCGACAATCCGGGGCCGATCACCTTCACCGGAACCTGCAGCTACATCGTCGGCCGGGGCCGCGTCGCGATCATCGATCCCGGACCCGACCAGCCGGCCCATGTGGCGGCCCTGCTCGATGCGGTGCGGAACGAGACGGTGACCCATGTCTTCGTCACCCATACCCACAAGGACCACTCCCCTGCGGCCAGGGCCATCAAGGATGCGACCGGGGCCCTGCTGGTCGGCTGCTCGCCGCACCGCAGCGCCCGCCCGCTCTTCGAGGGCGAGGTCAACATGCTCGAGACCAGCTCGGACCGGGACTATGCCCCGGACCGGGAGCTAGCCGAGGGCGACGTGATCTCGGGTCCCGGTTGGCGCCTCTCGGCCCTGGCGACGCCGGGCCACATGGCCAATCACCTCGCTTTCGCGCTGCCGGAGGAGAAGGCCCTGTTCTCGGGCGATCACGTCATGGCCTGGTCGACGACAGTGGTGGCGCCGCCCGACGGCTCGATGAGCGACTTCATGGCCTCCCTGGACAAGCTGAAGGGGCGCGAGGAGGCCGTGTACTGGCCCGGCCATGGCGGCCCCGTGCAGGACCCGCAGCGCTTCGTCAGGGCGCTGATCCACCACCGGCGGCAGCGCGAGGTGTCGATCCTCAACCGGCTCGCCGCCGGGGACCGGACCATCCCGGCCATCGTAGCCGCCATCTATCAGGGCTTGAAGCCGGCGCTCGTCGGCGCCGCGGGATTGTCGGTCTTCGCCCACCTGGAGGACCTCGTCGCCAAGGGCCAAGTGACCACAGAGGGCATGCCCTCTCTCGACGGCGAGTACCGGCTGGCGTGACGCCCGCCTGATCAGTTGACGGCGAGCGCCAGGTTCGAGGCTTCTTCCAGGAAAGCCCGAACCCGCTTGGCGTTGGTGCCAAGATCGTGATTGCCCATCCGGGAGGCGGAGCGGATATCGATGCGCGTTCCGTCGGCCCGCGGCCGGATCCGGACGGTGACGTCGTCGGGCAGCTTCAGGAAGAAGGTGCGGTCGATGGCCTCGAGGCGCCCGGTTCCCATGCGGCCGCCCGGCGGCACGGTTTGGATGACCTGCCAGCCCAGATTTGTCGCGGCCTTGCGCACGAGCGCGAAGGCCTCGTCGGGCGTTAGGTCGAGGGTCAGCGGCGCGATCTGCACATAGGCTTCCCGCTGGGCCTCGCGCACCTCAGGCCCGACATCGGGCGGCACGCGGCCGCCGCGGGCCTCAAGCGCCACGCGGGACCGCGAGAAAGCCGGCGGGTCGTCCGTATCGGTGGAGACGTCGTTGATCGGCGGCAGCGTCACGGCCTTGACGGCGAGCCAGGACGGATAGCCCAACACCAGGAAGGCGATCAGCATGCCCCGGATGGCGCTTCCGAGGCCCCTCCGTCCTTCCTGCCAGATCCGCACGAAGGCGAGCAGGGACATCAGGACCGCGACGACGGCGATCGCCAGCCCCGCTCCGAGCGCCACGAAGCCGGAGGCGTAGTCGATGCGGCCGAACCGGATCAGCAGGACGGCCATGATGGTCACGGCAAGGGCGAACCATGCCAGCATGGGCGACCACTTCGCCGGCCGGGAGTATGGTTCCTCGAGAATGAGATGGCGCATCAGGTCGTCTTACAAATCTCTTTGAGCGCGCGCCACTCCCCATCGCTGAAAAGCGGTGCGCCGAATCGGGCCTGCACCTGCCGCTCAAGGAATTTGAGACGCTGATCGGTCACCGGGTGGGTGGACAGAAAAGCCGGAGCTTGGCTTTGGTTCCCTTTCTCGCTCCCGTGACGCCGGAAGCCGGCCCGATTTCGTGCCAGTGGAAAACCACCGAGGAGGGTCAATGCATCGGGAACGGAGCGGGCGCCAGCGGCTTGCCTAAGGGTCAGTATGAGATGGAGAACCGTATGTCCGGTACATCCCGGCCCGATGATATCCCGTCGCGGGAGCGCGACCCAAGCGAGGGCCTGCCTGAGCTTCCCGACCTCGATCCCGTTCCGGAGGACGGCAGCCCCGCCGATCACAAGGGACCTGCTCCGGATGACGTCCCCTATGTGCCGCCTCCGGGCACGCAGTGATGGGAGGATCCCGCCATGTCTGACGGCCCCGCCCCTGACAAGCGCGAGCCGGACACCCCGGCGCCGCCGCAGCCCGACGCTCCCTCCCCCGACCACAAGTCCGGCCTGCGGCCCCCTGAGCCGTCCGAGCCGCCGGGAGACGACGTCCCGAAGGTCGGCTGACGCCGGCTCAAAAGGCGGGATGACGATCGCGAACGTTCTGACGTAAACTGTTGCCGTCTCGCGAGGAGCCCGTCTTTGTCCGTGTCCGCGTCCCCCACCACTGCACCGGCCGCCAGCGAAGCGGCCGATCCGCTTCGGGTCTGGTTCCGCGTCATCCGCCTGCATCGCCGCGCCCTGACCACCATCGCCACCGAACTGAAGACGCTCGGCCTCTCCGTGCCGCAGTTCGACCTGCTCTCGACGCTGACCGAGCGCGAGGGCCTGAGCCAGCAGGAACTGGCCGAACGGCTCTATGTCACCAAGGGCAACGTCTCGGGTCTGGTCGACCGCCTGGTCGAAGCGGGACTGGTGGAAAGGCGCGCCATTCCAGGCGACAGGCGATCCAATGCCCTCCACCTGACCCCGAAAGGCCGCGACCTCGCCGAGAAGGGAATCGCCCTCCAGCGCGCCTATGTTCAGGGAACGCTCGGAGCCTTGCCGGCCCCGGATCTGGCGGATCTCGAGCGCATCGTCGTCGCGTGGCGCGACCTGGCCCGCGCGGCGGAGGACCAGACCCTCGCCAAGCCCGAGAGATAGGCTTTCATGTTCGATGCCGTCGCCTTCGCAGGAGGAGGCAACCGCTGCTATTGGCAGGGCGGCTTCTGGGAGGCCGCGGTGCCGCTCCTCGATCTGAAGCCGCAGGTCGTCGTCGGCGTGAGCGCCGGCGCGTGGTCGGCCTGCTACAGCCTTCTCGGGCTCGGACGGCGCGTCAACGAGATGGTGGCGGAGGGCTGCAGCGCCGGGCGGCGCAATTTCGAGTGGCGCGCCTGGCGCCGGGAAGGTTCGCCCTGGCCCGTCTCGCTCATGTACCGCTCCCTCATCGAAGCGGTCATCGACGACGCGGCGCTGGAGCGCCTGAAGCAGGGCCCCGAGATCCTGATCGGGCTTGCTCGCAAGCCCCGCCGACTGCCGCTCACGCTGGCGATCCCGCTCGGCATCGCGACCTACCAGATCGAGAAGAAATGGCGCGCGCCGGTTCATCCCAGAGGCGGCAGGGCGATCGGATTCCGGCCGGAATTCGTGCGGATCCAGGATCTTGCCTCGCCGGCCGAACTGTCGGCGGCCCTCATGGCCAGTGCCAGCGTGCCTCCTTTCATGCCGGTCGGCCGCGTGGGCGGCATGGCGGCGCTCGACGGCGGCCTCGTCGACAATGTGCCGGCGGAACCGCTGCAGGCCGTGGAGGACAGGGGCGGCAAGACCCTCGTCATCCTGTCCCGGCTCTACCGGGCCTTTCCGCACATTCCCGGCCGCACCTACATCCAGCCCTTGGAGCCGGTGCCGGTCGGGCAGTTCGACATCACCAATCCGGCCGGGATCCGGAAAGCCTACGAGATGGGCCTGCGGGACGGGGAGGCTTTCGCCCGGTGCGAACGCGCCACGGGCCGATAGTACCGTCAGGTAGGGTTACGCAGTTTTATAACTCTGTTAAGCTTCCATTAAGCCTGTCTGGAGCATGTCCAGCCAAGCCAGCAAAAGATCATGGCTCTGCCCAGATGCGGTCACGACCGCGCGGAAGATGGCAGCAAGCCATGACACATGGTCCAAACGACCAGGGAGAGAACATGACCCAGCAAGCCACAACGCGCACGACGCGCCCCCAGCCGCCCGTCGCCCAGCCCGAAACGCCGGCCTTCAAACCCGTCGCGCTGCCGGCCCTCGCGGCCGCCGTGCATGCGGTTAGGGAACAGCCGCGCCTGCCGAAGAACCAGGAACTGCCTGCGATCCTGCGCAAGGAGGCGATCGTCGGCTGACGCCGACCGCCGCAAGATCCCGAAGGCGCCCTTGTCGAAGGGCGCCTTCCGTTCTTATCGAACGATGACCTTCGCGTTCACGTCGGTGCGGTTGTAGAGATCGATCACGTCGATGTTGCGCATTCGGATGCAGCCGGACGAGACGGCAAGGCCGATCTTCTCGGGCTCGTTGGTGCCGTGGATGCGATAGAGCGTGTCCTTGTTGCCCTCGTAGAGATACAGGGCGCGAGCGCCGAGTGGGTTCTCGGGTCCGCCCTTGGTGTAGCGCACATGCGGCCAGCGGGCTTTCATCTCGGCCGGCGGGTTCCAGTCCGGCCACTCGGCCTTGCGGGCCACATGAGCGGTGCCGGTCCAGCCATAGGCTTCGTCGCCGACCGCCACGCCGTAGCGGATCGCCTTCTTTCCGGCCATCACGTAGTAGAGGAAGCGCTCCTTCGTATCGACCACGATCGTGCCGGGCGCCTCGCCCGTCGGATCTTCGATCAGGTAGCGTCCGTAGCGCAGGTCCTCCTGCGCCTTCGGCACTTGGGCCAGCCACTCGGTATCGCGGGACGAGACTTGCGGATCGGGGACGCCCTTGAAGTTGCACCCGGTGAGGAGTGCCGTAATGGCGAGGAAGAAGGTCAGGCGAAGAACGCGCATCGGACAAGCTCTGATTCGCCGCATGGGCGGCACGGGTTAGGAAACGCTACTTAGTTTCAATTTTCAGTTTGAAAAGCGAATCATCGTTCGGCACTACATTGCCACGCCTTTGATGCGAGGAGTGTTGCGCTGCAACAACATGGACAGGCGCTCGTGACGCTGCGACATTAGCATTCCTCGACACGCGCAAGAGCCCTCATGTCCACGCTCTACATCACTCATCCGGCCGCCCTCCAGCACCAGATGCCTCCTGGTCATCCGGAGAGGCCCGAGCGGATCCTGGCGATCGAGCGGATTCTGGAGAAGGAGCGATTCTCGGCCCTGATCCGCGAGTCGGCCCCGATGGCCGAGATGGAGAGCCTCACCCTCGCTCATCCGGAGGAGCATGTGGTCTTCCTGCGGAACCTCAGCCCGCGCGAGGGCATGGTCCGGGTCGACGAAGACACGGTGATGTCGCCGGGAACCTACGAGGCGGCGCTCAGGGCGGCCGGCGGGGCGGTCCTGGCCGTGGACGAGGTCATGAGCGGTCAGGTGAGGAACGCCTTCGTGGCGATGCGCCCTCCGGGCCACCATGCCGAACGGACCAGGGCCATGGGCTTCTGCTTCTTCAACAACGCGGCGATCGCGGCCCGCCATGCCCAGTCGCACCACGGGGCGGAGCGCGTCGCGATCCTCGACTGGGACGTGCACCACGGCAACGGCACGCAGGACATCTTCTGGAGCGACGGCAGCGTCATGTACTGCTCGACGCACGAGGCGCCCCTCTATCCAGGGACCGGCGCCGCCTCGGAGGAAGGCGAGTACGGCACCATCGTCAACGCCCCCTTGCGCCCGGGGGATGGCAGCGAGGCCTTCAGAGATGTGATGGATGGGCTCGTCCTGCCGCGCATCGACGCCTTCCAGCCGGACCTGATCGTGATCTCCGCCGGCTTCGATGCCCATTGGCGAGACCCGCTCGCGAGCCTGAACCTGACGGAGACCGACTTCGCCTGGGCCACGATGCGGCTCATGGACCTCGCCGATCGGCATTGCGGTCGGCGGATCGTCTCGCTGCTCGAGGGAGGCTACGACCTCGAAGGATTGGCGAAGTCGACGGCCGCCCATATCGACGCCCTGATGGGTCGCGACCTCAGGGGTTGAGCGGACCCTGGCCGAAGCTGAGGCTGCTGAGGCGCGAGAGCTTGCGGAGGAGTTCCCCGAGGGCCAGAGCGCGACAGGCGGAAACGACCGCCAGCGTCGCCAGGACACCCTCCGGCGACATTCGCGTGGCCAGGAATGCCGCATAGATTCCGACGAACAGCGAGGCCACCTGGATCAGGACCAAGCGCTTCTGCTGGAGATAAAGCGAGCACGAGTCGTTCAGCGGTGCTGCGAGGGCGACGAAGAGCTGGAACGCCGCGACAAGCGGGACGGCGTCGGCAAGACCCGCGAGTTCGGTTCCTTCGAGCAATGGATCGGCAAGGATCAGGCAGGCTGCCATCAATGCGTAGGCGAGTCCGAGAAAGACGATCAGACCTAACATGATGTGGCGGCCAAAGATCGGGCTCGCTCGCTCTTCCATTGGTCGCAGTTTATTGAGGAAGATTGGCGTCGACGCGGCCGTGATGATCTGCGTTGGCACGTCGAAGATGCGGTAGGCCAATGCGATGTGCCCGGCGAGAATAGCATCCGCAACCATCGGCATGATCAGGAGCGGAGACATGACGAAAGCAAGAGAAAAGAATGAGCTGGGAAGATTATAGAACGGAAGCCCCTTCCAATGTCTCGCGACACTAACAAGCGCCGAATTCGACCATCCGTTCCGCAGCTTCGCGAATGATCGACGCTGACGTTGAACGAGAAAGATCGCGCTGCTGGCGTGCCCAACGATATCGGCGATGGCAAAGCACAACACGTCCTCGAGCGGCGACAAAACCAGCACCAGGAGAGTCGTCGGCTGTACCACAGACTGGATCAGCGTCGCTCGTCCGATTCCCTTGAAGTCCCCGCCTCGCGTCGTCAAAACGAGGGACAGACACAGAATGCCTCGTACCAAGATTGAAAGAGGCAGGAGCAGAGTCAGCTGCTCGCGCATCACCTCCATCCTGCCAGCCACCACGGCGCCAATAGCGAAGACGGACCAGAGTAATGCCCCGATGAAAACGCAGAAGCGTAGAGCCTCCTCCGCGTCCTTCTCAGCCCGCGACGAAAGGATCGCCGTATCGTAGCGCAAAAAGAGCGCGATCGAGGCGAGCGTGGCCAAGGTTTGGTAGATGCCGAACTCGGCGAAGGTTTCGATGTCGACCAACCAGGCTGCGACGACCAAGGTCATGATGGACATGAGCCTGGCGGCTACGAGGCGTCCTCCCAAGCGGAAGGCCTCGCGCATCGGGCGACCATTTAAGATCTGGTCTGCGATGAGGCGCACCGCCTTGACCAGAGTCCACGATTCATCCGTGGGGATCTCCGACGTCGTGAGATGTGTTCTTTCCTGAGCCGGGCGCTGCATGGTCGTGCCATGCTCTTGCCCGGCTCCATCGGGGATGGGGATCAAGGGCGGACTGTCTAGCGGAAGGCTCTGGGAGCCGGAAACGGAAAATCAGCGGAAACGGTCGGTCAGTTCTCGATCGGCTCCTGATCGAGAAGCTCGATGCCGAACCCGCTCAACCCCACGTAAGAGCGAGAGGATGTGGCAAGATTGCGGATGGAGGCGACGCCGAGGTCCTTGAGGATCTGCGCACCCACGCCGATTTCGCGCCACTGGTTCGAGCGGACGGCCTCCGAGGCCGTCGCGTCGGGATCGGTGAAATTCGTCGTCGGCACGCCGGCGGTGCCGTCGCGCAGGTAGACCAGGACGCCCCTGCCCTCCTTGACGAAGCGCCGCAGGGCCGCGTTCACGGTCTTGCCGCCTTCGAACACGTCGGTCAGCGCGTTGGCGCGGTGGAGGCGCACGGGAATGTTGGTGCCGTCGCCGATGCGGCCGTGGACGAGCGCCATGTGCTGCACGCTGTCGAACGGGGTCGAATAGGCGTAGCCCGTGAACGACCCCCACTGGGTCTCGACTGGGAAGGTCGCGATCCGCTCCACGAGCTTCTCGCGCGCCTGGCGATAGGCGATGAGATCGGCGACCGAGATCCGCTTGAGGCCGTGCTTGTGGGCGAAGACGTCGATCTGCTCGCCCTTCATGACCGTGCCGTCGTCGTTGGCGAGTTCGCAGATCACGCCGACCGGCGGCAGCCCCGCGAGCTTGCACAGGTCGACCGCCGCCTCGGTGTGGCCGGAGCGCATGAGAACGCCGCCGTCCTTGGCGATGAGCGGGAAGACGTGGCCCGGGCGCACGAAATCGGCGGCGCCCATGTTGTTGTTGGCGAGCGCACGCACGGTGTTCGAGCGCTGCTCGGCCGAGATGCCGGTGGTGAGCCCGTGCTTCACGTCGACCGTCACCGTGAAGGCGGTGCCGAGCGGGGCGTCGTTCGAGGCCACCATCGGGTCGAGCCGCAGGCGCCTCGCATCGGCCGCCGACAGCGGCGCGCACACGATGCCGCAGGTGTTGCGGATGATGAAGGCCATCTTCTCCGGCGTGCAGAGGGAGGCAGCGACGATGAGGTCGCCCTCGTTCTCCCGGTCGTCGTCGTCGGTGACGATGACGATCTCGCCCTGGGCGAAGGCTTCGATGGCTTCGGTGACGCTGTTCATCGTCATCTGGCTTCCTTGATTGTCGTGCACCGCGACCGGCTCTACTGGAACGGCCACTGAATGGCAGCGCCGACCTGGCCGCGATGGCGCAAGAGGTGGTCTGCCAGAACGCAAGCGACCATCGCCTCCCCGACCGGGACGGCCCGGATGCCGACGCAGGGGTCGTGCCGCCCCTTGGTCCTCACCTCGGCCTCTGCCCCGGCGCGCGTCACGCTGGCGCGCGGCGTCAGGATCGACGAGGTCGGCTTGACGGCGAAGCGGCACACCACCGGCTGGCCGGTCGAGATGCCGCCGAGAACGCCGCCCGCATGGTTCGACAGGAAGGTCGGCGCGCCCGCATTACCGGGGCGCATCTCGTCCGCGTTCTCCTCGCCGCGAAGCGTGGCCGCCGCGAACCCGTCGCCGATCTCGACGCCCTTCACGGCATTGATCGACATGAGCGCCGAGGCCAGATCGGAATCGAGCTTGCCGTAGACCGGCGCTCCCAGGCCGGGCGGCACGCCCTCGGCCACGATCTCGAGAACGGCCCCGATGGAGGAGCCCTCCTTGCGCAGCCCGTCGAGATAGTCCTCGTAGAAGGCAGCGGCCTCCGGGTCCGGGCAGAAGAACGGGTTGCGGGACACCTCGTCCCAGTCCCACCGGCCACGGTCGATCGCATGCGGGCCCATCTGCACCAGCGCGCCGCGGATCGTGACGCCGGAGAGCACCTTACGGGCCACCGCGCCGGCCGCCACGCGGGCCGCCGTCTCACGGGCCGAGGACCGGCCGCCGCCGCGATAGTCGCGGATGCCGTACTTCACGTCGTAGGTGTAGTCGGCGTGACCGGGCCGGTAGGTGTCCTTGATCTCGGAATAATCCTTCGAGCGCTGGTCCACGTTCTCGATCATCAGCGCGATGGGCGTGCCCGTGGTGACCTGCTGCCCGGTGCGCTCGTCGACGAACACGCCGGACAGGATTTTTACCTGGTCGGGCTCCTGGCGCTGGGTCGTGAAGCGCGACTGCCCCGGACGGCGCCGGTCGAGCTCGGCCTGGATCTCGGCGGCCTCGAGCGGGATCCGGGGCGGGCAGCCGTCGATGACGCAGCCGAGAGCCGGACCGTGGCTTTCGCCGAAGGTGGTGACGCGGAAGAGATGGCCGAAGGTGTTGTGGGACATGGCGCTGACACAGGTTCCAGCGCGTCTTAGAGCCAAAGCGCGCAGGTGTCACGCGCCACGTCGCACCTTGGAGGCGATCTAAAATGGATCAGGCCTGTTTTCCTGATCGGGAGGAGCGCCTCCCAGGTCATTCCCGTCAGGAGAGGAAGGGAAGCCACTGGCGCGCCCCTCACCTCTCCCGGTGGGAGAGGTCGGACCGCCAGGTCCGGGTGAGGGGCGTGCGCTGTCCGGAAAGGACGTCACCCCTCACCCTCGCTGCGCTCGACCTCCCCCAGGGAGAGGTGAAGCCGGCACCGGCCGCACGCCTCCTGGACGAACGCAAGGTTCCGGGACCGTGCGGGAGAGTGGATCCTTTCCCGCACTTCGTGCGCCGGGGCTGACAAGGTGGGGCTGACAAAGAGCACGGGCGATCGGGCTCCGGGCCTGAGCGGCACGAAACCTGGAGCTGTCGAGGGGGCGCGAGAGGCGATCCGGCTCGAAAGGGTGGTGGTGGATGGGAAGAGCCGGATGGCCCCTCGCGTACGGTTCTTTTAGGCGCAACAGGCGGCGCTGGTCCGAAAGGCGCCGCAGACGGACGCCGCCCCATAGGCGGCTGGGTCTGCGACCGGCTCCGGTCCCGAGGCTGGTGCCTGGGCCTCCCGCCGAGTGCAGCTGCGTGACCGCACCCGCGGGACCGTGTCCGGTCCCACAGATCACGACTCCTCGCGAGCGCGCCCCTCGGTGGACCGGGCCACCACGATATAGCCTAGCTTGAGCCAGCTGTCAAGAACAAACTGGGAACAAGAACACAGCCGCCGTCCCACCTCTCCCTGGAGGGAGAGGTGAGTGGCGCGCTTCGCCTCGATCCCGCTCACCCGGTCGCGCCGCCCTACCCTCCCACAAGGGGGAGGAAAAAGGCGCTTGGTTCTGAGCCGACCGTAACCCCTCACCCGGACCTGCGGTCCGACCTCGCCCACCGGGAGAGGTGAAACGTGCGCCCTTACGCCCGCTCCTCCCAGAGCTTCGCCAGCTCGACGATGGTGCGGGCGGCGCGGTCCATGTCCTGGGCGCTGACGAATTCCAGCGGCGAATGGAAGGCGTGGCCGCCGGCGAAGATGTTGGCGCAGGGCAGGCCCATAAAGGAGAGGCGCGAGCCGTCCGTGCCGCCGCGGATGCTGCCGCGCTTAGGCTCCATGCCGGCCCGGCGGATCGCCTCGACGGCGTAGTCGACGATCTCCGGATGCCGGTCCAGCACCACCTTCATGTTGCGGTACTGCTCCTTGACCGTGAAGGTGTGGCTGGAGCCCGGATAGGCCGCCATCACGTCGTGCACGATCTTCTCCAGCACCGCCTCCTTCTCCTTCAGCCCCTCCTCCGTGAAATCGCGGATGATGAAGCTCAAGGAAGCCTTCTCCATCACGGCCGAGACGCCGGTCGGATGGATGAACCCGTCGCGGCCCGTGGTGGTCTCGGGCGCCATGTCCTTCGGCAGACGCGCGACGATCTCGCCGGCGATCCGGATCGCGTTCTCCATTTGGCCGTAAGCGAAGCCCGGATGGATCGCCACGCCCTTGACGGCGATCTCGACCGCGTCGGCCGAAAACGTCTCGTCCTCGATGGTGCCCGCCGTCTCCCCGTCCATGGTGTAGCCGAAATCCGCCCCGAGCTTCTTCAGGTCCACCTTGTCGACCCCGCGGCCGATCTCCTCGTCGGTGGTGAAGAGGATGCGGATCGTGCCGTGCGTCACGTCCGGGTTGGCGATGAGGAACTCGGCCGCCGCCATGATCTCGGCGATGCCCGCCTTGTCGTCGGCGCCGAGCAGCGTCGTGCCGTCCGACGTGATGATGTCCTCGCCGATCAGGGTTTTCAGCACCGGATGGTCCGCGACGCGGATGACCTGGGACGGATCTCCCGTCAGCCGGATGTCGCCGCCCCCGTAGTTCTTCACCACCTGCGGCTTGACGTTGGTGCCGGAAAAATCCGGCGCCGTGTCCATGTGAGCGCAGAAGCAGATCACCGGCACGTTGTTCTTGGGGCTGTTCGACGGAATGGTGCCGTAGACGTAGCCGTGCTCGTCGAGATGCGCGTCCGCCACGCCGATGGCCAGAAGCTCCTCCACCAGCAGCCGCCCGAGGTTCTTCTGGTTCTCGGTGGACGGCTGGGACTTGGACGCGG
>JAFAAP010000080.1 GCA_023426505.1 Pseudomonadota bacterium
GGTCGAAGCCGACGCCGAAGCGCTGGGCGGTGCGTTTCGCGGTGGCCGGCATGAGCTGCATCAGGCCGCGTGCGCCGGCGCTCGACATGGCGCGCGGGTTGAAGGCGCTCTCCTGCCGGGCGATGGCGTAGACCATGGCGGGCTCGACCTCGTCGCCGACCGGCTCGAATTCCGGGATGCCCGCCAGGGGATAGGCATGCAGGTCGAGAGGGAAGCCGCGCTGCGTGGCGATCTTGCCGATCGCCAGCACGGCGCGCGGGTTCTTCTCGGCCGAGGCCAGGGCCGCGAGGGCGTCGAGCTGGCCGGGATCGGTCAGGTTCTGGGCGAGGTCGCTGTAGAGCGCGAGGACGAGCTCGCTCTCGCCGATCTGCTGCAGCAGCTTCACGACCCGCACCGGGGTGAGCTTCTCGAAGGCGCGGCGCTCGTCCTCGGGCAGGGGATCGACGGTCCGCAAGGAAACCTTCTGGCCGAGCTTGTCGGTGGCGAGCTGGCCGTAATAGGTGGTCGCCTTCTCGGCTGCCCGTTCGTAGAAGAGCTTCGCGTCGGCGTCGGCCCCGGCGGCCTCGGCGGCGCGGCCCTGCCAATAGGCGACGCGCGCGATGGAGATGGGGGTGGAGGCGGTCTTGGCCACCGTGGCGAAGTGCTCGCCCGCCTTCTTCGGGTCGTCCAGGAACCGCAGCGCGATCCAGCCGGCATGGAACTCCGCCTCGATCTGCTGCGCGGGCGATTCCGCCGCGTGATGGCTTGCCACCTCGTAGGCCGTCTTGGGGTCGCCCTTGTCCAGCAGCTCGCGGGTGATGCGGCGCTGCTCCGCCCACCACTCGTCGCCGTCGACTCGCTGCTCGTGGTCCCGCGGCGCCTGCTGGATCAGGGCGGCGGCCTCGGCGAACTTGTTGCTCCGGCGAAGATAGAGAGCCCGCGAGAACAGGTAGGAGGCATCCTTGCGCAGCGCGGCCGGCACTGCCCCGAAGGCCTTCTCGGCCTTCTTCTTGCCCTGATAGACCCCCATGCGGGCCTTCACCAGGGTATCGTAGGACTTGCCCGCATAGCCGGCGGCCCGGGTGGCGGCGCCCCAGTTCTCCTTGAGGAGGTGGCGCTCCATCCGGTAGCGGTGATCGGCCTCGCTCAACACGCCTGGAAACCGGTCGAGGATCCGGTCCTCGGTGTCGTTGCCGAAACTGTCCTCGCGCCAGACCTGCTTGATGAGGGCGTCGGCCTCCTGGTCGGCGCCGTCCGCCTTGAGCGCGAAGGCGAGGGCGATCCGGCCCGAAGCGGTGACCGGCGCCTGCTTGGCGAAGAACGCCCGGACCTGGCCCGAGGGCTTGCGCTCGGCCACCAGGGCCTCCTCGCTCTTGCGCCGGAGCTGCGCCGTCATGGGCCAGTCCGGATTGTCCGTCTGGAAGGCCATCATGCGGTCGAAGCCGACCGGGATGCCGCCCCGGATGGCGAACCACTCCGTCAGCGCCACCGCCGCCGGGTCCGTCAGCTTGGTCCTCAGGATGACGGCCTCGGTCCAGTCGCCGCCGCGATAGGCCTTGAGGATCATCGGGAGGTAGTCCTGGTCTCCCAACGTGCTCATCAGGGGCACGAATCGTTCGGGGGTATTGGGCGACAGGCCCGTGAGGCTCGGGGCGGCCCCGGCCTGGACCTGGTCGGGCGGGGAAGCCGGAGAATCCGCGGCGTGAACGATGGCCCCTAAGAGCTGGACGAGGGCGACAGACGCCATGAGGCGCGTCAGGAGGCGCGTTCGCAGGATCATGATGTTCCCCTTGCCGTCGTTACTGTCCCGCATTGTCACGACGTTTCTCTTGAGAAAACACCAACAGCCGGGCTAGGACAACAGCCCATAGGGCGGTTTGCGCGGATGCGCCGCAGCTCTTATGTGTAAGGCCTGACCGCCTTTCCCGACCCGGCGCATCGTTCTCGAGGAATATCCATGACCCAATTCAAAGGCTCCATCACGGCTCTTGTGACCCCCTTCAAGGACGGGGCCGTGGACGAGAAAGCGCTGCGGGCCCACATCAACTGGCAGATCGAGAACGGCACCCACGGGCTCGTCCCGGTCGGCACCACCGGCGAGAGCCCGACGCTGAGTCACGAGGAGCACAACCGGGTCATCGAAATCTGCGTCGAGGAGGCGAAGGGCCGGGTCTCGGTGATCGCCGGCGCCGGCTCCAACAGCACCGCCGAGGCGATCGGCTTCTCGAAGCATGCCGAGAAGGTGGGGGCGGACGCGGTCCTGATCGTGACGCCCTACTACAACAAGCCGACCCAGGAAGGCCTGTACCAGCACTTCAAGGCGATCAACGACGCCATCGGCATCCCGATCATCATCTACAACATCCCGGGCCGGTCGGTGATCGACATGTCGGTCGCCACCATGGCGCGGCTCTACGAGCTCAAGAACATCGCCGGCGTGAAGGACGCGACCGCCAACATCGCCCGCGTCAGCCAGCAGCGGCAGGTCATGGGGCCGGACTTCATCCAGCTCTCGGGCGAGGATGCGACGGCGCTCGGCTTCATGGCCCATGGCGGCCACGGCTGCATCTCCGTCACGGCCAACGTGGCGCCGGCGCTCTGCGCCGAGATGCAGACGGCCTGCCTGCGCGGCGACTACGCGTCGGCCCTGAAGGTTCAGGACCGCCTGATGTCGCTGCACGAGGCCATGTTCATCGAGACGAACCCGTCGCCCGCCAAATACGCATTGTCCGTGCTGGGCATGATGGAGGACACGGTGCGCCTGCCCCTGATCCCGGTTTCGGACGGGACGAAGCAGACGATCCGCTCGGCCATGACCCATGCGGGCCTGATCAACGCCTGAACGACATGAAGAACAACCAGAAGAACTCTCATCGCGTCGTCGCCGACAACAGGAAGGCGAGGTTCAACTACGAGATCCTCGACACCTACGAGGCCGGCATCGCGCTCACCGGGACGGAGGTCAAATCCCTGCGACAGGGCAAGGCCACCATCGGCGAGGCCTATGCGGGACCCTCGGGCAACGAGATGCTCCTGTTCAACGCTTATATCCCGGAATACCTCCAGGCCAACCGGTTCAACCACGAGACGCGCCGCCCGCGCCGCCTTCTCCTGCACAAGCGGGAGATCGACAAGCTGCTCGGGGCGACCCAGCGCGAAGGCTTCACGGTGATCCCGCTCAAGATCTACTTCAACGAGCGCGGGCGGGCGAAGGTGGAGCTGGGGCTCGGGCGCGGCAAGAAGCTCCACGACAAGCGCGAGGCCGAGAAGGCCCGCGACTGGGATCGGGAGAGGGCGCGCCTCATGCGGGAGAAGGGCTAACCCCCGGCCCGCCGCCGGATCCCCTGAAAAGCAAGAGCGCTCTCACCTTGGGGTGGAGCGCTCTTTTCATTGGGCACCTTCGTGCAGAGGGCTGTCGTCGCCAGCCTCAGATATCGAAGTCCTCGTCCTGGCTCTGGCGAATGCCGTAGCGGCGCTCCAGGCCCGTATTCGGCGTGTGCTGCGGGCGGGGCCGGTCGGCGTTGTCCCCGGAGGAGCGCTGCGGGCGGTCCGACGGGTCGCGCCCGATGCGCGACGCGAGATGGGCGAGATCCAGGAACTCGTCCGCCTGGCGGCGCAGCTCGTCGGCCACCATCGGCGGCTGGGTGGTGACGGTGGAGACCACCGAGACCCGCACCCCGCGGCGCTGCATGGCCTCGACCAGGGAGCGGAAGTCCCCGTCGCCGGAGAACAGCACCATGTGGTCGATGTAGGGGGACAACTCCAGGGCATCGATGGCCAGCTCGATGTCCATGTTGCCCTTCACCTTGCGGCGGCCGGCCGAGTCGACGAATTCCTTGGTCGGCTTGGTGACGACCCGGTAGCCGTTGTAGTCGAGCCAGTCGATCAGCGGGCGGATGGACGAGTATTCCTGATCCTCGACCAGGGCCGTGTAGTAGAACGCCCGGACCAGTGAGCCGCGGCCCTGGAATTCCTTGAGCAGGCGCTTGTAGTCGATGTCGAATCCAAGGGTCTTCGTCGTGGCGTAAAGGTTGGCGCCGTCGATGAAGAGCGCGATCCGTGGCTGGCCTGACATAGTGGTCTCGTCTGGTGCCGTCAGGGGCGTAAAAGAAGCCGTATTCGTAAGAGCGACATCAAAATCATTCGCGGTTGAAATACAATTACGCGACAGCTTTTAAGACGTGCCCGTTAGCAGGCTTCTGACAACCCATCAGGTGAGTAAAAATTTAACTAATGACAGTAAAGCCACGCGCCTAGTTCGTGTCAAGATAATGGCAGGTCTGCGGTCAAGCCGTTTATAACACAGTAAACAGCTTTTCTACGCCTTGAGGTTCCGGCTGCCCGGCTTCACGGCCGGGATCGCGGCGAGGTCCGGCGGCAGCTGGTCGGCCGGATAGGCCGGGATGTCGAGCTGCACCAGGGACACGAGCGGCGCCCCGAGATCCGCCTTGCCGCCCGAGCGGTCGATCAGGCAGGCGGCGCCGAGGACCCGGCCGGGATGCTCCTTGAGGGCCGCGAGGCACTCGCGGGAGGAGAGGCCCGTGGTGACGATATCCTCGACCATCACGACGCGCGCGCCTTCCGGAATGGCGAAGCCGCGGCGCAGCGCGAAGACCCCGTTCTCGCGCTCCACGAAGATCGCCTTGCAGCCGAGATGGCGGGCCGTCTCGTAGCCCGGCACGATTCCGCCCACCGCCGGCGAGACCACGTAGTCGACCGGTCCGTAGGCTTCCTTGATCTTTTCAGCGAGGGCGCGGCAGACGCGCTCGGTGCGGGCCGGATCCTGGAACACGAACATCTTCTGCAGGAAGACCGGGCTGTGCAGACCCGACGAGAGAACGAAGTGCCCCTCCAGCAGCGCGCCTGCGGAGCGGAATTCATCGAGAACGTCGTTCGGGGTCATGGCGTGGTCTCCAGCTTCGGGCGCTCTTTGGCAGGCGCTCGCCTCCGAGGCAAGTCCCGCGGCACATGCAGCGCCTTCCTTTGCGAAAAAGGCCCGGCAAGGAGCCGGGCCGGATGCCTTTACGAAAAAGGCCCGGCGGGAGCCGGGCCAAGTGGGTCTCTTTGGGAGGTCTCGATGCGGAGGGGTCTCAGAAGCCGCCGAAGCGGTAGTTGAGGCCCACCCGCACGGTGGAGAAGTCGTTGTGGTCCTTCACGGACGACATGGGAGCGCCGTCAGCGACGTCGGTCATGAGGTAGCGGGTGTCGGAGAGGCCCACATACAGGTACTCGCCCTTCACTGACAGGTTGTTGCTGATGGCGTACTCCATGCCGGCGCCGAGGGTGTAGCCCCACTTGGTCGAGGACTTCGACCCGAAGGCGACGCCGTCGTCATCCGCCGTCACGGAGGTGCCGAGGCCAGAGTGCTTCGCGTCCGCGAAGGCGACGCCGCCCGTGGCGTAGAGCAGCAGGGACGGCATGGCGAGCACGCCGAGACGGCCGCGCAGGGTGCCGTAATAGTCCAGCTTGTTGTTGAACTCGGCCGAGCTGACGGTCAACTCGCCGCCGGGGCGGTCGATGCTGGAGAGGCGGCTCTTGCGGTCGAGGTTCGCCCAGGAGAGGTCGGCCTCCGCGCCGGCCACGAAGTTCGGACCGAACTGCATGTTGTAGCCGACGGTGCCGCCGACCGAGACGCCCGCGCTGTCGCTGTCCGAGATCGGGCCGGGGAAGGGCAGACCGGACGCGTCGTAGAGCTCGGGGCGCGTGCGGCTGGCCCAGAGGGCGCCGGCATTCACGCCCACATAGGGGCCGGCCCAGGTGAAGACCGGGGCGGCGCCGTAGGACGCGGGTGCGCTGCGGTAGGGGAGGTCGGCCGCCATTGCGGCGGAGGAGAGGGCCACCAGGGCGGATGCGGCGAGGAGAGTTTTGTTCATTGGACACCTCAAGATGGTGGCCACGACATAAGGACCGAGAGGCTTTTTGTCTGTTCCGGAGGGGCAATTATGCCCCCGATGGGACGGGATTTCGGCTGGCGTGGTTTACCTTTGGTAAGCAAGCCGGACGCCCGGTCAGGAAACCGGTAAGACATTCGGGCCGCACGCCCAGGGCTACAGGTTCGGCGTGATCCTGATCTCGACCCCCGCGAAGGCCGAGGGTCGGGCTTCGGGGGCGAAGCCGTAGCCGACCTTGAGATTGAGCACCGAGCTGAACGCGTCGGTTTCGGATCCGAGAACGGTCTGGCCGACCAGCTCGGATGCCAGGTGCGTGCCCATCTGGCCGCTCGCCGTGTCGAGGTTCATGCTCGGCGACAGCTTGAGCTCGGTCGTCCAGGTTCCGAGCGGAAGGTCCAGCGGAATGCCGATGGTGCCGGAGACCGACTGGGAATAGGCCGCGTGGCCGCTGCCGAAGGCTCCGGCGGTCGTTAGGTCGACCTTGAGGCCGCCGAGGCGCTTCAGTTCGCGCGACCAGGACGATTCCCAGTTCACGCTGGACGAGAGCGAGCGCGTGATCTCGCCCGTGTGGGCGATCGCCGTCCCGACCGTGAAGGCGATGCCCTGGAAGGGCCGGAGCCTCGCGCCCACCGCCTCGTCGAGCCGCGACGCCTCGAAAGCCTCCTTGGCGGAACGGACGAGGCCGCTCGCCCAGATCTCGGTGCGGTTCAGCGCATAGGCGCGGCGGGTGCCGGGCGCGCTCCGCAGCGCGGCCACGTGGGCGTCGAGCCACGAGGGCGTGATCCAGGCATTCCAGATCTCGTCCTCGGCGGCATGGCCAGTCGCCGGCGGGAGAAGGAGGAGGAGGGCCAGGGCTGCATGGCGGCAATGGCGGGAGGCTGGCATCGCAATGTCCAAAAAATTCAGATCGGCAAAGGGCAAGACGGCAGCAGTCAAAGGCCGCGTGGTTAATGAAAGGTTGATGACGGGCCGGAGCGGCCGAACGGAACAGGTTGGAGCGCTGGCCTGGGTAGCTGCTTCGAACCCGCCGGTAAAGGCAGCCGGCGGCTTCAAAAGATCGCGCCCGGCTTCGTCGCGGCCGGGCGCTATGACAATGAATGGACGACGGTGGTGAGGTCGGCTTTCGAGGTGCCGTTCAGCGTGCCGCCGCCACGAAGGCGTCGAAGACGCGCGTGCCCGGGTGGTCGTCGCCGGGCCCGAACCGTTCGGGGTGCCATTGCAGGCCCACCGCGAAGGCGTGCTCGGGCACCTCGATCGCCTCGACGACGCCGTCGGGGCCGTGCGCGGCGGCCACGACGCGATCCGACACCGTGACGAGCGCTTCCCGGTGGAAGGTGTTCACGTCGAAGGTCCCCTGGCCGAGAATGCCCGCCAGCCTCGTGCCGTCGCGGACATGCACCGCGTGGATGGCGTTCCGCTCGTCGTGATTGAGGGCGCCGGGCCACGACGCATGCACGTCGGACACCATGCGGCAGCCGTGGAGGCAGCCGAGCATCTGCATGCCGTTGCAGATGCCGAGAACGGGCTTGTTCCGGGCAAGAAAACCCTCCATCAGCGCCTGCTCGACGGCGAGGCGGTCGGAGGGCTGATACTGGGAGCGATCCCCTTCCACGTACCAGGCTTCGGGAAAGTTGATCCGCCCGCCGACGCTCACGAAACCGTCGAACTCATCGACCACGGGACCGACGAGATCCGCCAGGTAGGGAATGCCGAACGGCAGTCCGCCGGCGCGATGGATGGCGGTGAAATAGGCCTTGGACGTGTCGTAGCGGGTGCCGTCGACGCTGGTGTTCTCGTCCATGATGACGGCGATGCGGGGCTTGCGGCTCATGCGATGTCCTATCCGGTGACCCGGTCGACGCGGCTCACCACGCGTTTGGCGCGCAGCTCCGCGATGATGGCGTTGAGATGCTTCAGGTCCCAGACGGTGAGGTCGATGGTGATGTCCGTGAAGTCCTGGGTCCGGCGCTTCATGTTCACGTTGTCGATGTTGCCGTCGTGATCGGCGATCACCTGCGTGATCTGCGCGAGCGAGCCGGGTTCGTTGATCGACTGCAGCTTGATGCGCGCCGGGAAGCGCTGGTGGTCGTGGGTCTCCAGGTCCCAGCGCACGTCTATCCAGCGGTCGGGCTCGTTGTCGAAGGCGGCGAGCGACGGCGACTGGATCGGGTAGATCGTCACACCTTCGCCGGGGGTCAGGATGCCGACGATGCGGTCTCCCGGCACCGCGCCGCCCTCCGGCGAGAAGCGGATCGGCACGTCGGCGTTGAGGCCGCGGATCGGGATGCCGCCGGTGGAGGCTTCACCCTGGCCGTCCTTCGCGCCGCCGTTCGGGCGCGCGGAGGCTCCCGCCTCGGCGCCGGCGCGGCGCTCGTCCTTGTAGTCGGGATAGACTGCCCGCACCACGTCGCCGGAAAACATCTCGCCGCGGCCGACGGCGGCCAGCACGTCCTCCATCGAGGCGCGGGCGAGGCGGGGCAGGGCGCCTTTCAGCTTCTCGTCCGAGAAGGGGCGTCCGGCGCGCTCGAAGGCGCGCTCGAGGATCTGGCGGCCGAGGCCGGTATATTGCCGCCGCACGGCCGCGCGGGTGGCGCGCCGGATCGAGGCGCGCGCCTTGCCGGTGACCACGAGGGATTCCCAGGCCGCCGGTGGCGTCTGGCCGTCGGCGCGGACGATCTCGACCTCGTCGCCGTTCTGCAGCTCGGTCAGGAGCGGGGCCATGCGGCCGTTGATCTTGCACCCCACCGCCGTGTTGCCGACATCGGTGTGGACCGCATAGGCGAAGTCGATGGGCGTGGCGCCGCGGGGCAGGGCGATGAGGCGGCCCTTCGGGGTGAAGCAGAAGACCTGATCGTGGAAGAGCTCGAGCTTGGTGTGCTCCAGGAACTCCTCCGGATTGTCGCCCTCCGCCAGCAGGTCGATGGTGCGCCTGAGCCATTGATAGGCCCGGCTCTCGTTGGCGAGGCGGGAATTGCCGTTGACGCCTTCCTTGTAGAGCGCGTGCGCCGCGATGCCGAATTCCGCCACCTCGTCCATGTCGACGGTGCGGATCTGCAGCTCGACGCGCTGGCGGCCGGGGCCGATCACGGTCGTGTGGATCGAGCGGTAGTCGTTCTGCTTCGGGGTCGAGACGTAGTCCTTGTACCGGCCCGGAACCATCGGCCAGGTGGTGTGGACCACGCCGAGCGCCCGGTAGCACTCGTCGATGGTGCCGACGATGATGCGGAAGCCGAAGATGTCGGAGAGCTGCTCGAAGGAGACGGACTTGCGCTCCATCTTGCGCCAGATCGAATAGGGCCGCTTCTGGCGGCCCGTCACGCTCGCCTCGATCCCCTGCGCCTTCAGCTTCGCGGTCAGGTCGTTCTCGATCTCCTCGACCAGCTTCTCGGCCTTGGCCGTCACGTCCCGCAGGTGCCGGACGATCGCCTCGTAGGCCTCCGGGTCGAGGTTTTGGAACGACAGGTCCTCCAGCTCCTCGCGCATCTCCTGGATGCCCATGCGGCCGGCGAGCGGCGCGTAGATCTCCAGGGTCTCCTCGGCGATGCGCTTGCGCTTCTCCGGGGGCATGAACTGGAGCGTGCGCATGTTGTGCAAGCGGTCGGCGAGCTTGACCAGCAGCACCCGCACGTCGTCCGCGATGGCGAGCAGGAGCTTGCGGAAGTTCTCACCCTGCGCCGCGCGCTTCGACACCAGGTCGAGGCGCTTGATCTTGGTCAGGCCGTCGACCAGCGAGCCGATCTGCGGCCCGAAGGTCTTGTTGATCTCCTCCAGCGTCGCCTCGGTGTCCTCGACCGTGTCGTGGAGCACCGCCGCCGCGATGGTGGCGTCGTCGAGCTTCAGCTCGGTCAGGATGGCGGCCACCTCGAGGGGATGGCCGAAGAACAGATCGCCGGATGCGCGCTTCTGGTTGCCGTGCGCCATCATGGCGTACACGTAAGCGCGGTTGAGAAGCGCCTCGTCGGCCGAGGGGTTGTAGCGCTTGACCCGCTCGACAAGTTCGTACTGGCGCATCATTCGTCGGCAATCTCCTTCCAGGGAGCAACTACCCGGCTGAAGTTAAAAGGATATTGTAGAGCGCGAAAAAACCGCAAGGCTGCGGATCGCCTCAGGAGGGGCGCTGACGAAAAAGCCCGGCGCTGGGCCGGGCTTTTCCAAGAACATTGTTAAGGGCGATGCTTATTCGCGGTCGTCGTCGTCCGCGCTGCTGCTCGGCGGGACGAGGCCTTCCAGGCCCCGGAGCAGGTCTTCCTCGCTCATGCGGTCGAACTGGACGTCCGTGTCGTTGTCCTTGCCGGCGGAGGGCGCCGCGGCGGTGTTGCCCAGCAGCGGAACGGCCTCGGCCTCCGGCTCGTCCACCTCGACATACTTCTGCATGGAGTGGATGAGCTGTTCCTTCAGGTCGTCGGGCGCAATGGTCTGCTCCGCGATCTCGCGGAGGGCCACGACGGGGTTCTTGTCGCGGTCGCGGTCGATGGTGAGCGGCGAGCCCGAGGAGATCAGGCGCGCCCGGTGGCTGGCGAGCAGCACGAGCTCAAACCGGTTGTCGACCTTGTCGATGCAGTCTTCGACGGTCACACGAGCCATGAAGAGGCTCCTTCTAGGTTCGAAAATAGCGGAAGACGGGCTGGATACACGGGATGGCGAAAGAAAACAAGGGGATAGGCGCCGCGTCTCCTGGAGACCCGCGGGAATCCGGCCGGGACGCCCGCCCTATGCTTCCATGACGGCTTCGGCTCCGGATGCACCGCGAGCGACCGGGCCTCTTCGATTCGCGCGGCTAGCGGCGCCGCGCGCCGCATTTTCAGGGAATGAAGCCCCACAGATCGTCCCGCGACCAACCCCGGCCCAGGAGATGGTCGAGGAAAAGACCGAGAGCCAGCGCTCCCAGAAGCATCATCAGGATCAGGATGATCCGCGACCGCCTCTCGTGACGGGCCAGCCGGGCCTCGATGTCCTCCAGCTTTCGCCTCTGCTCCTGCAGATTGTGGTTGTGCTTCTTCACGATTCCTCTCGCAGCGGGAGAGCGGTCTTAGGACGGACGGGCTAGGAAAGGAAACCGCGACTTTTTGCTAACGTAGGGTCATGCGGTTGCGCCTTCGCCGTCATCCCGGATTGCATCTGAGGTGCGGGACACCCGAAGGGGTGAGAGAAGCGTGCAAACCATAGTCGCTGACGGTTTCGGAGCGTCTGTCTAGGCCGGGAGCGGCGGAGTTTTTAGGAGGGGAAGAGGGGCGTCCGACCTGATGAGCAGGATGAAGGTGAGGCGCACCACTCACCTCTCCCGATGGGAGAGGTCGACGCGCGTCAGCGCGGCGGGTGAGGGGTTACAGGTCCATCCGGAGAGGGTGTAACCCCTCACCCGGACCTGACGGTCCGACCTCCCCCACCGGGAGAGGTGAGGGGCACGTGCTAGCCCTCGTCACCTGCGGCGGCTCAGGCCGCTTCCGGCCGCAGGAGGGCAGTCCCTCCCTCCAACGCCGGCCCATGGTTATCAATCCCTTAAGGCGTGTGCCGCCGCACGCTGGCGGGGCCTGTCCTTAGGTAATGTTCCCTACGGCCGAAATGGCGATCTGTGGAGGGACACATGGAGGTCCAACTGGAACGAGCCGCGATGATCCTGTTTCTCCTGTCCGCGCTGTGGCTGACGGTCTGGATCTGGTCGAATTTCACCCTGGACGGCCGGATCGACGCCTGCCTCGATGACGGCGGCGCGTGGCGCTATGAACAGTCCAGGTGCGAAGGAGCACGCTCTTCACCTTGACTTGAGCGCGTTCGGGTGCGAGTTCGCGCCCGGATTTCAACGTTCAAGGGCGGCTCTCCATGAAACGCGCATTCATCTTCCCCGGTCAGGGAAGTCAGTCGGTCGGGATGGGCAAGGCGCTGGCCGAGGCCTTTCCTCAGGCGAAGGCGGTGTTCGACGAGGTGGACGAGGCGCTCTCGCAGAAGCTCTCGACCATCATGTGGGACGGTCCGGCCGAGGACCTGACCCTGACGGCCAACACCCAGCCGGCCCTGATGGCGGTCAGCCTGGCGGCGATCCGGGTCCTCGAAGCGGAGGCGGGCCTCGATCTGAAGCAGCATGCCGCTTTTGTGGCCGGCCATTCGCTGGGCGAGTACTCGGCGCTCGCGGCAGCCGGCAGCCTGTCGATCGCCGACACGGCCCGGCTCCTGCGCATCCGCGGCAACGCCATGCAGAGCGCCATGCCGGTCGGGCAGGGCGCCATGGCGGCCCTGCTGGGACTCGAATACGACGCCGCCCTCGAGGTCGCTCGCGCGGCGGCTCAAGGCGAGGTCTGCGATGCCGCCAACGACAACGGCGGCGCCCAGGTCGTGGTCTCGGGCCATAAATCGGCCGTGGAGCGCGCCGTCGCCATCGCCCAGGAGAAGGGCGCCAAGCGCGCCGTGATGCTGGCCGTGTCCGCCCCCTTCCATTGCGCGCTCATGCAGCCCGCGGCGGACGCCATGCGCGAGGCCCTGGCCGGCGTGAGCGTCAATGTCCCGGTCGTTCCCGTGGTGGCCAATGTGGAGGCTGCTCCGATCACCGACCCGGCGGCGATCCGCGATGCCCTGGTCCGCCAGGTCACCGGCACCGTCCGCTGGCGCGAGAGCGTGGCCTTCATGGCCGCCCAGGGCG
>JAFAAP010000106.1 GCA_023426505.1 Pseudomonadota bacterium
AATCACCGAGGAGGTGCCGCGCCTGCGCGACGAGGGCCGCGTCGCCGTGGAGAAGCTCTCGGACCGGTTCTCGCGGGTGACGGTGCGGTTCGGGTTCATGGAACACCCGAACGTGCCCAGGGCGTTGGAGGCGGCTAACTTCGATCTGGAGGACGCCTCGTTCTTCCTGTCGCGGCGGGCGCTGCAGCCCTCGGCCCAGGCGGGATTGCCGCTCTGGCAGGACTACATCTTCATTCCGATGGCTCGCTCCGCGAGCGATGTCTCGGACCAGTTCTGCATCCCGGAGGATCAAGCGGTCGAAGTCGGCGCTCGGGTCACGATCTGACTGCGCTCAACAGGCGCTGCTGAACTGGTAAGGCAAGGGGCCACGCGACTTGATCATGGAAGCGGCTTGCAGGGTATCCCGAGTGTAGCTCCGCACCACTCGGAAACGAGCAACACGGCGATTCCTAAGGACAGCCCTGATCCACAAAGGCAGCGTTCCGAATAGCACTGTGTCATCCCTCGTCCGAAACAGTGGTTTCGACCGACAAGTACGGTAGACGTAAGATTGTGAACGAAGCACAGAGTCGGGTGGACTGATCCGGCGGCTCGGCTCGGAATGCGTCCACAGTGAATTCGATCGACAGCTCATCGGATGCTGGGCACAATTGAGATCTCCGCCCTCTCGAAGGTGTGCGATGCGCGACATGTCCGGGCGCAATCTTTCGTCCAAGGAGCCAGATCCGCTCAGCACCGATTCGAGCCGATCTCTCGGGCTCACAGCGGCAACGCAGGTCCTCACAGGCGTTGCCCTGCTCGCTGCGCTCAAGATTGGCCTGCTTACCTCACTTCTGGCGGGACTGCTGGTCCATGAACTGGTGCATACGCTCACTCCCCGGCCTAGTACCCTCGTGACTCGCCGCGCAGGTAAGGTCATAGTCGTCTCGCTGCTCGCCACCGTCGTGATCATTGTCATCGGGGCTGGGATCCTCGGGCTCGTGTCTTTGCTGTCCGGTGGACCAGAGAGCTTGGCCATTCTGCTCAGTCGCATGGCCGAGGTGATCGAGAGTGCCCGCCCCTTACTGCCCGATTGGCTCAGCAGCTACATTCCGGCCGATCCTCAGGAACTGAAAGGCGCCGCCTCGGCTTGGCTGCGGGCGAATGCGGGCCAACTCCGGCTGGTGGGCCAGGACGTCTGGTGGGCCTTGGTCCACATCATCGTCGGGATGGTCATTGGCGCCATGGTTGCCGTCAGCCATGAAGCAGGCATGACCGAGACTGGTCCTCTAACGCAAGCGTTGAAGGAACGGACCCGCCTGCTCGGTGGCGCCTTCCGCAATGTGGTTTTCGCGCAGGTTCGAATCTCGGCTCTGAACACCGTCCTGACGGGTCTGTATCTGCTTGGGTTGGTGCCGCTGATCAGCGTCCAGCTTCCTCTGACCAAGACCCTGATTGCGGTGACCTTCATTACCGGTCTTCTGCCGGTGATCGGCAACCTGATCTCCAACACCGCCATCGTTGTGGTCAGCCTCAGTGTGTCTCCCCTGCTCGCGGTGAGCTCGCTTGTGTTTCTGATTGCCATTCACAAGCTGGAGTATTTTGTGAACGCCCATGTCATGGGCGCCCACATCAGCGCACGGGCCTGGGAACTTCTCGTGGCCATGCTGGTCATGGAGGCTGTTTTCGGGATCGCTGGCTTGGTGGCTGCCCCAATCTACTATGCATATCTGAAGAACGAGCTCGCATTGCGCAAGCTCATTTGATCTGCGACGATATGGGCTTGGCGCCAGAGCCAATCGACCTACGGGAGCACCTGCCTCTGATGCTACTCGCGAAGCTTGACGGGGCTGGTGGCCGCACTGTTCATAAGGTTGGCGTTCCCCACTCTCCCGGTGAGCCCGCCTCATCGGGCGGGTCGTCTGGATCCTCCGGGTCCCCGAGATCCCCGGTGCCGCCCTGGCTGTCCGGCTCGTCCTGCTCATCGTTGAACTCGTCATCTCCAGGTATCTCGTCCTCGTCGTCGAGGATGGCCTGGATCTGAGCGATCCGGGCGTCCGCCCCCGCTGCCTGCTCGTCGGCCGGTCGGGCACGGCCGGTGTCGAGCGGCGCCAGCGCGAGGACAGCGGCTCCCATGAGCCACACCATGATCAGCTTGTGCATGAGATCTCCTGACGGGAAAGCCTGTGGATCAGGACTGAGGAATGGGACGGATTCGTGGTAGGAGCCTGCGTCAGCAGCGGCGTCCGCCGCTGACGCAGGTCGGTCACGGACACAGTCTGCCGCTGACGGAGCCGGTCAGAGACAGAGTCTGTCACCAACACACCGCAGCACTCAAGCAAAGGGGCACGCGCCTTGCAATCTGAAGACGAGTACGACCGGCTGCTGGGCGGGCTGAGCGACGCGCTCGCGCACCCCGAGCCGACCAGCGCCCCTGCGCTGCGTCAGGCTCCTCTCCAGCTCTCCCCCCTCTCCCTGCCGGACCGGCTCGACGTGGCGGCGATCCGCCGCCGAACCGGTCTGGCGCAGCCGGCGTTTGCGCGCCGGATCGGCGTGTCGCTGGCCACCCTGCGCAACTGGGAGCAGGGCCATCGCTCCCCGACCGGCCCGGCCCGGGTGCTGCTGGCCCTGGTGGAGCGCAACCCGCTCATCGTCGCAGAGACCCTGGGCGGCTGACGAGACACTGCGCTGGCGTGACAGACGACGCCTGATGGCGATGTGCGTCTGCGCCACAGTCCCGGTACGGCCGCGAGGCGTATGCTGCTCTCGTTCTGGGAGTTCCCTGTCCCAAGCAGACGGAGCGGGGGCAGCGCGCGGATGAACCGCCTGCCCCCGGTTCCCGTCCTTCCCCCTGCGGAGCTCAGACGATGCCCCAGGCGCGGTAGCGGGCACGGCCGGTGAGCTCGCGCGGCAGCGCGCCGCCGAGCTGGGCCAGCATCAGATCCACGGCCTTGGGCGTCACGTTGAGCAGCTTGGCCGCCAGCGGCACCGTCACCAGCGGGCGCGACAGAAACAGCTCCACCAGCTGCGGCAGCTTCGAGCTGGAGCGGCACCGGGCGGTGACGCGGCTCATCAGCGCGCGGGCAAGGATCAGCCGGTCGAGGTCCTTGTGGCCGATGGCCACCGCCTCCTCGACCACGCGGCAGAAGCCCTCGAGCTTCTCCAGCGCTCCTTCCCTCCCCTGCGGCCGGAACTTCGACTGCTTGAAGCCGGCGGCGAGCGGCAGCAGATGGGTGGTGAGGCCCCGCGCCCGCAGGATCGAGCCGGCCAGGATCAGCCCGA
>JAFAAP010000198.1 GCA_023426505.1 Pseudomonadota bacterium
GTCAGCTGTGATGGCTCCCCGCTGTGAACGGCGGGGCTTCCCGGGCTCACGCCGCGAGAGTTTCTGCTTCACGGGCCGCAGCGGTCGCGTGGACCGTCTGACGCAGGCCTGCGCAGACAGGGACGTGCCAACCGCCCGCGCTTAAGTCCAGGATCCCGACGCGCCGGATGGTCTCCGCCGCGTTTTCGTCCCGGTCATGCTCCGCGCCGCAGCCCTCGCAGGCCCAGCGCCGCTCACCCAGGTCCAGTTCCTCCTTGACCTGCCCGCAGCGCGAGCAGGTCTTCGAGGATGCCGTCCACCTGTCGATCCGCACCAGGTGCTTGCCAGCCCGCTCCGCCTTGTAGCGGAGCTTCAAGATCAGGCTGTGCCACGCTGCGTCGGCGATGGCTTGGGAGAGCTTGTGGTTCTTGAGCATGGTCTTGACCGCCAGCGTCTCCACCGCCACCGCTTGGTTCTCGTCGGTGAGGCGCTTGGAGAGTTTGTGCTGGAAGTCGTGTCGTGCATTCGCCAGGCGCTCGTGCGCCGCGGCGACCTTGAGCCGGGCCTTGGCCCGGTTCCGCGATCCCTTCTTCTTCCGGGCCAAGGCCCTCTGCCTGCGCCGCAGGTTGCACAGCGCCCGCTTCAGGAACCTGGGATTGGCGGTCCGCCTGCCGTTGCTCTCCACCGCCAGATCGATCAATCCCACGTCCACCCCGACCACCGTG
Organism: Pseudomonadota bacterium; assembly: GCA_023426505.1. GTDB lineage: Bacteria > Pseudomonadota > Alphaproteobacteria > Rhizobiales > Beijerinckiaceae > Microvirga. Next base: position 705 of record JAFAAP010000198.1, read on the forward strand.
TCCTTGGCGATGGTCCTGATCGGCCCGGGCTTTTCCTGCCCATCCTCGAACAGCAGCGCGGCGAAGTGCTTGCCCGTGGGCGTCCTGGTGACGGTGATCGACTTGAGCGTGCCGGAGACTGGGCGGTGGATCATCGCCCGGATCGGCCTGTCCATCTTCGGCAGCAGGATCGAGTCCTCCAGCACCGCGATCCTGCCGGAGCAGTGGGAGGAGGACTGCTGGCCATGCTTGCGCTTGAACTGCGGGTACCTGGCCCGGCCCTCGAAGAAGTTGGTAAAGGCCTTGTCGAGGTTGATGCAGGCCTGCTGCAACGCCATGGCGTCGTAGTCGGCGAGCCATGAGTAGCGGCGCGACTTCTTGGCCACCGGGAGCAGTTTCTTCAGGTCGTGTTTGGCGGAGAGCTTCTGGCCGTGAACCTTGTGGCGGTGCCTCTTCACCGCCAAGGCCTTGTTGGACACGAAGCGCACCGCGCCGAACTGCCGGCCGAGGAACGCGGCCTGCTCGGGCGTCGGGTCGATGCGGACCTTCGTGGCGCAAAGCATGCCCGAGACATAGAACAGTCCGGGAACATTGCCAAGCTTGTTCCGTAGCAGGCCTATCCCTCCTCGCCCTCAAGGGCGAGGGCTCCCGGCCACATGCTGAAACAGCTTGGATCATTGTGTCGGAGCAATCTCGATCCCGGGCAGTCGGATACCGCAAGCGCGCCCAGACGGCCCGGGAAGTCGCCCGTTGGATGTCGCTCAAGGAAACCCGCGAACATCTCCTTGAGATGGCCAAGCGAGATGGCCAAGCATCTCGACCAACTCGCGGAGGATGAGGAACGCCATCAGGCCAGCCTCGAGCCGCTCGCGCAAGTGAGAATTGTCCGCGAACATTGCGGAGGGCGGTTTTTGACAAGCGGCCAAGCCATAGGCTGCGACCATGAGGCGACCATCAACGTGGACGGAATGCGAGATCCCGAAACTAACCCATGTTAAAATGGGGCCGGTACTGCTCAGCCAAGGCAATAAGCCAACAAGATCAACCTTGGGAGAGACGGCGATGCCCAATCACTACCACGAGCGTTGGGGAGGCCCGATCAGAGGTCTCTGTCTCCCGCTCGCCGTTTGGACCAGCTTGGGTCGCGAAAATATCATCACTATTGACCAGCTTCGGGCGGTCGCACATCAGCTCGAGAGGCTTGATGGCATTGGCCCGAAGGCGGCTCGGATCATTCGCGAGGAACTTGCCCGTGTATCCACCCCGGTAGGTGATGCTCGGGCGGGACCGCTTGCCGAAGAGTGACACCGTCGAGGTGAGAGAAAGCATCGCTAACGGGTGCTGACCGTGACGGTGTCGATGGAGGTCGAGCGGGTAGAGCCTCCGCCGAAGCCTGCGCGCGTGAAAAGCTGGCCGCGTAATTCGCGTAACGCCCTTTTCGACAAGGCCGACGTGGTGGAGGGGCCACTGTGGCCATAATCCTGCTGCGTGAATTGACGTCGGCTAAGGACAGGCGCATGATCCTTGACGTGGCCCTACGAAAGGGGACCGGGGGACGCTTCCAGCGTCCATCAGCGGTCTGTTTCACAGAGCCGCCTAGGCCCTGGAGCAATCCAGGGCCTTTGCTGTTTTTGGCCCGGCTCAAAGGATCGGCATCAGCAGGTCAAGGAGAGCGAGTTCGTGCCCGCGACCAGTCAACGGAGACGGATTGCCTTGCGCGTCGAAGCTGAAAGTGAAGTTCCCGGTCGTGAGCACCAACTCGCCGTCATACAGGTCCCCTAAGAGGTTGTGGCCGGTTGCCTTGGTTACTCCGTCCTTTACGGTCGTGTGCATCGCGCCAGTGATGTTGAAGGTTAAGGATTCACCTGTATCCGTATTCGTAAAGACAGCCTGTAAGGCGGGGGACACTGAGAGCCCGTCCCGAAAAGGGTTGAGTGGCCGAGGCCGCTATGATTCCAGGAGGGTGCTGAAGCCTGATCTGGAACCGCAATGTGGACCCCGACCACCCGGCGGCAGTATAGCCGCGACGGCTTGCGT
>JAFAAP010000226.1 GCA_023426505.1 Pseudomonadota bacterium
CTCCTCCTTGTAACGCTTCAGACCGGTCTCTTGCAGCTCAACATCAACAGCGTGTGGCAAGTGGGCATCGTCGGTGCCTTGCTGGTGGCTGTGCTGGCGGCCGATGGACTCACGAATCGACGGAGATAACAATGGCTTCACTGGAAACACGCATCTCGGAGGCCGTTGAGGCTAATGCTGACCGCATTGTCTCGACCTTGTGCCAGTTGGTGGGCTTCGACTCGGTCGTCAAGTCCAACCCCAAGGAGGCGGGACCAGGCGAACGCCTCTGTCAGGAGTTCCTCAAAGAGCGGCTGGAGAAGATCGGTTTTATCACTGACCTGTGGGATCCTGATGGCCCTGCTCTATACGAGAAGTACGAGGGGCGGCCAGGCGCCAACAAAGGCCGCACCTTCGAGGGACGTCCCAACCTCGGTGGCACGCTGAAGGGCACCGGTGGCGGGAAGTCGTTGATGCTCACCGGCCACATTGATGTGGTGCCACCGGGAGCCCTGGCCCATTGGGCCACCGATCCGTTCAAGGCCGAGGTCAAGGACGGGTTCGTCTATGGCCGAGGCACCGTCGATATGAAGGGCGGCGTGGCCTGCATGCTGATGGCCGTAGAGCTCTTGAAGGAAATCGGGGTCGAGCTTGCCGGCGACGTGGTGTTCACGACCGTGGTCGATGAGGAAATCGGGGGCATGGGCTCACTCGCCATGGTCGATCGTGGCTTTCGAGCGGATGCGGGGATCATGACGGAGCCCACGGCGAACCGCATCGCCCCGCTATGCCATGGAATCCTGTGGGGCCGGATCATCGTTGACGGAATTGGCGGCCACGCCGAACTCACCCCTGCCAGCTGGTACAGCACAGGACCCGTGGATGCGATCCAACTGTGCCGGCAAGTGATGGACGGGATCGATATCCTCAACCGGCGCTGGATGTTCGACCCGAAGAAGAACCATCCTCTGATGGATCTGCCAAACCAGGTGATTATCACGCAAGTCACTGCAGGCGAGCATCCATCCTCCATGGCCGGACGCGGTGAAATCATCATCGACGTCCAGTACCTGCCGCACGAAAAGGACGAGTTTGGCCTCGGTGGCAAGGTGAAGCGGGAGGTTGAGGAGCACATTGCCGCTGTGTGCCAAGCGGATCCCTACCTCAAGGCCCATCCGGCTCGTGTGGAATGGATCCTTGACGCGGATTGCGCAGAGGTCCCGGCCGAGCACCCGTTCGTCGAAGCCTTCCGAGGGGCCGTCGAGACGGCGGGCCTTTCGCCTCAATTGTCGGGCTTTGGCGCCCACAGCGATATCGGGTTACCCACTGGTCTTGGCGGCACCCCGACGGTAAATTTTGGACCGGGAGATCCGGCTCAATCACACCAGCCCAACGAGCGCGTTGCGATCACGGACCTTGTCGCCTGTACGAAGGCAATTGCACTGACTGTCGCCCGTTGGTGCCAGTAAAGGAGGCTCGATGCTCCCTTGACTTCGCGGTTGAACCGGCAGTCAATTCGCTGGTGAATGCCTCAGCCTGCTATCGGTCAAACAAGAGTTTGCCTCGGTCCATGAGCTCAGAACGCAGGATCATAACCCTCAAGCTTGCAGCGACTCGCTTTGGCTTGAAGGCGAGCCTCCTGTCGACGTCTTGGGAGGTGCCGGTTCGGCTGGAAGCCGGCCAAAGACCTCAGGGAAGCAAACCGGGCAAGGCTCGTCGAGCGGGTGGTGCCTCGGAGCGGCCCGCCGTGATCCGTGTGACAGGGGCAAAGCGGGATGCCGCAATCCCCCTAGGGCCGATGGCTGGAAGATCGGCAGGCGCCGAGACGATCCCGGTGGCGAGGGCCACAACCATCGGGCAACCAACATTAGCCTGCCGCAGGGGCCTTCCTGCTAGCCTGCGTGCGGGAAGCGCCGGTCAGGCCAGGCCGCCAGGCAATCGTTGTCCAGAATTAGGGGGGAGTGCGACGCTGATCCGTCGAGCGCCGACCCACTGAACGCGTGAGGCGGTGGTCTCGCGACGCCGTCTCCGAAGAGAGCCCGCACAAGGGGCATAACAAAGAGGAGAACGGTACATGTTGACGAAAATGACCCGATGCACCCTCGTCGGCGCCCTTGCAGGCGTCGCCCTTGCGGTGACAGCCGGCGGATCCCAGGCCCAACAACCCACCCTTGCCCTAGTCCAGATCAATCAGCAGGCCCTGTTTTTCAACCAGATGAATGACGGCGCGAAGAAGGCCGCTGATAAAGCCGGCGCCAAGCTCGTGATTTTCAACGCCAACAACGATCCGGCAGCCCAGAACAACGCGATCGAGACCTACACCCAGCAGAAGGTGAATGGCTTGATTGTCGTGGCGATCGACGTCAATGGCATCATGCCGGCCGTGAAGGCTGCCGCCGCTGCCGGCATTCCGGTCGTGGCAGTCGACGCGATCCTGCCGGAAGGCCCCCAGAAAGCGCAGGTTGGCGTCGACAACGCGCTCGCCGGCAAGATGATTGCAGAGCACTTCATCAAGTACGTCGACTCCGACCTTGGCGGAAAGGCGAAGCTCGGGATCGTCGGCGCGCTGAACTCCTTCATCCAGAACATTCGCCAGAAGGGCTTTGAGGACACCATCAAGGGCAACAACAAGATCACTGTCGCCGGCGTGGTGGACGGCCGAAACATCCAGGACAACGCACTTTCTGCGGCGGAGAACCTGATGACCGGCAATCCGGACCTGAATGCAATCTATGCCACCGGTGAACCGGCGCTCCTCGGGGCCATTGCGGCCGTCGAGAGCCAAGGCCGCAAGGACAAGGTCAAGATTGTCGGATGGGATCTCACGGCGCAGGCCATCAAGGGCATCGACGAGGGCTTCGTTGTCGGCGTGGTCCAGCAGGATCCTGCTGGCATGGGAGCGGCAGCCGTTGATGCCCTGGTGAAGATCAACAAGGGCGAAACCGTGGACAAGACCATCGCGGTCCCCGTGACCATCGTCACCAAAGCCAACGTTGACCCGTATCGTTCGGTTTTCAAATGAGCACGAGAACGCGTTCGGAGGCGGCTTCTGCCGCCTCCGCACTGACCCCGCCCTCAGGCGCAGCGACAGCCCCGCGGGTGTCGTTGCGCGGGATTCGCAAAGTGTTCGGTTCCATCGAGGCGCTCCGTGGCGTCGATCTGGATCTCTTTCCCGGGGAATGCCTTGGGCTCGTTGGAGATAATGCAGCTGGAAAGTCAACGCTCACGAAGGTGCTCGCCGGAACGTACATTGCAGATGCAGGAACGATTTCGATCGACGGGCAGCTGGCGCAGTTTTCTGGACCAGCCGATGCGCGAGCGTGTGGGATTGAGATGGTCTATCAGGACCTGAGCCTGTGCGACACCATCGACGTGACCGGCAATCTCTTTCTTGGCCGGGAGATCACCCGAAACGGATTTCTCGACCAGGCAACGATGCGCCGTGAGGCACGCCACATGCTGGACAGCCTCGGCATCCGGATTCCCAACCTGTCGGCCAATGTGGAAAAACTCTCGGGAGGGCAGCGCCAGTCGATCGCAATCGCCCGGGCGGCATCCTTCAGCCCCCGTGTGCTCATCATGGACGAGCCCACATCGGCGTTGGCCGTTGCTGAGGTCGAAGCGGTGCTGGCGCTCATCAACCGTGTGAAGGCCAGCGGCGTCGCCGTGGTGCTCATCACCCACCGGCTGCAGGACCTGTTTCGCGTCTGTGACCGCATTGCCGTAATGTATGAGGGCCTCAAGGTTGCTGAGCGTCGCATTGGCGAAACCAATCTCGAGGATCTGGTCCGCCTCATCGTGGGCGAGGGACATGCCGCATGACGACCTATTCGACCCGGCCGCAGGGATCGCGCAGGGCTGACTTCCTGGCGGCCAATGCTCAGGTGCTTTCGATCGCCGCTTTTTTCGTGGCTTGCTGCGTCTTCTTCGGCCTAATGACTGATGCATTCCTCACCACGGGCAACCTTCTCAACCTGGTCCGGCAGGCTGCGCCAATGCTGATCGTGGCTGTCGCGATGACGTTTGTGATCACGACCGGTGGCATTGATCTTTCGGTCGGATCGACGGTCGCACTCGTGAATGCTCTGGTTGCGATCGCCCTTCAGGCGGGACTGCCCTGGCCGATTGCCGTGATCGGGATGTTGCTGGTGGGCGCGCTTGTCGGCCTCTTCCAGGGATGGTTTGTTGCCTATCAGCGGATTCCGTCCTTTATCGTGACCCTGGCAGGGTTGTCCGCCTTGCGCGGTATCGCGCTCCTGATGACCCAGGGGTTCTCGATCCCGATCGCGTCCGAGGGCTGGTTTACGCAGATCGGGCGGGGCTGGTTCCTCGGCATTCCCATGCCGGCCTTTATTGCCGCCCTGGTTGTCGTGATCGGCGGCATCGTGCTCAGCCGGACCCGCTACGGACGGCAGGTGATTGCTGTGGGCGCCAACGCGGAAGCCGCGCGGCGCGTTGGCATGCCGGCACAGAAGGTTGTTGCATCCGTCTACGTCCTGACCGGCCTTGCTGCTGCCCTGGCGGGTATCATCATTGCGGCCCGCCTGAGCTCAGGCTCATCCAATGCTGCCGTGGGCTTTGAGCTTGATGTCATCGCCGCCGTGGTCCTTGGAGGCACCTCCTTGATGGGTGGCCGGGGCACGATCCTCGGCACGACGCTCGGAGCCCTGACGATCGCGGTGATCGGCAATGGGCTTATCCTGGCTCATATTTCACCGTTCTTCACCCAGATCGTGACCGGGGCCATCATCTTGATCGCCATCTGGCTGAACACCCGCATCTTTACACGCCTTGGAACACGGCGGCTTCCATCATGACGGAGAGCTCTATGTCTGCCGAACTCGCGCCCACGCATGTGAGGTCTGGGAAAGTCATGACAGTGCTCGGTCCGATTGACGCCGACGACCTCGGAGTAACGCTGATCCACGAGCACCTGTTAAACGACTGCCGCTGCTGGTGGAACAAACCCGTCGAGCCAGAGCGGCAGTACCTTGGAACGGAGCCCGTTCACCCCGCGATCCTGGGCGAACTCAGGATGGATCCGTTTGTCAATCTTCATAACTGTGCTCTTGATGACGAAGAGTTGGCCATCGCCGAACTGAAGCCAGTGGCTGACTTGGGGGGGCGTACGGTGGTCGACCCCACCTGTCGAGGAATCGGGCGCAATCCCGAGGCGCTCGTGCGCATCGCCCGGGCGACAGGATTGAATGTGATCATGGGCGCCGGATACTACCTTCAGACCTCCCATCCGCCGGAACTCAAAGGAATGAGCGCGAACGATGTCGCCGACGAGATCGTGCGCGAGGCCCACGAAGGTGTGGACGGGACCGGAGTTCGGATAGGCCTCATCGGGGAGATCGGCGTTTCAGGCGATTTCACTCCTGAGGAGGAAAAGTCATTGCGCGGGGCCGCACGAGCCCAGCATCGGACGCAGCTTCCGCTGATGGTTCACCTGCCGGCCTGGTACCGGCATGCGCACCGGGTGCTCGACACCATTGAAGAGGAAGGCGGCGATCCCCGCCAGACATTGCTTTGTCACATGAACCCGTCAGGCGAGGACATCGACTATCAGACAAGCCTGGCTGCGCGGGGAGCCTTCCTTGAGTACGACATGATCGGGATGGACTACTGGTATGCCGACCAGCAGGTTCAATGCCCGTCGGATGAGGACAACGCGCGTGCGATTAAACGGCTGATCGATGCCGGCTTCTTGGGTAACCTCCTGCTCTCGCAGGACGTTTTTTTGAAGATGATGCTGACCCGTTATGGCGGTTTCGGCTACGCCTATGTCCAGCGGCACTTTCTGCCCCGGCTGAAGCGGCATGGTGTCACCGATGAACAGCTCCGGACGCTCATGGTGGACAACCCGAAGCGCGCCTTCTTCGCGGGGTGAGTCAGGCCGGGTTCCTTGGGCCCCGACCAACCAGGCGCGATTGTGCGCGTTCTCGCCCACCGTTATGTCCCACACCACTCGCGCACCACCTGCGCGTAAATCTCAGTCGCCATCCCGATGTTCGGGATAAGGCAGTACTCGTCGGTTTGGTGCGCTTGGCTCGCCTCACCCGGCCCTAAGATGACCGTTGGACATCCGTCGTAGGCCGGCTGCAGGATGGACGCATCCGTGAAGTAGGAGACGCCGATTGGTTCGGCATTTGATCCGCTGTTGCAGGACAGCAGGATGTCGGCGACGCAGCGCACGAATGGATCACCGGGGTCCGTTCCGACGGCCGGCATATCGGCAAGGCACGCATCGAGTTCGACGTCGGCGCCGAGCACCCGCTGGAGGTCGGCTCTCGTGCTTTCATGATCCATGCCCGGCAGGGTGCGAACATCCAGCGTAAACGTGCAGGCATCTGGCACTGAGTTCACATTCTCCCCGCCATGGATGCTGGTCACGGTTGCGGTCGGCCTTCCGAGCAGTCCGTGCGGAGGCTGGGCAAAGAGATCGTGGCCTTCGAGGGCCGTAACCGCTGTTATGGCCTTGGTTACAGCATTGACGCCGAGATGGGGCATGGAGCCATGTGCCGTTGTCCCTCTTGTCCGGTAGCGCAGGTGCAACGCCCCCTTATGCGCTATGGCAAGCCTGTTGCTCGTCGGCTCTCCAACGAGGAGACCGCTTGCACCTCCTAAGGCGCCAAGCCCTGCTAAGTGTCTTGCTCCAGCCGAGCCAGTCTCCTCCGCCGCGGTGATGACGAGCGACAAACCCCGTTTGAGTGGATGTCTGGCGCCGGCCGTGGCCGCAGCGACCAACATCGCGGCCACGGCAGCCTTCATGTCCGAGGATCCCCGTCCGTACAGCCGATCGCCACGGATTTCTCCGTAAGGATCGAAGGACCATGATGCCGCGCCCAAGGGAACGGTATCCAGGTGTCCGGTGAACACGAGAGGCGCCAAGTCCGCGTCCGTTCCGGCAAGAGTGGCAATCAGGCTACTGCGCCCTGGTGCGAAGTCATGCCGCTCAATCGAGAAGCCGTGCTTCTCCAGGAATTCGGCCACATACAGAGCAGCAGCCTGCTCGTCACCCGGTGGGTTGACAGTCTTAAACCGGATCAGGTCGCTTGCGATCTCAATGGGATTCATAAACCATCATGCTCCGGCGGTGCTTGGTGCCAAATTAATCATGCCCGATGCGAGACGGGCAAGGCATTCCATGAGGGACGCCTCATGCCGGGCTTGGGCGGAGCGGCGATCCATCACAAGCCTCCTGATGCTAGTCCGGCGGGTACCTGACCCGCTTACCTGTAAGTGCGCGAAAGGCCTCGGCCTTTAGGCCGAGGATAGATGGCGCCGCCGCGAAGCGGCATAAAGTCCTTGCATAGGCACACTTGACGTTCCACTTATGTTCTATGCGGCACCGCATGATCGAGATTGCGTTCACTCCACCGTTGGCGTTCCAATGGAAGATCCATGGAGCGGTCCGCCGGGAGGCCGCGCGTCTCTGGGCGCGGCTTGTGACGCTGCATGCCTATATCCGGCGAAGAAGTTGGGGTTGGCCCACCAAGGGCAAACTTGAGAAGTGGGCCAAAGGCAAGTTTGCCGGCCTGCACAGCCAGTCGGTGCAGCAAACCATCGTCGAGTTCCTCGAGGCTGTCGAGTCCACCCGCCAAAAACGCATGAAGCTCGCCGAGCAAGGTGATGCAAAGGTAGTGGTTGGGGCCAGATATCCTTGGAAGACGTCCCGCTATCGGTCTGTCACCTTCACCAACCAAGCTCCGCGTCGAAAGGGCAACCGTCTGGTGCTTCCGTGCGGGACCGTCGAGGGGAAGAGGGCT
>JAFAAP010000298.1 GCA_023426505.1 Pseudomonadota bacterium
CCAGCACCGACCGGCCCCCCGCGCCCGGGGGGCGGTGGGCGTTGAACGACCGGATCGATGTCGGGATGATGATCGCGAGCGAGGTGCCGACGCAGAGGGGCATGCGCACCTCCTCCGGCACCCCGACTATGCGAAAGAGCTCGTAGAGGACAGGCACGGCCAGCGCGCCGCCGCCGACGCCGAAGACGCCGGCCAGGATGCCCGTGATGGCTCCCGCCACCAAGAGCGACGCGACGAGCCAGGCGAGATCGAGAAGAGGAATACCAAACATGGGCACCATCACGCGGCCGCAGATGGGCCGTTCAGAATGGAAGTGCCTCCCCGCGTGCGGGAAGGGAAATCAAAACTGGCTCTACACGGAGATCGAGCCGATCGACTGCGCCTTCTCCTGGATCTCCCGCGCACGTTGGTCGATCCAGCTCCGGTCGGTGATGCCGCCCGGATTGGCCCGCGTCGCCATGGCTTCCATGAAGGCCAGGAAGCGCTCATGCGCGACACCGTACAAGCGTCGCAGCTCCTGCAGCGGCTCGGGATGATCGTCGACCCGCAGATCGAGAACCGGATAAGGCTCGGTGCGCCAAATCTTGATGGCGGCGGACTGCTTGCCGCGCTTGTCGCCACCTTCGGCCTGGCCGGCATCGAGTGACGCCATCAGGCGATCGGCGAAAGCAAGGTCCGTTCGACGCTTGAACGTGTCGAGCGTCGCCTCGATGACGGTCGGGCCCGCAAGCATGTTTCCAGCTACAGAGACGCCTTCATCGGTCAGGTGCCCGCACCAGTCGACGCAGTTCTGCCCGGTATGGGCCGCGGTGCGGCCCTCGCGGTCGATGACGTGGAGCTGGCGCTGATCCTTGCCCGGGTCGCCCGCTGTGAGGACCGTGACGATTTCCTCGGCGCTGCGTCCTTCCGCAAGAAGCTTGAGGCCGTCATAGCCATAGAGCGGATTGACGAGAGCCTGCGTTGCGAGGGCACCGATCTTTGCCGAACCGTAGGGGCAGAGAGCCCCTACGGCAAAGAACTTGGTGGTGACGGCAACGCCGAAGGCGCCGGTCTCCGTGTCCTTGGCGATGATCGACCAGGTCATGATGTCATCTCATTATCGGCCGACTGCATAGGCCTGCATGAGACGCGGCGTGGCGGCGCCGTGCAGAAGGCCGTCCTTGTCGCGGCTGGCGGCGACGAGGCGCCCGACCGTCCAGGCCGGCGCGACCTCCACATCATGTCCGCGCGAGCGCAGATCGTTCAGCACCTCCTCGCCGAAGGTCTCCTCTGCCATGAGGTGGCCGGGCTTCTGCTCGCGCGGATAGAACGATGACGGGAAATGCGCCGTGTGCGACATCGGGAGATCGATGGCCTCCTGAAGGTTGAGGCCATGATGGACGTGGCGCAGGAAGAGGAGAAGCTGCCACTGCTCCTGCTGGTCGCCGCCCGGCGAGCCGAACACCATGTAGGGCTCTCCGTCCTTCTCCGCGAGGGTGGGAGTGAGCGTGGTGCGCGGGCGCTTGCCGGGCTCGAGGCTCGCCGGAAGGCCGGGCTCGAGCCAGAACATCTGGGCGCGCGAATTGAGCATGAAGCCGAGTTCCGGAATGACCGGCGAGGATTGCAGCCAGCCACCGGACGGCATCGCGGCGATCATGTTGCCGTGCCGGTCAACCACGTCGATATGGACGGTGTCGCCGCGCCGCGCGGAACGCATGGAGGCGAGGGTGGGTTCGCCGCCAGACACCTTGCGATCGGTCGTCGAGAATTCGCGCAGGGCCTTCATAGCGCGCTCGACTTGAAGCTCGTAGCCTTCGACGCGGCCGGGGCGCAGCTCAAGGGAGGCCTGATCGGCGATGAGCTTACGGCGTTCATCGTTGTAGGCGTCCGAAAGCAGGGTCTCGATCGGCACCTTCACGAAATCCGGATCACCGTAATAAGCCTCGCGGTCGGCGAAGGCGAGCTTCATCGCCTCGGTGACCGTGTGGATGAATTCCGCGCTCGTCGGCCCCATGGCAGCGAGGTCGAAGCCTTTGAGAAGGGCGAGGGTCTGGAGGAAGACCGGACCCTGGCCCCAAGGCCTGATCTTGTTCACGCGGAAGTTATGGTACTCGTATGTCTGCGGAGCATCGTAGCTCGCCGACCATGCCGCCATGTCATCGCCAGTGAGTACGCCGCGGTGGCGGGCGCCGCTCTGGTCCATGGCTTCGGTCTTGCGCACGAAGGCGTCGATCGCCTCGGCCACGAACCCCTTGTAGAAGGCGTTGCGGGCGGCCTCGATCTGGGCCTCTCTGTTACCGCCCTTGGCCTCGGACTCGCGGATGATGCGCTTCCATGTTTCGGCAAGCTGCGGGTTGCGGAAGAGCTGGCGCGGCTTGGGCGCTTCGCCTCCGGGCAGATACACGGCAGCCGAGGTGACCCACTCCGTCTCGAAGAAGGTCTTCAGGTCCTTGATGGTGTTGGCCACACGGGGCAGGAGAGGGTGGCCCTGCTCGGCATAGTAGATCGCGGGCTCCAGCACGTCCCTCAGGGACATGGTGCCGTGATCGCGCAACAGCAGCATCCAGGCATCGAAGGCGCCGGGGATCACCGTGGCGAGCAGGCCGTTGCCGGGGATCAGAGACAGGCCCTCGCTCCGGTAGTGCTCGATCGTGGCGCCCTTCGGGGCCGTGCCCTGGCCGCAGAGAACCTCCACCTTGCCGGTCTTTGAGGAGTAGAAGACCGCAGGAACCTCGCCTGATGGACCGACGAGATGCGGCTCGACCACTTGGAGTACGAATCCGGTCGCGACGGCAGCGTCGAAGGCGTTTCCGCCTCTCTCGAGCATTGCCATGCCGGCGGCCGAGGCGAGCCAGTGGGTTGAGGTGACGATACCGAAGGTGCCGAGGATTTCAGGCCGTGTGGTGAACATGCGTTTCGTCCGAGGTTGAGGTTCTTATTGTTCGCGGGGATCGAGCGCGTCGCGCAGTCCGTCGCCGAGGAGGTTGAAGCCGAGCACGATGAGAAAGATCGCGCCGCCGGGGAAGACAGACATCCAGGGTGCCTGATCCATGAAATTCTTGGCTGTGTTGAGCATGGAGCCCCAGGAAGGGTTCGGGGGCTGCTGGCCGAGACCCAGGAAGGATAGGCTCGCCTCGGCGATGATGGCGGTCGCGATCGTAAGGGTGCCCTGCACCAGAATGGGAGGCAGCACGTTCGGAAGAACGTAGCGCAGGAGAATCCAGAAATCGGGCAGGCCGATGGCTCGAGCGCCTTCCACGTAGTCCTCCGCCTTGACGCTGAGAACCTGCCCGCGCGTGAGGCGTATGAAGATCGGCATGGCCGAGAGACCGATGGCGATCATCGCATTGGTGAGACTGGGGCCGAGAAAGGCTGCGAGCGCGATGGCGAAGATCAGGAACGGGATCGCCAGCATGGCGTCGGTGGCGCGCGAGATGACGGCATCGACCCAACCGCCGAAATAGCCTGACACCAGGCCGAACGGCACGCCGAGAAGGATGGCGATGGCCACCGAGACGACGCCCGCCATGATGGAGGCCCGGGCGCCCCAGAGCATGCGGGAGAACATGTCTCGCCCCAGCTCGTCAGTTCCGAACCAGAACATGGCGGAAGGCGCTTTCCGGATGCTGGTGAAGCTCGGCTTGATTGGATCGTACGGCGCAAGGTAGGGGCCGACGAGGGCGGCGAGGACGAAGAACAGGACGATCACGGCCCCGACTACGGCGCTCTTGTTCTTCAGGAACTTGGAGAGGACGCGGCTGCGCTTCTTCGGCAGCGCGACCTCGTCGGCGACGGCGACGGCGGCGGTCATGCGGAATGCCTCAGGCGTGGGTTGACGACGACGTAGAGGACGTCGGCGAGAAGATTCATGAAGATGAAGCCGACGGCCGTGCACAGGACGACACCCTGCACCACGGCATAGTCGCGGTTGAAGACCGCATCGACTATCAGCTTCCCGAAGCCCGGAATGGTGAAGATCTGCTCGGTGAGCACGGCGCCAGCCAGAAGCTCGCCGAAAAGGAGGGTCGAAAGGGTCACGATCGGCATCAGCGCATTCCGAAGAGCATGCTTCAGGATGACCTTGCGCGAGAGGAGGCCCTTGGCCCGAGCGGTGCGGATGTAGTCGGACCGCAGAACCCCCAGCATGGCGCTGCGGGTATGCCGCATCAGGCTGGCGGCCAGCCCGGTGCCGAGAACGAAGGCGGGCATCAGCATGGTCTTGATGTTGAGCCACAGGTCTTCGGTCGGAGGCACGAAGCCGGAAGCCGGAAGGAGCTGCCAGCGCACGGAGACCAACATGATGAGCATGATCCCGAGCCAGAAATTCGGGATCGACAGACCGGAAAGTGCAATCACGTTCGCCGCGTAGTCGACGGTGGTGCCCTTGCGGACCGCCGAAATGATGCCTGCCGGGATGCCGATGGCGAGAGCGACGATCATCGCCATGATAGCGAGCTCGATGGTCACCGGAAGCTTGCTGAGGATGAGGTCGAGAACCGGAATATCCGTGCGCAGCGAGATGCCCAGATTCCCCCGCATGGCTTCCGTGATCCAGACGAAATACTGGACCGGGATCGGATCGTTGAGACGGTAGCGCTCCCTCAGGTACTCGAGCACCTGTGGATCGCGCTCCTCGCCCGCCATGGTCAGGACAGGGTCGCCGGGCAGAAGCTTCTGCAGGGCGAAGACGAGCACCGACACGATGATCAGTGTCGGGATGGCAATCAGAATACGTCGTCCGATATAGCGAAGCATCGGCGCCAGGGACCTGCGTCAGAGATGGTGGAGCGGTGGGCCGCCCCGCCGGCCGCCGCCGCCCGGCGG
>JAFAAP010000280.1 GCA_023426505.1 Pseudomonadota bacterium
TAGAGTCCGTCATGGCGTGGTCTCCAATGGGACCCTGGCGCTCCAACGCCCGAATCCCGTTTTGTGGGCTTCAACACCCGGAGACTACGCCACCCTCTCAAAAGTCCACCACATCCCAGACGGCACCCTGAAGAACATCCAAACTGCTCTAAACCAAGCCTACTCACGAGGTGACATAAGCTTCCTGGACTACGCATTCACCTGGACGCTTATTGCAACCGGTATGCGACCGATCCAGTTGGCACGCATGACTTTTGCCGACGTTCTTATCCAAGACGGGCCTGCCGGCAAAGGTCGCGAAGTCATGCTGATGATCCCATTGGCCAAAGGCACCAGAGCCCCTACGACTGAGAGATGGGCTCGGCGCGCGCCGTCAGTCCTAGCCGATGTGCTGATCCGTTATAGAGGCCTGAAGAGCGAAGTCGCTCCGTCAGACCCACTGTTCTATGGCGTTGGGAAAACGGTTACTTACAAACTGAAAAAAGTCTTCTCCAAGCTGAATACCTACTCAACTCGGACCGGTAGACCTATCCATATCACACCATATCGCTTCCGCTACACCTTGGGCACCCGGGCTATCGCGCACGGCGCCTCAGACGCGCAAGTGGCGCGGCTACTCACGCATCGGACCACACATTCCGTCGCCAACTACAGAGCAGCAATGGCAATGCTGCAGGCTCCAATCGAGGACGCAATCGGTGCAGAAATGGACTTCTTCGCTGACATCTTTAGTGGGCGGATCATCAACAATTTCGACGAGGCAATGCAAAGCAACGATGTCAAAAAGTTGATCCGAGATTTCGAGCGCCTCTCGGGCCAGAAGATCGGAGCCTGCGGATCGTCCGCAGAATGCTTTTTGGATGCTCCTCGCGCCTGTCTCACCTGCTTTTTTCTCGAACCGCTTCTCGATGCACCATGGCATCAACTGGAGGAGGAAATCAATCGCGACATCGCAAAAGAGACCGAGGCACGGATCATCCAAATTGGTAAAGACCAACTTGCCGGCCTGCAACTGATCAAATCCGCCTGCGAGGCGAAGCGCCGCGAACTGAGCGAGATGAATACATGACTTCCATGATCACTCCCTTCGTCCCGAAAGCACGTCGACCCGATCAAGCGACTCTCGGTTCCAACGCCGACTGGTATGACGCCGCTCTTAGAGTGGCTCGCCAGAACATGCTGGCGTTCATCCAGCACAACAAAAAACACGCGTGGTTTCTGCATGATGTCAAAGGACCGTCCTGGTCCGACATGATCTGGCACTTCGACCCTGCCCGGGGCAAGACCACCCCAGACTCCGCAACATTCAACACCGTTGCCAAGGCCGCCACACCATTCCCTCATCCCTTCTTTGACCAAGCACGTGCAGTCCTCGCAGAGCGTGTTCGGTGCAACGCGGGTACAGAGCCTGGAAAAGTCTTGCAGGCCGTGCGGATCCTCTTCCAAGCGCTTTCCGACAATCAGCGCGAGCCAGACATGACCCTAATCGACCAATATCTACTCGATCGATTGGGACCATACATCGAACAGTTCGCCCCATCGAAATGGTACGCTGTCAGCAATCATATCCGAGACATCGTCAACCCAATTCTCAGCGCGCGCGTCCTGACGGCCTACCCCATCTCATATGAGACACCTTACAAATGGCGCAACATGGGCGTTCTGAGAGGTAACGCTATCGTTGACAACCAAAGGGCTGAGGCCGAGAAGAATGCCTCAAAGCTGCCGCACCCCAGAGCAGTCCTGGATCTTGCCTCTCTGTTCAATAGACCGATCGACACATACCGAGAGTACACCAGTGTCTTCACCTCATGGGCCGCACTAGCCTTATTTGCGCCGCAACGTCAGGGAGAGATCGTCACACTTCCAGCTGACTGTCTCACCTATGTCTACGACGAGAAGAAACGTCGCGAGCGCCTAGGCTTACGCTGGCGACCGATGAAAGGCGGCACCCCGCTCACTAAGTTTGCGGTGACTGAAGGATGGGAGCAGATTGCCGTCGACGCCGTTGGCCGGTTGCTCAGACTCGGGCAAACCGCCCGCACGGCCGCCAGATGGTATCAGGAGTACCCGGATCAACTCTACTTGCCTCCAGGCACCGAACACTTGCGAGGCCAGCCACTTACGTTCCTGGACGTCGCTGACATTCTGGGCTGGGACCCGCTGGATAACCCTCACTTTCGGCTAGCTCGCTCGATGGAAAGATCTTTGGAGAAGGTTGGCACAACCGACGCTCCAGACCGCCAAGTACAGCAGCCGAAAGCACGCATTCAAACCGTCGGACACTTGTCGCTATACGGTTATGATAGCGTCGTCGAGACCGCGAAAAGACGCGTCTTCGCGACTAATATCCGTCAAGGGCCGAACAACAGGATGGCTCGGGCGTGGTTTGAATTGCATCCCGACCGTCTCTGGATGCCCGAACGTTTGGTACACTTAGACGGCCTGCCACTCACCGAGCCTGAAATCATTGAAATTCTTCATTCCTACAGTGACAACGCCAAATCGTTAAATTCAATCAGCGGACTGCGCGGCAGCAAGCTCAGAAGGGTTGGGACGACAACGGATCCTGACCGTGGCGTCAAACGTATCACGTACGACAGAGCCGAAAACTGGCACTACGAAACACCTGTCTATTCCCAAGACAGCATCCGCACCTTTGTCCGCCGGTTTCTGGACGATTTCATAGGACCTGTTCCTGCAATCCACCAGGATGCCGTCAACTGGTATCGGGAGCATCCTCAGGAGCTCTACTTCCCAGCCAATCTGGCCCATCGGCGGAGCGAGCCGCTGACTCTGCCCGAGGCGCTTTCCCTGATCGGGCTAAAGCCGGAGGCGCTGCAACGACCCAAGTCAATCCGATACATCACAACTGATGCATTGACGGAGGTTGGCACAACGAAAGACCCTGAACGCGGGGTTACGAAGGAAATGGGACGACTGTACCTCTACTCCTTCGAGAGCTTGGAAGCGTTTGTTCTCAAGCGGATTCAGCCACGGTTCCCGATCGTCGATCCTGAGATTGATCTCAAGTACTCCGACGCTCTGTTTTGCCTGCCAATGAACATCCAGAGCGCCAATGAGGCGACACTCTGGAATGTCCCCTTTTGGGTCAACTACAACAGCATCATTACCGCTCTCAGTGGTCAAACATCGGACGGCAAACCCGGCCCGACCATCTTCTCCCGAAATGGCCTCATTGATCCGAAAACCCAAAAGCCGTGGGCGGTCACGACCCATCAATTTCGGCATCTTTTGAATACGCTCGCTCAAGGCAAATATGTTGGCCAGGCCCTCATTGCATTCTGGTCCGGCCGCAAGAGCATCAGCCAGAACCAGGCATACGACCATGTCCCACAGGAGGTCTTCATTGAGGCTTGGCAACTCATGGAGGAGCAATCCGGCGTCGACATCAATGTGGCTGGAACCCTCGACCAGAAAGCCGCCGAACGGTCCTTGAAGGAAGTAATTACCTACAAGGAAGCTCTTCGCCTCGAGCTGGGCGCCCTTCACGTTACCCGATATGGTCTCTGCCGTCACAACTTCGCTCTGACACCATGCCCCAAGGATAAGAATTGCATCGATTGCGGCGAGAACCTGCTCGTCGCGCATGATGAGCGCATGATTCAAGAAGCCAAGTTCCAGATCGAAGTCCACAACAACGCCGTCAGGAGCTGCCTGAAAGCCCTCGAGGAGGACGAGCCAGGGGTCGAGCGCTGGTTACGCATCCACGAGTATAAGCTCGAACGTTGGATCGTGGCTCTGAGATTAATGACCAACGAGGATACGCTAGCCGGTACCATCATCTCTCTACCACCACCCGCCAATGACCAGACCAAAACGGGTATCGTTATGGACGACGCGGCCGCTCGGCATCCTGAGCAGGCTCCCGGCTCGCTCCCGAAATTCGGCGAGGACGATGAGCTTGCGCAACTGGATATGAAAAGCATGTTCGACTTCGAGTAACATCCAGCAATGTCGAAACACCTTACCGATGATGATACAAAGCTGGCGGTCAAGATTCTGACCGACTGGACCGACAAGATTACATGGGAAGCGTTCCTGACGGTTTTTTCGACTGCACGTGGCGGTAGCATCACAAAAGCAGCAATCCAAGAACGACACCCCCGGATCGTGGACGCCTTTGATGATGCAAAAAGACGGGCGCGAAAGAACCGGAAGGTTCGGAAGATCACGGACAAGGTCACACGACATGGTGACCTCGCCCTTGCCTATCAAATCGAGCAAAACACAAAACTTAAAGCGCGCAACGAACTGCTCGAACGGGAAAACCGTGATCTACTGGAGCAGTTCCTCCGCTGGATATATAACGCAAGCACCGAAGGCGTCACCCTTGAAATCCTAAATCGCGCCTTGCCGGCGAAAGCGACCATGAAAGGCGTCAAAGCGATCAATGATCATCCAACTGCTGATGGGTCTGTCTGAACCGGAGATCTAAGCCGCCTAACGGGCCTCGAACAGAATGGTGAGCAGCAGAGACGCATCCTCAAGCCCCTTGAGGGCATGCCTTGCACCACCGTCGAGATATATCCACTGACCAACGGATTGCGTCGGCGCGGATTGCAATCGGTGCCGCGCCATCACCTCCCGGAGACGGTAGATGCGGATCCGCCCCGACAGGTTCTTGAGGTGGCGCTCGCCGAGATCCTCGAAGGCGAAGGGCGAGTTGCCCCGGATGCTGTCGAAGAACGCCCCGCTGACGGACGCTGTCGGCGACCGCGTCCTGCTGGATGCGGGCCGCCACGTTCACCCCGTCGCCGACCAGGCCATCACCCTGGACCACCACGTCGGCAAGATGAAGTCCGAAGCGCAGCCTGAGCGGATCGGCCTCCATGCCCTCACTTCCGGCAAGGGCACTGCGGATCTCGGCCGCGCCGCGCAGGACATGGATCGGGCTGCCGAACTCCGCCAGCCACGCATCCCCGGCCGTGTTGAAGATCCGCCCGCCTAGGGTGGCGACCGTCTGGCGGAACAGCTCCCGGCAGTGGGCGACCCGGTCAGCCGTTTGCCCCTCGGCTGCCGCCAGCAGCGATGAGTAGCCGACGATGTCGGCTACCATGATCGCGGCCAGATGGCTCTGCATGTAGAACCCCGGCTCTCGGCGGTGTCGGCCCAATCTACGCCTCTTCGACTTCAACCGCGAACCCGGCTGGCGCAGGTTCCCCAGCCCACGTGGTCTCCGGGCTGGAAACTGCTCATGGCACGGCAACGTTGACGCGCATAGTTCCCAGTCTCATAGGCAACCGCGTGAGGGTTCATGGCCATATCCGGGATCAGCGAGGGCACGGCCCTCCAGCCTCCAGGGTCGACGCGTCCGGTCGGCACCTCATTCCGGACCGCGAACCTTGGCTTCATCGGCGTAGGCGGCGAGCGGTGCCTCAGCCCAGGTCCGCATCCCCAAGCGCCGGGTGATCGGGGTACGCATCCGTACCACCATCCGACTGGGCCATGAGACTCGTCCCCGCCAAGCAGCTTGCAGGCCGTGTCCTGAACCTCCTGTCGGGCCTCATCAGGCCGAACCTTCTGGCCTTCATGGCCGAGCGCCAGCCCCTGACATGGGCCGCCTCTCTCCTGGTCGGCCTCCTCGCCGCCAGCGCTTCCGTCGGCTTCCGGCTTGCCATCAACGTTGTGCAACTCCCCTGGCTCGGGACCATGTCCGAGCGCGTCGCCAGCGCGGCCAGGGACATTCCCTGGCCGGTCATCCTTCTCGCCCCAGCCGCGGGCGGTCTCCTGGTCGGGCTTGTGCTGACGTTGGTGCCCGGCCGCCGGGCCGGAGGGCCCGCCGACGTGATCGAGGCCCAGGCCTTTGGGCTGCGCCGCCTCGGCCTTCGGGCCGGTCTCCTGGGAGCACTCGCCGCCGCGCTAACGCTCGGCTCCGGCGGCAGCGCCGGGCGCGAGGGACCGGTGGTCCATCTCGGCGCGACACTAGCGGCGGCGGTCGCGCGCGCAGCGCGACTGCCCGAGCGCCAGGGCCGCCTGCTCCTCGGGACCGGGGTCGCCGCAGCCATCGCCGCCTCCTTCAACGCACCCATCGCCGGCGCCCTCTTCGCCCTCGAGGTGATCCAGCGCCGCATCTCGGCCGCTGCCCTGCCGCCCATCGTCATCGCCTCGACGGCCGGAGCGCTCATCGGCCGGGCAGTCTTCGGCGAGTTCCCGGCCTTTGCCATGCCGGACTACCGCATCGTGTCCTCGTGGGAGTTCCCGGCCTTCGCCCTGCTGGGCATCGTCGCCGCGGCCGTTGCGGTGAGTTTCCAGCTCGCGGTCATGGGCACCGAATGGGCCATTCGCTCCCTGGCCATTCCCCTCTGGCTGAAGCCAGCCCTAGGCGGGTTGTGCGTCGGCGCAATCGGCGTCTTCTTTCCCGAGGTGCTTGGGGTCGGCTACGACACCATGGAAGCCGCGCTCACGCAGAGCCTTCCGTTGGGCCTCCTGCTCACTCTCCTGGTTCTCAAGACCGTCGCGACGGCGGTCACGCTCGGCAGTCGCCTGGCGGGCGGCGTGTTTTCGCCGACGCTCTACCTCGGGGCAGTCGCAGGCGCGGCCTTCGGCCTGGTGGCGTCCCGTGTCGTCCCGGAGCTGGCCTCCGGCACGACGGTGTATGCCATCCTCGGCATGGGAGCGGTGGCGGCCGCCGTGCTCGGCGCCCCGATCTCAACGACGGTGATGGTCTTCGAGCTCACCGGCGGTTACGGCATGAGCATCGCCCTTTTGCTGACCGTCTCGATTGCCAGCGCGCTGACGCGGGGCTGTCTTGGCCGTAGCTTCTTCCACTTGCAGCTCGCCTCCCGCGGCCTGTTCCCCGACGAGGGGGCGCACCGGCGCGTCGG
Organism: Pseudomonadota bacterium; assembly: GCA_023426505.1. Lineage (GTDB taxonomy): Bacteria > Pseudomonadota > Alphaproteobacteria > Rhizobiales > Beijerinckiaceae > Microvirga. Next base: position 6,849 of record JAFAAP010000280.1, read on the forward strand.
CCGTAGCCTTACCATCGGCGGGCTGGTCCGGCCCTTGCCACCGGGCGGGGCCACCGCTGCGGCCGAGGCGTGCACGCTCACGACGGCGGATACGTTGGAGGCGGCGTTGCGGGCGTTCGACACGTGCGGCCTGGAGCGGCTGCCCGTTGCCGATCCGCGGGACAGGTGCCACATCGTCGGCGTTCTCGAGCAGACCGAAGTCCTCAAGGCCTTCAACGCCGCCCTGATCGAGGTTGTGGCTGACGAGCAAAGGTGAGCGCACGCGCTCCCCGCCTCCTTCATCGAGCTGGCGCTTCCGTGATGGATCCCATCAGGGCATCCGCTGTTGACCGGGCATGGAGCGCATCCGCAACACCATTGTCCTCCTGCGCGGGCAGCTCTGGATCGTGCCCCTGGCCATGAGCCTTCTCGCGCTGGGCCTCGCGTACTGGGTTCTCGTATCCGCCCCGTCCCTGCTCGAGGGGGCGGACGGCGTCGATCTCTGGTGGCTCTACGGCGGCGATGCCGACACGGCGCGCGGCCTCCTGGCGAGCCTTCTATCCGGCCTGATGACGATGACGTCGCTCGTGGTGTCGGTCACCTTCGTCATCCTGACGCTGGCGGCCAACCAGCTCGGGCCGCGGCTGATCCCGACCTTCATGGGCGACCGCCAGATCCAGGTCGTGCTCGGGCTGTTTCTCGGCACCATCCTGTACGTGCTGGTGGTACTGCGCAGCCTCGACGGGACCCTCGGCGCGGAGGGCGTGCCCCATGCCGCCGTGACGATCGCCAGCGCGCTCACCGTGGTGTGCCTGTTTGCGTTGCTGTTCTACGTGCACAAGGTCGCCCGCGCGATCGTCGCCGACAGCATCGTCGCGCGGGTGGCGCACGAGTTGCACGACCGCATCGGCAGCATGCTCCCGGAGGAGGACGGGAGCGCCGATGCCGCGCCGCCGGTCATGCCGCCAAGGGCCGGCATCGTGTCCCTGGAGAGGAGCGGCTACGTCCAGGTGGTCGACTATGATCGGCTTGTGTCGGTGGCCTGCCGCCATGATGCCATCCTCCAGGTGAAGGTGCGGGCGGGGCACTTCATCCTCAAAGGCGGGGAGCACGTGGTCGTCCATGCCGCACGTCCTCTCGATTCCGGTGCGGAGGACGCCATCAGGAGCGCGTTCGTGGTGGGCGAGGAGCGCAGCCCGGCCCAGGACCTGGAGCACGGCCTGCGCCAGCTCGTCGAGATCGCCCTGCGGGCCCTGTCGCCCGGCATCAACGATCCGTACACGGCCGTGGCAGTGGTCGACCGCCTCGGAGCCGCCCTGGAGGAGATCCTCGGACGCCCGCTTCAGCCGACGGTGCTGCGCGACAGCGACGCGGCGGTGCGGGTCATCGCCCAGCGCTCGGACATGCAGGGACTCACCGATGCGGCGTTCGACGCCATCCGGCAGGCGGCGCGCGACATCCCGGCCGTGCTGATCCGCCTGGCGGACGTCCTCGGCCAGCTCGCGTCGGTCCTCCGCCCCGGAGAGGCGCGGGATGCGGTGGCACGGCAGCTCGGCAAGCTCGCCGAGACGGCCGAGGAGGCCCGGCTTGCCCCATGCGACCGTCAGGCGGTGCTGGAGCGGATCGAGCGGGCGAGGATCGCGGCCATGGGCCGCCCCAAGGAGGGCACCATCCATGTTCTTTGACTCCTGGGCCGGGCTGGGGCGTGTCGTTGTCGTCGGAACGCTGGCCTACGTCGCCCTCGTGGCGATCCTGCGCATCTCCGGCAAGCGCACATTGACCAAGCTGAACGCCTTCGACCTCGTGGTCACGGTCGCGCTCGGCTCCACCCTCGCGACCGTCCTCCTGAGCCAGTCGGTCGCCCTGGCCGAGGGTGTCCTGGCCATGGCGTTGCTGGTCCTTCTGCAATTCGTGATCACCTGGCTCTCGGTGCGCTCGCCGGGCTTCCAGAGTTTGGTGAAGAGCGAGCCGACCCTGCTCGTGCACCGGGGCAGGTTCCTGGACGGTGCCATGCGGTCGCAGCGGATCACGCGCGACGAGGTCATGGCGGCGCTGCGCTCGAACGGGGTGCCGGATGCCGCCGACGTGGCGGCCGTCGTCCTGGAGACAGACGGGACCATGGCGGTCATCAAGGGGGCCGACCATGACGCGCGCGAACCGACCCTGACCTCCGTCCGCAAGCCATAGCCGTCTCCACCATTGCGGACCACGCCTGGACGCCACCTGTCGCCAGGCCGCGCTCACGACCTTGCGATCCGCGGACCGCCGCCCGTTCGGGGGCGATGCCGGAACGGGTGCGGCCCGGACACGTTCCGCCTGAACCGCGGGAGAACGACCGGGAGCGATGGCATGGAAACGGACGCCAGCATCACGCTGGATCGGATTGAGGGCTTCATCCGGGGCTTCTGGTGGATCCTGCCCAACCTCGGCATCGCCCTGGCGGTCTTCCTGATCTTCATGGGGCTGGCCTGGGCAGCCCGGGCGGGGGTATCCCGCTTCTTCCATCATCGCGGCCGTCCCGATCTCGCCGCCCTGCTCGCCGGCTTCGCGCGCTGGTCGATCATGGCACTGGGTCTGCTGGTGGTCGCCACCATCGTGTTCCCGTCGGTCAAGCCCGCCGACGTCCTCGCCACCCTGGGCGTCGGCTCGATCGCCATCGGCTTCGCCTTCAAGGACATCCTCCAGAACTGGCTCGCCGGCCTGCTGCTGCTCGTGCGCCGCCCCTTCCGCCAGGGTGACCAGATCGTGGTGGGCAAGCACGAGGGCACGGTGGAGTCGATCGAGGCCCGGGCGACCCTGATCCGGACCTACGACGGCAAGCGGGTGATCATTCCCAACAGCAGCGTCTACACCGAGTCCGTGACCGTCAACACCGCCTTCGGGCAGCGCCGCAGCGAGTACGACGTCGGTATCGGCTACGGCGACGATGTCGGGAAAGCCTGCGAGGTGATCCGGCATGCGCTGGAGGGGCTGCCGGGTGTGGCGGCCGACCCCGCGCCGGAGGCGATCCCGTGGGAGCTGGCCGGCTCGAGCGTCAACCTTCGGGTGCGCTGGTGGACCGAGCCGCAGCAGGCCGACGTGGTGCACGCCCGTGGCCGGGTGATCCAGGCAATCAAGAAGGCTCTGGGTGAGGCTGGCATTGACCTGCCGTTCCCCACCAATGTGGTGCTCTTGCATGACCAGACCGAAGAGGCCGACGGCGACCGGACGCGCCAGCGCGAGGGTTGGCCGGCCGGAGACAGCCCGCCGGCCCCGCGCCACCTGAACGAGGTCACCGTCGACCGCGAGGGCGAACAGGAGCGCCCCGAGGAGGTCTCCCGGCCGAGCCGCCGCCACTGACCCATGCGGTCCTGCGATG
>JAFAAP010000013.1 GCA_023426505.1 Pseudomonadota bacterium
GCGCTCATGAGCCCGCCTCCGGTCCGCCTGCCCCCGCGCCCTCCTCCGGCGCGTCTTCGGCCATGGCGAGGACAGCGCTCAGCAGCGCCTCCACCCGCTCCCGCGCGAGGTTGCGCGTGATGAACACGAGCCGCGTGGTGCGGTCCTCGCCAGGCCATGCCTTCAGCTCCTCGGGCTGGTGCGCGAGGTGCTGCACGAAGTGAACCACCACGGGGCCCGGGCGCCCCGCGACGTTGACGAACCCCTTCACCCGCAGGAGATCCGGTCCGCGCAGGCTCGCCAGCGTGTCGAAGGCATGTGCGAAGACCGACCACGGCAGCGGCCGGTCGATGGTGATCACGAAGGTCTTGTAGGGCTGCCGATGCGCCGGAGCGGGGGCCGGCGCCTCGCACAGGAAGGACGAGCGTCGCGCGGCCTCCGCCAAGCCTTCCGCCTCGCCGAGCACGAAGGCCGGATCGACGACGCCTGTCTTTGCCTCCTCCACCGGCGCCAGCGGCGCGAGTTCGGCGAGGCGTGCGCGCAGCGCATCGCGTTCCTCCGGCGGCGCGAGGTCGGTCTTGGTCAGGACGATCCGGTCGGCGAGGGCCACCTGCTTGGCCCATTCGTCCGCGTGCTCCGCGGTGGCAAGCGCGGTCGCGGTGTCCACCACGGTGACGAGTCCTTCGAGCGCATAGTGGAGATCGAGGGTGCGGTCGGTCGCGAGCGTCTGCAGGATCGGGCTCGGATCGGCGAGCCCCGAGGTCTCGATGATGACGCGCCTGAAATCGGGGATCGCGCCGCGCATGCGCTCCGCGAAGAGGTCGCGCAGGGTCATCTGCAGGTCGGTCCCGCTCAGGCAGCACAGGCAGCCGTTGCCGAGCAGCATGGTACGCTCGCTGCTCTCGCGCAGGAGCGCATCGTCAATGCCGACCTCGCCGAATTCGTTGACGATGAGCGCCGTGCCGGCGCCCTCGGGACTCGCGAGCAGCGCCCTGATCAGGGTGCTCTTGCCCGCCCCGAGAAAGCCCGTGATCACCGTCACCGGCAGCTTGCCGGCGCCGGGGCGGGAGAGCTGGCGCCCGAAGGGCTGGACGCCATGGCCGAACAGCTGTTCCACGCGCTTAAAATTCCATCTCGAGGATGTAGAGACCGCCCGCGTGCCGGTCCATGGTGTAGACGATCCCGCGCTCGTCGACGAACACGTCGTTGAGCTGGATCGTGCCCTTGGGCGCGAGCGCCGGAGCGGCCGGCACGTAATAGCCGATCTCGCGCGGCTGGTAAGGATCCGAGATGTCGTAGGCGCGCACGCCCGCATTGAAGAAGGTGCCGACGATCACCCGGTCCGAGACCCACGAGGTCGGAAGCGGAATGTTCTCGTGGACGTTGTGCGCGCCGAAGCGTCCGCCGCGCCGGCCGAACACGTCGACCGGCGGCGCCGGCAGCGTCGAGATCGGCACCGGGTTCCCCTCGTTGCGGGCGTCCAGCACCCAGACGAGCTTGGGCCAGTCGGCCATGTCGTCGAGCACGCACTCGTCCGTGACGATGTAGAGGTCACGGTCGAAGAGCGGCAGCAGCGTGTGGGTGAAGCCGAAATAGGGCGGCGAGTTGTCCCAGCGCGACACCATCTTCGGGTTGGCCTTGTCGGAGATATCGAGCACGATCGCGCCCGCGTCGATGTAGCCGATATAGGCCCGGTCCGGCCGCTGCGGATAGACGTTGGTGTTATGGGCGCGGAAGCCGAAATCCGCCTTCGCCTCGTGGCGTACCGGCGGCGGCTCCGCATCGCCCTCGCGGGTGCCGGGCAGCCACCAGCGCCCGGCCTCCTTGGGGTTCGTCGGGTCGCGCACGTCGAAGATCCGGTAGATCTGGTCGTCGAGTTGGTTGCGCGGCTGGAAGTCGGGCGCGCCTGCGGACATGTGGATGTATTCGCCATCCACGAACCAGAGCTGGTGCACGCCGCGCGAATAGGGCCCGGAGCAGTCGACGAACGAGAGGGAGCGCGGGTTCTCCGGCACCGAGATGTCGAACAGCTCGAAGCCTGCGCCCTTCTGGCCCGGCTGCTTGGTCTGGTAGGCGACCGCCATGATGTCGCCGACGATTTCCAGGGAGTTGGAGCGCAGGTGGAGCTCGGGCAGCTCGGTCTGCACCACGAGGCGCGGGTTCTTCAGGTCCGTGACGTCGACACCCGTGAAGTTCTTGGGTGCGCTCTCGTGGGCCATCCACATGATGCGGCGGCCGTCCTTGGTGAGCTGGATCGACATGCCCTCGCCCATGCCCCCGAAGCCTCCGAGCTCGTGGTGGGCGATGAGCTTGAAGTTCCAGGCCATCTCCTGGGACCCGACTGGCTTTACGGCTTTGTTCATGATGTTCTCGTCATTCGGGATGCGTGGGATCGGGAAAGCGGCGCCAAGCGCGTGAGCCTAGCTCGCCAGCGCCATGGCTTCGCGTGCGAGCTGCTCCTCCAGGAATGGGGTGGACCGGACGAGGACGAGGCGCGTCGGCACGCCCTTCGCGGCCTCGAGCTCGTAGCGTGCGCCTTTAGGAATCTCGATGATGCCGCCCGGCGCCACGTCGGCCGTCTCGTTGCCGACGGTCGCCTTCAGGCCACCCTCCAGGAGATAGACGAAGTGTTCGTGCTCCGCCCCCGCGGATTGCTCGACATATCCGTTCGGCAGCTCGTAGAAGCCGAAGGCGCAGAGCTGCCCCTCGATCCACTCGCGGCGGCTGCCCGCGCTGAAGGGCTGCTGGAGCGAGGTCAGGATCGGGTAGTAGCAGTTCGGCACGCCGTCGACGATCATCTCCGACACCGCGTCCTTCTGGCCGCCCTCGCCCTTGCGGTCTTTGATCTCGCCGCGGTCGAACTTCTCGTTCACTTCCTCGACCGACATGGCCTTGTCCGGACGTGCCTCGTCGGCCGCGATCCCGACCACCGACCAGGTCTGGTCCTTGATGTAGAGATAGGCGCAGGGGCCGTCTTCCGTCGCCTTGAGCGAGTGCCCGACATTCGGCGGAATGAGGATGAAGGTGCCTGGAGGAACGATCTTGCGGTCCTTGCCGATGACCGCGTTCACGGTGCCGGTGAGCGTGAAGATCAGGAGCTCGTTCGGGTGATAGTGGAACTCGGAGCCGGTGCCGGCCTTCTTCTGGTTGAGGCAGAAGTAAAGGTACTTCCCCTCGATGAGAGGAGCGACGGCGCTCGACAGATGCGGCGTGAGCCGCACGGCTTCCACGGATTCAAAGCGGTGGAACGGCAATTCTCTGCTCCTTGGCGTTGGCTCTTGTCGGGGCCCGGGCGGACGCGGGGCGGGGCGGAGGGGTTGGG
>JAFAAP010000088.1 GCA_023426505.1 Pseudomonadota bacterium
CGCTCTGTCGGTTTCGGAGAGAACGGCGATCCGCATGAATTACCCCGCGTCGATAGCTTAGCCTTTAGGTTGCATCATTCTTAGACGGGTCGGGAAGCTTATCAATAGAGGATGAGGGCCAGCAGAAGCAGGATTGCGACGCCGGCGGGCGCGCGCACGCCGATCGATGGGGAAAACGCCCCGACGGCACCGGCCGCAAGCGAGAGAATCACGCCGAAGATCGCCGTGAGCCACGCATGCTTGATGCCCCCGACCGCCAGCGCGAGCACGTGGCAGATGACGACGGCGGTTCCGATTTCGGCGAACCGGACGAATCCGCTGTAGGTCGCCTCATGAGCGGGCGCGTCCATGTCCGGACTATAGCCCCCATGCGGCGCGTGTTTTGTATTCGCCATGATCAATGCCCCGTTCAGCATCAGTTCGTGAACGCTGCGTTTAACCCATGCGGTGAGCAGCCGCAATCTTTCGGATGGACTTGGCGAGAACTTTATGAACGAGCCGCCAAGGTTACTTTATTCCAAGAAACTCCCGCCATTGCGGCAGGCACACGGTCTCGAAATCATAATGCGCGAGGGCGAATCGGCGCGCCTCCTCGGCCATGGCGGCGGAGCGATCCTTCTCGACGAGCGCCTCGCGCACCCGCCCCACCAGGGCCTGCCGGTCGAAGAACGGGAAGAGGCGGCCCGTCACCCCGTCCCGAATGACCTCCTCCACTGGCGGGGTCGCGGAGGCCACGATGCGGCAGCCGAGCGCCATGGATTCGATCAGGGACCAGGACAGCACGAAGGGGTATGTCAGATAGAGATGGGCGGATGAGACCTGCAGGACCTTCACGAACTGGTCGTAGGGCAGGTTCCCGACGAAGTGGACCCGGGACCAGTCCACGGGACGCTCGATGGAGGACCGGAACACGTCGAGCCAGCCCTTCCCGCCCGGCGCCTGGCCGGAATAGCTGGTGCCGGTGCCGCCGATGATCACCATCTGGAGGCGCGGGTCGATGTCGAGGAGGTCCGGCAGGCTGCGCAGGACCACATGCGCGCCGCGCATGGGTTCGATGTTCCGGGTCACGTAGGTCACCACGGGAACGGTCCGGTCGAGGGTGACGCCCTTGTCGCCGAGATGGATCGTCGTCTCCGGATTGGGCTTCAGCCGCCGGGCGTCGATGCCGTCATGGATCACGGCCACCCGATCGCGCAGGTAATCGGGGAAGGTGTCCCGCTGATACCGGGTCGGCGCCACGGCGAGGTCGGCCGCGTCGAGCGCCCCGAGCTGCATGGCGTTCTTGATCCTGAGCTTCCAGATCGTCTCCGGGTCGTGGGTCGAGAACTCGGGATCGAAGTCGAGATCCTGGCCCTTGGCGGCGTAGTAGTATTCGAAATAGGCCACGTGCCGGGCCTCAGGCCAGATGTCCTTGAGGAAGAGATTCTCGCCCCAGCCCGTGTTGACCACCACCACGTCGGGCCTGAAGCCCTTCTCGGCGAGGTGCATGGCCTTGTGGGCGACCCCGTAGGCTCGGCGCAGGCGGGGAATGACGGGCGAATAGCGGTTCTTGTAGGGAGCATCCTCGGGGCCTGCGACCGCCGCGTAGGGGTGGTACGAAAAGCCTGGAAGCGAGCAGGTCTTGGCCATCCCGAGAGCCGCGACCTCGTGCCCCTCGCGGGCGAGCGCCATGGCGAGGCGCCCGAACTGTCCCGGAAAATTCTGATGGACGAAAAGTATCCTCATTCCTGCCCCTGCCCTTCCCCTTGGCTTCAAGGGTCTAAGGCGAGACGGAGGAGGACGCAACCTCGTTACGCAGGAAGAGGCAGGCCGGCGGCGTCCAGAACCTCCTTCTGGCGTGCCGCGAGCCCGTCGAGGGAGAACTTCTCGATCTCGGTCTCGAACAGGCGGTGGTAGTTCAGCTCCGCCTTCAGATGCAGGAAGACGGCCCCCAGGCCGACCGCGGCGCGGTCCATGAAGACGAATTCCCGCGGCACCGTCACGGGGCCCTTCTCCTTGAGGGCCTTGTGGACCTCGAAGGCCTGCCGGCGGCCGTACTCGCCCGGCTTGACCCCGTCCGCCACCGTGCGGATGCGGTCGTCGAGGAGCGGCGCGTAGATGAAGCGCGCCCAGATGTTCAGGACGTCGATGAGTTCGTTCGACAGGCCCTTGAAGCCCCAGGTCTCGTAGGCGTGCACGATGCGGGCGCGGTCGTCCTGCTGAAGCCCGCGATAGAGATCGACCACGCCGCCCACGAACCGTGGATGGAAGATGCGGATGCAGCCGTAGTCGAGCAGGTTGATGCCCCGCGCCTCCCCGTCCTCGGAGAAGACGGTGTAGTTGCCCAGATGCGGGTCGCCGTGGATGACGGCCGCATGGCTGAACGGGTGCCACCAGGCCTTGAACATGGCGATGGCCAGCCGGTTGCGGATCTCGGTCGGGGCTTCCGTGAAGCCCAGGATCTTCTCGCCCTCGAGCCAGCTCAGGGAGAGGAGCCGCTTGGTGGAGAGTTCCGGGTGGACCACGGGCACGCGCACCTCGTCCACGTCGGCGAGCGCCATGGCGTAGAGGGCGGCGTGCTTCGCCTCCCGCTCGTAGTCGAGCTCCTCCCGCACCCGCTCGCCGATTTCCTTCGCGATCTCGCGGGTATCGATGGCCGGATCCATCCGGCGGTGGACGGCGAACACGAGTTCGAGCTGCTTGAGGTCGGCCTCCACGGCCGACTGCATGTCCGGGTATTGCAGCTTGCAGGCGAGCTTCTCGCCCTCTTTCGTGGTGGCTCGGTGCACCTGCCCAAGGGAGGCTGCGGCGGCCGGGTTGAGCTCGAAGGAGCCGAACCGGCTCTGCCAGCCGGGACCGAGTTCCGCCTGCATCCGCCGCTTGACGAAGGCTGCCCCCATGGGAGGGGCCTCACTTTGCAGCTTCTGCAGCTCGGTGGCGTATTCGGGCGGGATGAGATCGGGGATGGTGGCGAGAAGCTGCGCCACCTTCATGATGGGCCCCTTCAGGCCTCCGAGCGCCTGGGCCAGTACCGCCGCGTTGGAGGCGTCGCGCCCCTCCGCGCCGAAGAGCCGTGCGCCCGCGATGCGGGCTGCGACCCCACCCATATTGGCGCCCACGCGCGCATAGCGGGCGGCGCGCGCGGAGAAGCGGTTCGCTTCGCGGTCGGAATCGGCCATCAGGCGTTCCGTTCCATGGCTTCCAACTCGCCGATCAACCCCTCGATCATCGACAGTCCGATCTGCCAGAAGGACGGATCGCGGGCATCGAGGCCGAAGGGCGCGAGGAGTTCGGAATAGTGCTTCGTGCCGCCGGCCGAGAGCAGCGCGAAATAGCGGTCCACGAAGCCCTCGTTCGCGGTCTCGTACTTCCCGTAGAGCGAATTCACGAGGCAGTCGCCGAATGCGTAGGCATAGACGTAGAACGGTGAGTGGATGAAGTGCGGGATGTAGGTCCAGAAGCTCTCGTAGCCGGGACCGAGGCGGATCGACGGCCCCAGGCTCTCGTCCTGCACGGACATCCACAGCTCGCAGAGCTTGTCGGCCGTGAGCTCGCCGTTGCGGCGCTCGAGATGCACCTTGCGCTCGAAGGAATAGAACGCGATCTGGCGCACCACCGTGTTGATCATGTCCTCGACCTTTGCGGCGAGCATCGCCTTGCGCTGCACCGGGTCGGTGGTCTGGTCGAGCAGGCGCCGGAAGGTGAGCATCTCGCCGAACACGCTCGCGGTCTCGGCGAGCGTCAGCGGCGTGGGGGCCATCAGAGCCCCGTTCGGGGCGGCCAGGACCTGGTGCACGCCGTGCCCCAGCTCATGCGCAAGGGTCATCACGTCCCGCGGCTTGCCCTGGTAGTTCAGGAGCACATAAGGATGCGCGGACGGCACGGTCGGGTGCGCGAAGGCGCCAGGCGCCTTGCCGGGACGAGTCGGCGCGTCGATCCAGCGCTCGTCGAAGAAGCGCTTCGCGATGTCGGCCATGCGCGGCGAGAAGGCCGAATAGGCGGCAAGGACCGTATCCTTCGCCTCGTCCCACGCGATGGTGCGCTGCTCCACCTTCGGCAGGGGCGCGTTGCGGTCCCAGTGATCGAGCTTGTCCTTCCCGAACCACTTGGCCTTCAGGGCGTAGTAGCGATGCGACAGGCGCGGATAGGCCTCGCGCACGGCGGAGACCAGCGCCTCCACGACCTCGCGCTCGACCCGATTGGCGAGGTGGCGCGAATCCGCCACGTCCTCGAAACCGCGCCAGCGGTCCGAGATCTCCTTGTCCTTGGCGAGCGTGTTGGTGATGAGCGTGAAGGTGCGCAGGTTCTCCTTGAAGGTCTTGGCCAGCGCGTCGGACGCGTCCTTGCGCACGCTCTCGTCCGGATCCTGCATCTTGTTGAGCGTCGGCTCGATCGGCAGCTCCTCGCCGCGCACGGTGAAGCGCAAGGAAGCGATGGTCTCGTCGAAGAGCCGGTTCCAGGCGGCGCGGCCGGTCACCGACTTCTCGTGGAACAGCTTCTCGGTCTTGTCGTCGAGCTGGTAGGGCTTGTCCTTGCGCAGATCCTCGAGCCAGGGGCGGTAATGCGCGAGCGGCCCCGCAGCCATGGCCTTGTCGAGGACGGCGTCGTCGATGCGGTTGAGCTCCAGACCGAAGAACAGGAGATCGCTGGAGGCGGCCGTCAGGCGCTCCTGGGTGTCGCCGTAGAACTTCGCCCGCACCGGATCGGTGGTGTCGCCCGAATAGACGAGGCCCGCATAGGACATGAGGCGCCCGAGCAGGTCCTCCACGGTCTCGTAGCGCTTCACCGCCTCGCCCAGGGTCTCCGACGCGTTGTCGCCCTGCGCCAGCGAATCGAGCTTGCCCCGATAGGCCTCGGCGAGCGCCTTGCACTCGGCCTCCGCCTTCGCGAGATCCGTCCGGAAGGCCTCGCTGTCCATGCCCGGATAGAGGTCCGACAGGTTCCATTCCGGCAGGACGCCGAGTTCGGTCTGCGCGGCGCCCGACGAGGCGATGTTGTGCAGGGGAGAGGCGTTCTGGAGGCTGAAGGTGCTTGGCATTTCCGGTGCAGGGTTCGAGAAAGGGGTCCCTCACATATTGGCCGCCTGCGCCTCCGGATCAACCCGACCACGCCTGAGGATAACCCATCGGAGCGGTCGAGACCGTTAAGGGGCCGTTTACCCTTGTGGCGGCAGCATCGCCCCGCCCGACCCGACTCCTTGCCTCGACCGCCTCATGCACCTTGCCCAGATCTTCACGGACGACATCCGCGCCCTGCGACAGGGCACGCCGGGCCAGGCGCTCTCGTCCGACCGGGAGCAGGTGGCGCGGCGGGCGGATCGCGCGGCCCGCACGACCGTACCCGTGCTGATCGAAGGCGAGCCGGGAGGCGGGGCCAAATCCCTCGCCCGGGCCATCCACGACGTGAGCGACCGGCAGCGCCCCTTCGTCCGCTTCCGGCCCGAGGGTTCCGGCGAATCGGATGCCGATTTCCTTCGCCACCTGCGGGACGCGCATGGGGGCACTCTTTTCGTTCAGGACGTGGAGCGCCTGACGCCTGAGGCGCAGGACCGGCTCGTCGACCTCCTGAGCGGCGTCGAGACGATGCCGCGCGGAACGCGCCGGGCGACGCGCCTCGAGATTCGGATCATCGCCGCGACGGATGTCTCGCTCATCGACGAGGTGCGCCGGGCCCAGTTCCGAGAAGACCTCTATTACCGCCTCCAGGTCCTGCCGATCGTCCTCCGGCCCCTGCGCGCCCGCCCCGAGGCCGTGGCCGAATGGGCGGAGCTGTTCATGCACCGGATCGGCGCCGACGAGGGCAAGAAGATGAGAGGCCTGTCGCCGGAGGCCGCGACGCTCCTCGCGCGATACAACTGGCCGGGCAATCTCCGCCAGCTGGAGAACGTCGTCTTCCGGGCCGTCCTCCTCGCCGAGGGCCCCTGGCTGACGCCCGCGGAATTCCCGCAGATCGCCGCGCACGTCCAGGGCTTCCGCATCGAGATCCCGCCGGTTCCGAGTCCTGCCGCCCTCGGGCCCGTGCGCGAGCCCATGCCCGCCGCGCGCCGCGATCCTCACAGCCTCGCCCTCGTGAACGAAAGCGGGGAGATGCACACGCTGGCGGAACTGGAGGCTCAGGCCATCCGCTTCGCCCTTGCGCATTACCAGGGCCATCTGTCGGCCATTTCCCGCCGCCTGGGCATCGGCCGATCAACTCTTTACCGTAAATTGAAAGAACTTGGCCTAGACGATGCAGCCGCATGACCCCTTCGTGCGTTAAGCGTAGCGGGTGTGCGGCGTCACATCGGTATTTTCATGAACAGGGGAGGATCGTTCTGTCTTCCCGCCCCATTGCGACAAGGACTAAGGCCATGCGGACATTGCGCCAGACTTCTCTTTGGTTGGGCCTGATCGGCTCCGTGTCCCTGCTGCCGCTCCCGGCCCTCGCGCAGGAAGCCGGATCATCCGCTCCCGACGGACTTCCATCCGTCCTCGTCGACGCGGCACCGGCCGAGCCGTCCTTTCATGACGTTGCGACGCCAACCGAGGCTTCTTCCATCGCGATCCCGGCGGTCGAGCCTGCGCCCGTCGCCATCACGGCATCCGACCGCAAGCCCGCCGACGCCCTCGACATCCCGCTCCCCGAGGCGGCGACCACGACCCTCACGCAGGCGGACTGGTACCGCGTCGCCATGGAGACGCGGCTCGCCGACGAGGCGCTTCTCCGCGACATGCGCCTCGGCCGGGCTGAGCGGGAATCCCTCACGAAATACTATGCGGAGGCGGAGCGTCCGCTGGCCTGGGCCCGGGACGGCGCCTGGACGCCGGCCGCCCATGCGGTGATCGGTGCGATCAGGGCCGCGGCCGACGACGGGCTCAACCCGACGGATTATCCCCTGCCCGATCTGGCGCTGCGCAAGGATTCCGCTCCCGCCCAATGGGCCGAGGCCGATCTGAAACTCAGCGCCGCCGTCATCCGCTATGCGCGCGACGCACGCGGGGGCCGGCTCGAGCCGTCTCGTCTGTCGCCGCTCGTGACCCCGAAGCTCGATCTGCCTGACGCCGGCGCGGTGCTGGCCGACGTCTTGGGCGCCCGGGATGCCGGCGCGGCGCTCGTCGCCTACAATCCGCAGCACTCCGGCTACCAGGCCCTGAAGGCGCGTCTCGTCCGCCTGCGCGAAAGCCACCCGTCCACCCCGATGGTGCAGGTGCCCAAAGGTCCGACCCTTCGCGTGGGCATGCAGGATGACCGCGTCCCCCTGATCCGCGCCCGCTTCGGCCTCGGCGGCGGCAAGGACCAGACGACCTACGACGATCGCGTCGCATCCGCCGTCGCGGAATTCCAGAAGGAGAAGGGCCTGCCCGGAAAGGGCAGCCTCACGCCGCAGACCGTGGCGGCCCTCTCGGGCCCGTCCGTAAGGCGGCTCGAGGCCGAGCTGATCTCCAACATGGAGCGCTGGCGCTGGCTCCCGGCCGAGCTCGGCGCGCGCAACATCATGGTGAACGTACCGGAATACCGCCTGCGCTTCTTCGACGACGGGAAGGTGATCCACCAGACCCGCGTGATCGTCGGCAAGGAGAAGTCCCAGACGCCGATCTTCTCCGAGGACATGAAGTACCTGGTGGTCAACCCGTCCTGGACGATCCCGCCGTCGATCATGAAGAAGGAGATCCTGCCGGCTCTCGCGGCCGACCCCTATTATGCGGAGCGCAAGGGCTACAAGATCATCCGCCGGGGCAACAAGATCTCGGTCCAGCAGCCGCCCGGCGAGCGCAACGCGCTCGGATTCGTCAAGTTCATGTTCCCGAACCAGCATGCGGTGTATCTCCACGATACGCCGAACCGGAACCTGTTCTCGGCCTCGAAGCGCGCCTTCAGCCATGGATGCGTGCGCGTGGAACAGCCCTTCCAGCTCGCGGAGGAGATCCTCGGCCAGGACAGCAAGTGGTCGGAGGAGAGGCTGCGCGGCCTCATCGGCAAGGGCGAGCGCTACGTGCACCTGCGCAATCCTCTTCCCGTGCACCTGACCTATTTCACGATCGCGGTCGACGAGCACGGGGACGTGAAGACCTTCGATGACCTCTACGGCCTCGACCGCAAGGTTCAGGCGGCCCTCGGCCTCTCGTCCTGATCGTCTCCAAAGTCCCGTGTTCCTGTCGTTTTTCCACGTCCACTTAACCCGGAAGTAACCGTCTTCGGCAAAGATCCCTTCACTATACGGGATGCCGCTTCCACGCCGGCGGCACGCTAAAGACGAGTATCACAGTGAGAGTATTGCGTTCGGACCGCTCCGCGGTCGCGTCGAACATCGTGCGTCGCGCGGGCGTCGGCTTGGCGGCCTTCATGACGGTTCTGGTCGTCGGCACCCGCGGCACACAGGATGCGGTCGCCAACGGCGACACCAGAACCCTCACCTTCTACCACAACAACACGAAGGAAAGCCTGACGGTCACCTTCCGGCGCAACGGCCAGTACGATTCGGCCGCCCTGCAGCAGCTCAACTGGTTCCTGCGCGACTGGCGGCGGGACGAGTCGACCCGGATGGACCCCCGCCTCTTCGATACGGTCTGGGAGGTCTACCGCGAGGTGGGATCGAGCGCGCCGGTCCATGTGAACTCGGCCTACCGCTCGCCCCAGACCAACGCGATGCTGCGGCGCCGGTCGAGCGTGGTGGCGAAGAACAGCCAGCACATGCTTGGCAAGGCCATGGACTTCTACCTGCCCGACATATCGGCCGAGCGCCTGCGCGCCATCGGCATGCGCCTGCAGAACGGCGGCGTCGGCTATTACCCGAACGCCTACACGCCCTTCGTTCACCTCGACGTGGGCAGCGTGCGGGCCTGGCCGCGCATGACCCGCGACCAGCTCGCCCGGATCTTCCCCGATGGCAAGACCGTCCACATCCCGGCAGATGGCACGCCGATGCCGCGATACGAGGAGGCGCGCGCCGAGGTCCTGGCCAAGGGCGGCACCGTGGCCGGCTACACCGCCGTCGCCTATGCGGACGAGGAGGCCGTCCAGCCGCGCCGCAAGAGCTTCTGGGCGACCCTGTTCGGCGGCAGCGACGAAGACGAGGATGCGGAGGAGATCCGGAC
Source organism: Pseudomonadota bacterium (assembly GCA_023426505.1). GTDB lineage: Bacteria > Pseudomonadota > Alphaproteobacteria > Rhizobiales > Beijerinckiaceae > Microvirga. The sequence continues at coordinate 9,054 of JAFAAP010000088.1, forward strand.
CGCGTCCCGTCCGGGCCGCTCGATCTTCGCCTCCCGCTCGACGCCCGCGGCCGCGCCCTCGGGCAATTACTACGCGAGCGACTCGAGTTCGTCGGTCTATGCTGCCATGCAGCCGGCCTCAGCTCCCGCTCCGGCCGCCGTCCGTCCGCCCCCCCTGCCGCAGCAGCCGCGCCCGGAGCCTGCGCCGCAGCCGGCGCCGGTGGTGCTCGCTTCGATCGCGCCCGCTCTCAAGGAGGATCTCTCGCCTCCCCCGCTCCCGCCGACCCGCATCGCCGGCCTGCCGAGCACGGTCGAGACCCCGACCGGTCCGGCCCTCAACTGGCAGCAGGGTCCGGCCGGACAGACGCCGACCCGGTCGTCCTTCGGCATGTCGAGCGAGATCGCCCTCGCGCCCATCCCGCCACGGCGGCCTGATGCGGAGGAGCCGGCCGAGACGATCGCACTCGCCTATGCGCCGCTCCCGCCCGTGCGGCCGGGCTCGCTCGCCGAGACGAACCCGATCCCCGGCATCAGCGAGCTGCGGGGATCCGCGGACGTGGCGAGCCTCACCCCGGCCCCCCTGCCGCCGCCGCGGCCCAACGTCCTCCAGCCGGTCGTCGTCGCGGCCGCCAATCCGGTCGATCTTCCGGCCCCGCCGGGATCGCCCGCCCGACCCGCCCCGCGCGAGGAAAGGCCCACGCCGCATCCGATGGCGGAGACGAAGCCGACTCCCGCGCAGAAGAGCCAGCCGGTGACGGCTCTCACGGCCCTTCTGTCGGCGGAGCCCAGCCTCGGCATGGGATTCTCCGCGAAGCCGATGGGCGATCTGGCGACCAACAAGTTCACGGGCCCTGCGGTGAAGCCGCTGCCGGTGGCGCGATGAAAAAAGGCGGGGACAACGCCCCGCCTTTTTGCTTCATTGGATCCTGCCGACCGAGGTCAGGCGCGAATTTGGGTGCGCGTGCGCCCAAGCGATTTGTTGCCCGATAGGTCCCTGAGAAACGTCGCTGCCCACCACGACACGTCTGTCTCGCGGATGGCGCTCATCATGCGCTCCCACCGCGTGATGCGCTCGGCGCGGTCCATGTAGAGCGCATCCCGGATCGCCTCCGCGACCTCGAACTTGTCGTTGGGGTTGACGATCAGCGCGTCGGTGAGCTGCTGCGCGGCGCCGGCGAACTTCGACAGGACCAGCACGCCGGGATCGTCCGGGTTCTGAGCTGCCACGTATTCCTTGGCGACGAGGTTCATGCCGTCGCGCATGGGCGTGACGAGGCCCACCTTTGCGAGCCGGTGGAGCCCGGCGAGGACAGAGCGGGGATAGGTGCTGTTCACGTAATGGATCGGCACCCAGCCGGGCTCGCCGAGGGAGCCGTTGATCCGTCCCAGCGTCTCGTTCACGACCCGGCTCAGGGTGGCGTATTCCGGCACCTCGCTGCGGCTCGTTGGCGTGATCTGGAGGTAGGTGACGCGTCCGCGCTGGTCGGGATTGCCGATGAGGAAGCGCTCGAAAGCCTCCATCCGCTCCGGAATGCCCTTCGAATAGTCGAGCCTGTCGACGCCGATGATGAGCTGGCGCGAGCCGAGGCCTGCGGATGTCTGGCGGACGATGCGGTGGTTGCCGGAACGCTGCGCCGCCTGCTCGAAGCCGCGGACGTCGATGCCGATCGGATAGCCCTTCACCCGCGTCTGCCGCTCGCCCAGTTCGACGATGTCCGCCTTGCGTTGGGCGGCCCCGAACTCCTGGATCAGGGCGCGCCTCAGATTGTCCGCATCCCGGTCCGTCTGCATGCCCACGAGGTCGTAATCCGTGATCGCCCGGAGCAGTTCGCGGCTTCCCGGCAGCGTTCCGAGCACCTCGGGCGCCGGCCAGGGAATGTGGTGGAAGTACCCGATCCGGTTGTTCAGGCCGAGGGCGCGCATCTCGGCCGCCAGGGGGATGAGGTGATAATCGTGGACCCACACGAGATCGTCCGGCCGCACCATCTGGGCGAGCGCAGTCGCGAAGGTGCGGTTGACCCGCAGGTAGCCGGCGTAGTCGGCGCGCGAGAATTCCGACAGGCCTATCCGGTAGTGCATGATAGGCCAGAGCGCCCGGTTGGCGAAGCCATTGTAATATTCCTGACGGTCGAGGGACGTGAGATCCATCAGGGCATATTGCACCCGCTCCTTGTCCACCAGCTTCGGCTGGCTCGACGGATGGGCGGCGACCTTGCCGCTCCAGCCGAACCAGATGCCCTGATAGGCCTGGAAGGCCTCGCGCAGGGCGACGGCCAATCCTCCGGCCGATCCCTTCCCGGTTGGATCTGGAACAGCCACTCGATTCGAAACCACAACGAGCCGTGACAACTCCACTCTCCACATTTCCTTGTTGTGGAACCTAGGGCTGTCACCCCCGATGGTAAACCTTTGCGTTATCTCTGCCTGAGAATCAGTTCCGACGTCTGCTGGACCGGACCGCCGGGAAAGAGGTTGTCGCGCACGACGATTCGCAGCAGTCCGCTGCCCTCGTTGACGATGATCATCTCGGCCTGCGTGTCGCCATTGACGGGACTGGGCCAAGCGATCGTCAGCCGGACGGCATCCCCGCGCCGCGTTCCGGAGAGCCGCGCCGGACCGACGCGGGCGCCGGTATAAACGCCCTGATAGAGACCTGTACGCACGTCGTAAGCGATGTCGGCCGCGATTTGACGCTGAAGGACGAGAGCGGCGCGGCAATTGCCCTGGATGCTGATCCGATCCGAGGCACGATCTCCGCTCACGGTGCAGTTCACGTTCCAGGGACTGGACTCGGCGTTCCGCTGAATGTGTCCAGAACCGACCCAGACGCCCTTGAAGCGGTCCAGGAAGGAGCCTTCCTGCGCCGAGGCGCCGGAATGCGACAGCATAGCGACGACAAGGCCTCCGGCTGCCGTCCAGACCTTGCATGTCGACGTCATCGGCACCTCCGGGAGGGCTTTGGCCGACGGAGCGGATTTCATGTGGAAAGCCGGGCTCTCGCGAACCGTCAATGTGCGCCTTCATTCAGTGTTCGGGTGAACTTCGGCGGATCCAAGGCCGCGGACGCCGCGAACAGTGCCGACCCGATTGGCATTAGCGTGGGATCGCCCACGATTGATATCGGTCAATCGCCCCGCACGCGCAGGTTCTACACTTTTCAACATGCACCGGACGGGTGCGGTATCGCGATCTCGAGGATGCCCGCGACGGCCGCGAGAGGCAGCGCGTGGCTGTGATTGTCGTCTGATCACGCGGTCGTCCGCCGGTGAGCAGAGCCTCCATGAGCCGCGTCTACGACGTCGGCTCAGGTTCATCGACGCATGGGGCGGGCACGGAGGACGAAATGGCGACGATCTACGGCAACGATTGGCCGAACCTGCTCTACGGCACATCCGGCCCCGACAGGATCTACGGGTTCGGCTGGGACGACGACATCTATGGCAATGGCGGCAACGATTCCATCGATGCCGGCTGGGGCTACGACATCGTCTTCGCCGGAAGCGGCAACGACACGGTGAACGGCAGCGACGGCCCGGACGACCTTTATGGCGGCTCCGGCAACGACTACCTGACCGGCGGCAACGGCTTTGATTTCCTCTTCGGCGAGGCCGGGAACGACCGGCTCTCCGGCGGTGCGGGCTACGACAATCTTTACGGCGGCTCGGGGCGCGACACCATGTCGGGCGGGGCGAGCGACGACCTGCTGGTGGGCGGCTCCGGACAGGACAGGATGAGCGGCGGGACCGGGGCGGACATGTTCGTCTTCACCTCCGGCTCCTCCGGCATCACCAGCACGACGGCCGACACGATCACCGACTGGAACCGTTCCTCGGATTGGATCGACATGACCATCGCCGGGACCTCGGCCAACTATCGCGAGGCGCGGACGAGCGCCACCTCGATCGAAGCCGCAGCGGCGCAGGCCGAGGCGAACTTTCCAAGCGCGGCGATCGCCCACGTGTTCCTGTACAATCCCGATACGGATACCGGCTATCTCCTGTCCGACCTGAACAACGACAACCGGTTCGAGACGGGAGTGGTCCTGGCCCACGCTGGAAGTGCGGCCGACATGAGCTACCAGTATATCATCTGACGGGCCGCTCCGTGTGCATCCTGCCTCACGGCAGGATGCGCCTCTCATCAGTCGCCGAAGAGGTCCATCGGCCCCTGCTTGCAGCGGTAGCCCACGAAGCATTGCGGCGTATCGAGGCTGGGGACGTAGGTGGGTTGGGCATACTCGCCGACCTCGCAGAACGAGCTGTCCCGGACGAAACGGTCATAGGTGAAGCCTCCGGTGCCAAGCACGATCGCCCCACGAGCAATGACGAGCTGCCGACTGGCGATGCAGGGTCGGTCGACCGTCGACGGACGCGTCTGAGCCTGCACGTGCGTCACCAGCATCGAAAGAACAAGCACGACGACGGCTCTCCTCACCGCTGCCTCCTGTATGTTCCCCTGGCACGCCGATCGGTCCGTCCGCCATGACGCCGCAGGGCCAAGCGTTGCAACCCTTCAGGCCTCAGTAGCGGGGACCGCCCACGATCACCCGTCCGTATCCAGGCCGGTACACCGTGCGATAACCGTCCCGGTATTCGTGCGGCGCGGCATACGGGTCGAATTGATAGGCCGCTCCGGGACCATAATAGGAAGCCGGAGGATAGGCGTAATAGGTGCGATAAGCCGGTGCCGGATAGGCGTAGCCGCCGTAGTACGGTCCGCCATATCCGTAGGTATAGGGATATGGCGGCGGGGGGGGGGGGGGGGGGCGGCGCCCCCCCGCCCCCCCCCCCCCCCCCCCCCCCC
>JAFAAP010000130.1 GCA_023426505.1 Pseudomonadota bacterium
TGCTCGCGACGGCCTCGTTGACGGGCTTGCGGCCAAGCACCGCGAGCTGCACCTCCTCGAGGAAGATCGACTGCGCGCGCGCAGCCTCCGGGAAGGGCGGGAAGGCGCCGCGCGCATTCGCCAGCGCGGCGGCCTCCACGGCGGCGACCGGGTTCTTGCCGGCGAAGGACGGGTCCTTGTAGGTCGAGACCCGTACCGGGCCGTTGCCGTTGTTGGCCATGCCGAGCGTCACTCGCTTGCTCGACACCTCGCGGATGAACTTCCACGACAGGTCCTTGTCGCGGGAGTTGGCCGGAATGACCATGCCCCATGCCTCGACAACGGATGCCATCGGGGTCTTGCCCTGGAGAGCCGCCGAGACCGGGAACTCGATCGCCTTGATCTTGCCGGGGAACTTGCTCTGCTCGGGATTGTTGAGCTGCGCGAAGCGCGCGAAGGGCAGCACCGTGAAGGCGGCGCGCCCCTGCTGCAGCCAGGTGACCTGATCATCGTTCTTGGTCGTGGCGTAGCTGCGGGGCAGCGCGCCGGACTCGAACATGGTCTTGAGGACCGTCAGTCCCTTCTCCATGGCGGCCTGATCGGGGATCAGCTCGAACTTCTTGGTCAGGAAATCGCCCCCGAAGGCGCGGGCGAACATGACCGGGAACACGGCGAGGTCGCTCGCCAGCACCATGCCGGTCACGCGGGTGCCGTTCTTCGACGTGAAGCTCAGCTTCTGCGCCTGCTCCACCAGCTCCTCGAGGGTCTTGGGCGGGGCGGTGATCCCCTGCTCCTCGAGCAGCGCCTCGTTGTAGAACAGGCCCTGCGTGGCGTGCCGGACCGGGATGCCGATCAGCTTGCCGTCGACGGTCATGCCCTGCACGAGGCCGGGCGCGATGTCGTCGAAGGCCTCGATCGGCTCCTTCTTCAGGTAGTCGTCGAGGGGCTCGCACATGGCGGCGATCTGGCTCGTCGGCCGGTTGTCCACCATGAAGCCGACGTTGAACTCCGTCGCGTTCAAGCTGGCCTCGCGGAAGAGGCGGTCCTGGAGCGGATTGGAGTCGAACGTGCTCCAGGTGATGTCGGCGTCGTTGGCCGCGCGCCATTCCTTGAGCAGGTCGCCGTCGCCGGTGCCCAGCACCGTCTGATGGACCTTGTGGCTGAGCACGTTCAGGGTCTTGCCGGCCGCGAAGGACCGCCCGGCCGCAAGGAACGCGGCGCCGCCGAGCGCGGTGCCGAGAAGATGACGCCTCGTGATGTTCACTGGTGACTTGGCTGACATGGTTTCCTCCCTCTTCAGCTCTTTGGACTAGCCTTTGGTCGCGCCGGCGGTGAGTCCGGCCACGAGGTATCGGTTCATCAGGACGACGAACAGCAGCACGGGGATCAGCTGGATGGTCGAGGCGGCGAAGAGCACGCCCCAGTCGACGCCGTCGATCGACCCAATCATCTCGGAGATCACGAGCGGCGCCGTCTTGGCCTTGGTGGCCGTGAAGATGAAGGCGAACAGGAACTCGTTCCAGGCGAAGACCACCACGAACACGGCGACCGCGAGGATGCCGGGCGCCGCGAGCGGCACGATGATCCGGCGCAGGGTGACGAGGCGCGTCGCGCCGTCGATCTGGGCCGCCTCGTCGAGCTCGCGCGGGATCTGGTCGATGAAGGTGCGCATCAGCACCGTGCCGAGCGACACGAAGAACGTGGCGTAGAGGACGATCAGCACGATGTGGGTGTCGTTGAGCCCCATCGCGTTGATGATCGGGAAGAGCGGCAGCGTCACGACGATGGGCGGGATCAGGCGCACCACGATGAGGAACAGCACGCTGGCATTGAGGAAACGGCTGCTGTAGCGCGAATAGACGTAGCCGGCGCTCGTGCTCGTCGTGATCGCGAGGATCGTCGCCCCGATGGTGATGACTGTGCTGTTCACGAGCCCGTCGAAGAACATCCCCCAATCGGACCAGAGCTTGCCGTAGTGCTGCAGGGTCGGCGTGAAGACGAACTTCGGCGGCACCGCGAAGATGTCCTGCCCCGGCTTGAAGGCCGACATGGCGATGAAGGCGATCGGGAACAGCGACCAGACCAGGATCGCGCCGACCGCGACGGCCTTTCCGACCCCGATGGCGAGCCTGTCGGCGCGCCATGCCGGACGCTTGGCGACCTTCCTGGTGTGCAAGGTGGCGTTCATGGCGGTGTTAGTGTGCATTGCCGACCACCTGCTTGCGGAGAAGGAAGACGTAGCCCGCGGCGAGGAGCAGCGACGCGACCACCATGATCCAGGCGGTGGCGGCCGCCGTGCCGAAGGCGTTGAACCGGAAGGCCTCCTGGTAGAGGTAGACCGCGACGACCTCCGTCGAGCGGGCCGGCCCGCCCTGGGTCATCAGCCAGACCTCGGAGAAGATGCGGAAAGCGAAGATGTAGCGGAACAGGAGCGCCACCACGATCGCCGGGCCGAGCAGCGGCATCGTCACCCGCCGGAACGCATCGAAGGCGGTGGCGCCGTCGATGCGGGCGGCCTCGTAGAGGTCCTTGGGGATCGCGAGCCGGGCCGCGTAAAGGATGATGAACGTGAACGGAAGATGCAGCCAGATCGTCAGGAGCCCAATCATGACGAGGGCGTGCGACGGCTCGAAGGACCAGTCCAGGGTCGGCAGACCCAGCGACGCCAAGGCGATGGTGACCGGGCCCACATCGGGATCGAACAGGAACCGCCACATCGCCACCGCGATCACCTCGCTGACCGCGTAGGGAGCCAGGACCGCGACCAGCAGGATGCGCCGGAACGGCAGGCCGCTGGCGAACAGGAGCGCCATCGCCAGCCCGAGGGCGAGTTCGAGATGGACCGCGAAGACCACGATCAGGACCGTGTTCCACAGGGCGTGCAGGAAGGCGGGATCGGTGAGCGTGCGGACGTAGTTGTCGAGGCCCACGAAGGTCGGAGACTGCCCGAAGGTCGAGGCGTTCAGGCTCAGCCACACCACATACAGCGACGGGATGACGATGACGCTGAGGATCAGAATCTGGACAGGCGCCAGAAACGGCACGGCCTGGGCGATGGTCTTCAAACGCAAAATGCTCCTCCCGTTCGAGCGGTTGCCGCCCGGCGCGTTCTTCCGCGGCGCCTGGGCGTTGGTGGTCCTTGTGTCTCCTACGTCGTGTCCAGGGCCGGATCGGCGGCAGCCTCCTTCGATGTTGCGGCCGTGATGCGCGGGCCGGTCCTGCGCACGGAGGCGCGGTCCTGGAGGCTCGCATGCAGGATGGTCGGGTGGGACGGGGACGCGTCGCCCGCCATGCGCAGCTTCAGCCGCTCCCAGGCGGATGCGGCGATCTCGTCGACCGGCTGGCGTATCGCCGTGAGCGGCGTCTTGCGCGCGCTCATCCAGGGATAGTCGTCGAACGCGATGAGCGAGACCTTCTCGGGAACGTCGATGTGGCGCCTGGCGAGAGCCGCCAGCACGGCCAGGGTCGTGACGTTCGTCAGCGCCAGCACCGCCGACGGCAGCGGATTGCGGCCGAGCCAGTCGGAAAAGACCTCTCCGCCGCGCTCGGCATTCGCGCCGACCTCGACGGCAACGGGATCACGCACCCCGCGCTCGCGCGCGGCCGCCGTGGCGCCCCTGATGCGGTCCCGGATGGGCACGATGCCGAGATGGGAGGCGGCAAGCGCGATCTCGGCGTGGCCCATGTCGAGCAGGTGGTGGACCGCGATGGCGCCGGCCTCGAAATTGTCGATGGTCACGGTGTCGGCCACGGGCGAATCCGCGATCACCCGGTCGACCAGCACCATGGGAAGGCGGCCGGCCTCGCGCTTGAGGATCGCTGGAACCTTGTCGGAACAGGGAACCGCGATGATGCCGGAGGGCCGCCAGCCGAGGAGCGTCTGAAGGCGCGATTCCTCAAGCTCGCGCTCATCGCGGGAGCTGGCGACGATCACGTCGTAGCCGTCCCGGCGCGCCATCACCTCCAGCCGCGAGATCAGCGAGGTGAAGAAGGTGTCGTCGAGGTCGGGCACCAGCACCCCGACCACCTGCGCGCGGCCCGACCGCAGTTGCGAGGCGGCCCGGTCCACCTGGTACGACAGCTCCCGGGCGGCCTTCTCGACCTTCGCCTTAAGCTCAGCATTGACCGGTTTGCGCCCGCTGAAGACGTTCGACACCGTCGCGATCGACACCCCTGCCCGGGTGGCGACCTCCTTCAGCGTGGCTCTCTTGCGGTTCATCGCGGCCCATCGAGTTAAACGTTTAACTGTAAAACGTTTAACAGTTGCCGTAACGGCATGCAAGTGGGGTAATCCGATATCGATGAAATTGCGGCTCGGGTGCCCGAAGAGGGCCGAAAAAGGAAAAGCCCAGGCTCCGGGGCGAACGGGCGGGATGCCTTCGCATCTCCTGCCGCGCCAGCTGCGGGCCTGGGCTAATTGGCTACCAGACGGGCGCTCGCATCGTCAGGCAAGCGCTGGATCGGACCGGGTCGGATTACATCCGTCCTGACACGGCCCCAACGAGGCGCGCGGTGACGCCCGCCGCTCTCGAAGTCCACAACAATGTCCGCTGGGATGAACCCGATATGGGCGGTAGCTCCGAGATTCGCAAGAGGCTCGCGAAATTTTCTTTCGCCATTTTGACGCAGCCGCGCCGCACCTATCCCGATTGCTTCCCGAGCCTGGCCGTAACGCTCCGCCAGAGCTCGTAGAGATCGTCGCCTTCCGGGCGTACCGGCCGGTACTCGGCCTTCAGCGACTGCTCCGCCAGGGGCTTCGCCATCTCGGCGTAGACGTCGGCCCTCGACAGGCCGAAGGGCTCGGCATCCTGGCTGGAATACGCGAAGGCGACCTCGCGGATGCCGGTCAGGTGCATCGCCGCGAGACACATCGGACACGGCTGGCCGCTGGCATAGATCGCGCAGCCGTCGAGACGGGCAGATCCGAGGGCACGGCTCGCAGCCCTGATAGCCTGGAGCTCGGCATGGGCTGTCGGGTCATGGGTCGCAACGACGTCGTTGACGCCGGTGGCGACCACCGCGCCATCCTTGACGACCACGGCGCCGAAGGGGCGCCCTCCCTGCCGGACGTTCTCGCGGGCGAGCTCGATCGCCTCGCACAGGAAGCGCTCGGTAGTAAGCATACGACCCTCCTCCCCTTCAGTCTCAGCGCCCGCCCCTGGCGGCGAGCAGCCGTTCCATCTCGGCATAGCCGCGCTGGCGCGCGTGCTGCAGCGGCGTGACGCCGTCACGGTCCGCCAGGTTCGGGTCCGCTCCCGCCTCGAGCAGGAGCCGGACGATCTCGGTATGCCGCTCGCCGCCGTTGCCGAGGATGATCGCCTCGAGCAGCGCGGTCCAGCCCAACCGGTTGACGTGATCCACGTCGACGCCGGCTTCGATCAGCGTGCGCACGGCCTCCACGTGCCCGCGCTCGGCGGCCGGGATGAGCGCCGTGCCGCCATAGCGGTTGGTGCTCTTCAGGTCGGCCCCGTGCGCCAGGGTGAGGCGCAGGATCTCCAGGTAGCCCCTGGCGCCCGAGAGCAGGTACGGGCTGTCCTGGATCTCATCCTTCGCGTTCACGTCGGCTCCCGCCGCGATCAGAACCTGCGCGGCCGCAACATGGTTGTTCTGCACGGCGGCCATCAGGGCCGTTCGCCCGCGCGCATCCCGCGCCTCGGGATCTGCGCCGTCGCTCAGGGCGCGCCTCACGGCCTGCGCGTCGTTCGTCTCCGCGGCCGCGATCAATGCTTGGTCGAGCGGAGACCCGGCATGAGCCGGGCCGGATGCGGCGGACGGGCTAACCATGAGCAGGACTCCCAGAAGCACACGGCGGATGATCGGTGTCATAGGCAGCCATCCAGCATTCCCTCACTCTCCCGGGGCGTGAATATCGGGCGCTGCGCGCCCACGGAAACGGCCGGTCACCCGATCGTGTTCGCGCGGTGCCGTGGCGGACGCTCTCAGCGGGTCGACATCCAGCATCGCCTTTTCGGCGGGCGTGAGGAGGCGCACGGCCCCCTTCGCCAAGTCTCCGAGGGCGAGCCCGCCGACACTCACCCGCACCAGCCGCAGCACCTCCGCGCCGACCGCGCCGAGGAGGCGGCGGATCTGGCGATTGCGTCCCTCCGTGAGGACGACCTCGAGCCAGACGTTGCGCCTTCCCTCCCGGATGATGCGAGCCTCCTTCGCGCTCAGGCGCTCCCCGTCCAGCATCATCCCGGCCTTCATCCTGTCCAGCATGTGCGGCTCGGGCACGCGGTCGATCTGCACGTGGTAGGTCTTGCCGACGTTCGAGGCGGGATCGAGAAGGCGTTGCGCCCAACGGGTGTCGTTGGTCATGAGCAGCAGCCCTTCGCTCGCCTTGTCGAGACGGCCGACGGGCACGACGAACGGAAGGTCGAGACCTTCCAGGCAGTCGTAGACCGTCGCCCGTTCCTGCGGGTCGTCGCGGGTCGTGACGAGACCACGCGGCTTGTTGAGCATCAGGTAGACCCTGCGCCCCGCCGTCACCGCCTCGCCGTCGACGCTGATGCGCGCGCGCGCCGGATCCACGCGCGCCGCCGGGCTGCGCACGATGCGTCCATCCACCCGCACGCGGCCGCACGCGATCAGCTCCTCGGCCTGCGTGCGGGAGCAGAATCCGAGCTTCGATAGGGCCCGGGGCAGGCTCACCACGGCGCCGTCGGGCCGGCGCGGGCCGCCCGGGGACCGCGCCCGCGATCGTGGCGGGGGCTTCATGAGGCGGCCTATGCGCTGACGGGGTCCGCAGCGGCGCGCTCGCGGACCTGCAGCACCGTGAGGCGCTTCGACTCGCCGTTGCGCGTGACCCAGTCGATCGACTTGCCGACGGGCAACCCGATGAGCGCCGTGCCGATGGGGGTCAGCACAGAGATCCGCCCCTGCGAGATGTCCGCCTCGTTGGGGTAGACGAGTGTCACCGTCTGCACTTTCCCCGTCACGTCGTCGCGGAAGTCGACCTCGCAGCCCATTACGACCGTGTCGGCAGGGCGCCGGCCGGCCGGGAGGACCTGCGCCCGGTCGAGTTCCTCGGCAAGCGCCGCCGCGACGTCCGGCATGGTGCCGGAGGCCGCATCGGCGAGAGCCGAGAGCTTGCCATGGTCGGCCGCCCCCAAGACGATGCGCGGCTTCGCGCCGCCGCCCGTTCGCTTCGTCATCTGAAATTCTCCTGTGTTGTCGAAACCCGGCGGCGTCAGGCCGCGCGCGGCCCGGGATCATCGTCGCCGTCGTCCGGCGGAGCGGGATCCGTCTGCGGTGCGGGGCGCGGCGTCAGCCTGATGATGTTTTCACCTGCAGGGCCCTCATCGCGCGGATCGGGGCCGGCCGGCGGATCGTCGGATGATGGCTGCGCGCCTTGCGCGCCGTCGCGCTCCGCCAGGCGGAGCTTGAAATCGAAGAGATGTGAAAGCATGTCGCCGCCCGGAATGCGTCAGCACCCGGCCTCAAGATGTCCGATTGTCCTGGTATCTTGGAACGCCCCGAGCTCGGGACGCAGCGCGTCGAGCCCGGGGCTACTTGCCCGCGATGAGGTTGCCTGCGCGATGCAGACCGCGACGATGGTAAGTGAAGCTCAACATGATGCGATCAGCCTCCTACACATCCCGTCCTTTGTCAAATCCGCGCAGCGGGCGAGGTGCGACATCGCGCCCAGGTCGGGTTAACCCCGCGCTTACCCGGCCGGCCGATAGTGCCCGCCCACACCAGCAAAAGGAGACACCATGAGCGACACGGTTGGAATCCCGGGCGATCGGATCCGCTCGTTCGTGGAGCGCATCGAGCAGATCGAGAGCGAGCTCAAGGACCTGAACGAGGCCAAGAAGGAGATCTTCGCCGAGGCCAAGGGCGAGGGCTTCGACGTGAAGGTGCTCAAGGAGATCATCAAGCTGCGCAAGCAGGACCAGGACGAGCGCGACGAACACGAGAGCCTGCTCGACGTCTACATGCGCGCCATGGACGAAGCCGGCCCGACGGCTCAGGCCGCCTGAGACGGGATCATCACGGGAGCGGAGGCTGCGCCGATCCGCCCCCGTCGCCCGAGCGTCCGATCATCTCTATCCACCGTTCGAGCGGCGGAAGGATGCGCTCCGCCGGCTGATAGCCCAGCGTCACGACGCTGTACTCGTTTCCCTCGCCCATGCCCGCGAGAAGGCTCGGGAAGCCTCTGATTCCCGCCTGCTGGGAAAGGGCGAAATCCTGCCAGGTCTCGTCCCGCACCTCGCTGCTGCGGAACGCCTCCAGGAAGGCGGCGCGCTCCAGCCCGTGCGTGGCGGCGACCGACGCCAGGACGGCTTCGTCCGTCACGTCCCGGTTCTGCGCATAGAAGGCCCGATGCAGATCCCCGAGCAGGTCGAGCGCCGTCTCCATGCTCTTGCGACGCGCCACGACCACGGCCCTGGCGGCCGGCTCGGTGTCGTAGACGAACCCCTCGCGCTCGAAGAACCCGAAATCGAACGGCTGGCGCGAAGCCTCCTGCACATGCTCCCAATGTTCGCGGGTCGTGCGCCTCGCATTTTCATCCATCGGTTTCACCGTGCCGGGACGCAGGCCGCCCATCACCAGCCTGATCGGCAGGGCCGCCCCGAACCGCGCCCGGATGGCGTCGATCACGGGCGAGAAGCCCCAGCACCAGGAGCACATCGGATCGGCGATGTAGATGAGATTCGGACCTGCCATCGGAGCCTCCAGGCTCCCCTTCTACCGTGCGGCCTCGCCCCGCCGCAAATGGCGGCGGGAATGAACCTCGCCACGGAGCAGCGCCGGTCGCAACGCCGCTAGAAAAGCGTCTCGCCGGCGATCAGCCCCATGATCAGGAAGATCACGAAGACGGCGACCGCAAGGAAGAACAGCCACTTGGCGATCGTCGCCGCGCCGGCCGCGATGCCGGTGAAGCCGAGAAGCCCGGCGACGATCGCGACGACGAAGAAGATCAACGCCCATTTCAGCATCGTTCGCGCTCCATTCCCTGTAAATCACATGCTCGCCCGTCGGCGGCTCGCATTCTCCTAGCGTCAGCCGGCGGCCGAAGGCCGTGCCTCGCTTCGAGGACGGTCGTAGGCGGTCCGCATGCCGCGGGCGCCGGTCCCGATGCTCCGGAGCGCATCGCGGCAGGCCTGCTCGCACCGGCGGCAGGCATCCGCGCAGATGCGGCAATGCTCGTGCATTCCCGCGTGGCGCTCGCATTCCTCGGCGCAGAGCCGGCACGCCGTGGCGCAGGCTTCCAGCATGCGCCGGATCACGGCCTCGTTGGACCCGGTGCGCCGCGTCGCGATCGAGCCGGTCGCCGCGCAGATGTCGGCGCAATCCATGTCGAGACGGATGCACTGGGTGAGCTGCTGCACCATGGGCTCGGCCGCGCAGGCATCGGCGCAGGACGTGCAGGCTTGCGCGCAGGAGTAGCACTCCTCGATGCAGCGGATGAGCGCATCGTTGGTGCTTCCCCTCACGTCCGGATGGGAGCCGACCATCGTTCCTGCGTGCATGCCGCCTCGTCCGGCGAACGTGCCTGTCGGCTGAAAACGGCGGAAGCCGCCGTGGCGGGTGCCGCCCGAACTCTCGCCGTAGCGCTGCCAGAGGAAGGCTGCCGCGCCAAGCGCCGCCACGCCGGCGAGTGCGCCGAACACGGTGCTGTTGGAAAGCCCGTAGCGCGCCGGCACCAGCGTCTCGGGCACGTGCCAGCGTCGGGCCTCGATGGCGGCGATCTTCTCACGCTGGAAGGCGCGCCGGAGCGTCTCGTGATCCTCGGGCGCGACGACGCCGCGCGCCATGGTCATCACGCCGCCCTCCTCTAGGGTGAAGAGATGGCTGATGTCGCTGACGGTGTCCTTGAAATCGTACACCCAACGTTGCCCACGCTTGTTGTGCATGGCCGCGAGAGCGTCCATGCGCCGGCGGATCCCCTGCTGCTCGCGCCGCAATTCGGGAAGATAGCCGCGCGTGCGGTCGTCCCGCTCGAGCACCGGGTAGAGAACGCGCTCCTTCGCCCGGATGTGCCGCTCCAGCTCCACGTCGAGCTCCGCGAACAGGTTCGCGCGGCTGTTGGGACCCGTTCCGGTCGCCCGCAGCACTTCGCGGCAAAGCTCTCTGATGTTCGCGTAATCGGCCCGCACCATCTGCCACAGGTCCATCGCGTGGCTCCTTTCGGTTTGCTGCCTGGGCGGAGAACGAAAGGAGCCGTAAAGGGGTTCCTGCGGCAAGCGACCCTATCCTCTCGGGACCGGGGTCGAGAGGTCCCTTGCTACGGACGGAGAGCTTGGCCGTAAGCCGAAGCACGCCCGCTCCGGCAGCCCTGCGCCATGTGCCTCCGGCATGCCCCGCATGCCCCCGCCCGGACAGTCCCTTCGCAACCTCCTGGCCTCTGAGGCGTTCACCCGCCAGGTGGATGACATCCTCCGTCCGGCGCCTGCGGCGCTACTCAGACGCTCACCTCCAGCAGAATGTCGGAGTATTCCATGGACCATGTCACACACGAGGCCGCGGTGGAGCCCCGCGCGATCTCCGAAGCGAAAGCTCCCTTGGCCCTGCGGCGCTCCCGCGTCGATGCGCCTGCCGTCTCCACGCTCCCGCCTTCCGCAACCTCCGCCTGCTGATCCCATCCGAACGCGCTGACGGGATGCCGAGGGCCGTCGCCCCGGCATCCTGCGCCGTGCTGTGGGCAAACCATCCGATCAGGAGAAGACCGGCGCATGAGCCTCGACAATCTGTCCGTCCCCGACTTCGAGCGGGCCATCGCCGTGCTGCCTCCCGGAGTGGCGAGCCTGCTGGTCCTCGCCGCCGCGATCTGCCTCGGCTTCATCGTCCATCGCCTCGCCTTCCGGTTCCTGTCGCACCTTGTCGCCGGGCGCGACCTGTTCTGGCGCTCGCTCGTGTCGCGCTCGCGCCGCCCGATGCGGCTGGCGATCATGATCGTGGCGCTCGGCACGGCGAGCACCGTCGCTCCCCTGAGCCGCGGCCAGGCGGGCGCCCTCGGCCACGTCCTGCTGATCTGCTTCATCGCGCTCTCCGCCTGGGTCGCGCGCACCGCGCTGCACATATGGACGACCGTCTATCTCCGCCGCTTCAAGCTCGACGCGGAAGACAACCTGCTCGCCCGCAAGCACGCGACGCAGACCCGCATCCTCGGCTGGGTGGCGAACGTCCTGATCGTCACGGTCGCGTTCGCAGCCGTCATGATGACCTTCGAGGGCGTGCGCCAGTACGGCGTCAGCCTCCTGGCATCGGCGGGGGCGGCCGGCCTCGTGGCCGGTCTTGCGCTCCAGCCGCTGCTGAAGAACCTGTTCGCGGGGATCCAGCTCGCCGTGACCCAGCCGATCCGGCTCGACGATGCGGTGCTGGTCGAGGGCGAATGGGGCAACGTGGAGGAGATCACCTCGACCTACGTGGTGGTCCGGGTCTGGGACCTGCGCCGCCTCATCCTGCCGCTGAGCTACTTCATGGAGCACCCGTTCCAGAACTGGACCCGCGAGAGCGCATCGCTCATCGGCACCGTCACGATCTATCTCGATTATGGCGTCCCGGTCGAGGTGCTGCGAACGAAGGTGAAGGAGATCGCGGCCGCCTCTCCGCTGTGGGACCGCAAGGTGGTGGCCGTGCAGGTGACGGACTTCAAGCAGGAGGTGATGGAGGTCCGCATCCTCGTGAGCGCCTCCAATTCGGGCCGCGCCTTCGACCTGCGCTGCGAGGTGCGCGAGAAGCTCGCGGCCTTCCTGCAGGCGGAATATCCCCATGCTCTACCGCGCCGGCGCACGGATCTCGTCGGCGTGCCCGATGCTGTCGCCGGGAAGGCCTTGGCGCGACGCTCCGAAGCCGCGTGAAGTCCGCGGCGGATCGGTGTCCTTTGCCTCATGTGCCAGAAGAAAAATCCAATGCCCGCGCAGTCGATTGGCTGGCGCCCTCGTGTCGTGTACGCCGGAGTGACACGCAAGCGATGTAAAAGCGTAGGGGTTCGGCATGTGCACGGTCCGCCTCGGCCGATCGGGAATTCGCCACGGCTCCGGCCTCACAATTCCGCGAAGCGGATCGTGGTGACCTCCTGACTGCCCGTGACGACGTGCAGCTCCGCCTCCCGCCAGTGCTGCCCGCATGTGCTCAGCAGATGCCGCGCCATGTCGCGCGCCTGGTTTTGTGCCGCGGCTGAACCGGGCAACTCGCGTCCGAACCGGTCGGGAATGACCTCGCCTTCGAACCTGATGTGGAAGTAGTACCTCGGCATTGGAGCCTCCGCCCGCGTACTGCGGCCCCAGAAGAACCCATCCGCCACCTCGAATCTCTGATTTTTATCATTGCGCCGCCGTTGAATGCGCGCGGGCGGCCGCCGGCACGGAACGCCGGGTCGCGCGCCGGCCCGTGCTTAGCGCCCGTGCGGACGGACCTCTCCCCGCACACGCGACGCATGAATGGCCTGTCGACCGATGTCGGAATCGAGCAGGGTCGGACATGGGGACAGCTCGATTGTTTCGCTTCCACGGGCTCGCTCGGGAAGGCCGAACGAACGATCGGTTCCTCCGGAGCACAGGCTCGCGCCGTCTGCATGTCCGGCCGGCTGCGCGCATACGCCGAGTCGGGCATCCTCGCCCGGATCGTCGAACATGGATGCAAGCGCGCAGGCGAGTTCCGCCTCGCGTTCGTTCAACGCATGCAGCCGGGCGATTTCGGCGCATGTACGCTCCGCGGAAGGGTTCGGCTGCTCGGGTGACATGATGCACCTTTGCGGGTGGCTGTCCGACCGACGCTTCGGTACCGGGATACATGTTCGGAGCGATGGGCTGGCAACGACGATAAGCCTAACCGTAAACGAAGGAAACCCGGGCGAGCACGAGGCGCTGCAACCCGATGGCCGCAGGGGAGACGATCCGTCAAGGCTTATGTCCCAACCTGTCAAGGATCCGTCCCAAGCGATCAAGCAGGGTTGCTCGAAAGGGTCATCATGGCTCTCGCAAAGGTTCCTCCCGCACCCCCTTGGCATACCTTTGCACACTCAGCCCCGCCCCAGCCTCGCAGCCTCACGGGCGGGGCTGCCTTTCCATTCCGGGAAGAGCCTCCGACGCCCCTTCCGAACCGGCGGCGAGCCACAGGCGGACGAGATCCGTGAGCGCCTTCGAGCCCGTCTTCTCCATGATGTGGGCCCGGTGGAATTCGATGGTGCGGTGGCTGATGCCGAGTTTGGCGGCGGCCTCCTTGTTCGATTCGCCGGAGACGAGCCGTTCGAGGACCGCGCGCTCGCGCGGGGTGAGAACCTCGAGGCGCCGCGCGGCCTCGCTGCTCTCGCCGTCGGGCCCGCTGTTCGTGCACCGCCGCAATCCCTCCTCGACCGCATCGAACAAGGCATCGGCCTCGAAGGGCTTCTCGAGGAAATCGACCGCGCCGGCCTTCATGGCCGCGACCGCCAAGGGAATGTCCCCATGGCCGGTGATGAGGACCAGCGGCAGCGCGATCCCTTGGCTCTGAAGCCTGCGGAGCAGCGCCAGGCCGTCGGTGCCCGGCATGCGCACGTCGCTCACCACGCAGCCGAACCCGAGAGCGGCGCCCCGCGCCAGCAGCTCGTCGGCGGATGCGTAGGCGCAGGTCCGGTATCCCCTCGCGTCGAGAAGAGCCACGAGGGAGTCGCGCATCGCCTCGTCGTCATCCACCACGTGGATCGTGGCTTCGCTCGTCATCGGCGATCTCCTTTCGTGCCGCAGGAACAGTGAACAGGAACACGGCGCCGCCGCCCGGCCGCTCATCGGCCCATAGCCGACCGCCATGCGCATCGACGATCGCGCGGCAGATCGAGAGCCCGATGCCGAGACCTTCGGCCTTCGTGGTGGCGAACGGACGAAACAGCATACCGCCGTCGTCAGGCAAGCCCGGACCATTGTCCGCGACTGAGATTTCCACCTCGCTGTCGGACGTCACCCGCGTGGCGACGGTGATCTCGCGCGGATGCCGGCCTTCCGTCGCCTCGAGCGCATTCTTCACGAGGTTGAACACCACCTGCTGGATCTGAATCGCGTCGACGAGGATCGTCGAATCCTCCGGCTCGAAGTCGATCCGCGTCCGCAGATCGGGGTCGCGCGCGCCGACCAGGGCGAGTGCGACCGCATCCTCCACGAGCGGCCGCGCCCGGACGATGCGCCTGTCGATGTCCCCGTGGGTGACGAAGCTCCTGAGCCGCCGCAGGATGGCGCCGGCACGCAGGGTTTGCTGGGTCGCGCGGTCGAGGCGCGCGAGCGCCCTCTCCCGGCTGCCCGGCTCGTCTCCGCTGAGGGAGATGCGCGCGGCGTTGAGGAAATTCGCCGCCGCGCCGAGGGGCTGGTTCAGCTCGTGCGCCAGAGCCGCGGTCATCTCGCCCATGGCGCTCAAACGCGATGCGTGCAGGAGCTGGGACTGGAGCTCGCGCAGACGCTCCTCCGCCTGCCGGGCCTCGGTGACATCCACGTTCGCGCCGAGGAAGCGGATCAGGCGGCCGGTGGAATCGTACATGGCGAGCCCGCGGTCGACGATCCATCGCACCGAGCCGTCGGGTCGGACGATGCGGTACTCGCTCTCCAGCCGTCCGCTCGACATCGCGGAGCGCCTGAGCTCCATGACGCGCTCGCGGTCGTCCGGATGGACCTGTGCGAGCCAGGCCTCCGGACCCTGATGCCCCTGGCTCTGCGGGTCGAGGCCGTACAGCCGGCAATAGGACTCCGAGCAGGTGGCGACCTGCCGCAACGCGTCCCAGTCCCATGTCCCGACGCCGCCTGCCGCCTGCGCCAGCTGGAGCCTCGCCTCGCCGTCGCGAAGGGCCGCCTCCGTGGCCTTCTGGACCGTGAGATCGCGCACGACCTCGACCCACATCGGCTGCCCCTGATACACGATGAAGCGGGTGCACAGCTCAATGGGAAAGATCGATCCGTCGGGACGTTGCCCGACGCTCTCGAAGGGCTCGTCCATGTCCTTGCGGGCATCGGCGAGGGGCGCCCCCCCCCCCCCC
>JAFAAP010000178.1 GCA_023426505.1 Pseudomonadota bacterium
ACTACATCCGCCCCACGGTATTCGCCGACGTCACCAACGACATGACGGTCGCCCGCGAGGAGATCTTCGGTCCTGTCCTTGCGATCATCCCCTATGATAGTGAGGAGGAGGCGATCGCGATCGCCAACGACACGGTCTACGGCCTGTCGAGCTACGTCACCTCGGCAAGTCCGGAGCGCGCCGGCGAGGTTGCCCGCCGCATCCGCGCCGGCATGGTGCACATCAACGGCGCGAGCGGCGACCTGGCAGCACCGTTCGGCGGCTACAAGCAGTCCGGCAACGGCCGCGAATGGGGCCGCTACGGCTTCGAGGACTTCCTCGAGGTGAAATCCATGTTTGGCTACGTGCAGTAATTCTCACGGAAAAAGGCGATGCGGCGGATCGAGCAAGCCGCATCGCCGGGAACGGCGAGTGCATGATTTGCGCCGCGCTATGCGCGGGCACGCCGCGCCAGCGTCCTCCGCCACCTCGCAGCATTGACCTTCCTGCGCCAATGCAGGATCCCGGCTGCGATGAGGGCTCCTATGACGGAGCCGCCGACCGCATGACGGAAGCTGAAGGCGTCCAGGAAGCCGGACAGACGCGAGGCGATGTCATCCAGCATCGTCCCCACGAAGTCCCACGGGATCCCCGCCATGAGATAGGCCGCGATGGCTGCTGCGACGGCAACGGCATACCTCATTTTGAAACCTCGCGCCGTTGTGTTTCCGGAGGCATGTCAACAGGAGAACCGATCTCAACGAGATGTCCGGTAATGGGGTCGAGGATGGTCAAGAACGTCCCTCCCGTTCAGGCGGGCGGAAAAGCGCCGCGAGCCCGATCGAAGTCAGATTGAATGTGCTTGTTACGACTGGGCGCCCAGTCTTCGATCCGGACCCTGACCAGCGAAATGCCGCAAAGAGACTGCATCTGCCTGGGGGTGAGGTTTGGATCCCCTGAACCGCGCCATGTGACGCATGGTCACCCCGTCATGCTTAACAGAGGGTTAATTTTCGGCCGCAATTCGCCCGCGCATCACGCCCTCAGGTCTGCCGGCGAAGCGCCGCCACTCCCTTGACCATGCAGTTCATCGGGAGTTGCCGCGAGACGTTCGATGACGAGCCAGCGCTCCCAGTCCGGCAGGATGCTCCAGCCCGGGTCGCTGACATGGGCTTGCGGAAGGCGATAATGCAGGGCCGGTCTCGGACCGATCTTTTCATGTGGAAGCGCCGACCGGACCTGCTCCTCGTTCAGGCATGCGAAGAGCGGCAGCAGGTCGAGACCGCGGTTTCGCGTGGGGTTGGCCGTAAGATAATCGGAGATCAGCGTGGTCTGGTCGGGCCAGTAGTCCGGAGCAAGGACGCGTTGCCTGTAGGCCTTCGGATAGTCCGGCGGCAGGACGCGCGCCAAGCGCCTGCGGCCTCCGGTGGTCTCGCGGCGGAGCCTGTCCTCGACAAGCAGGAACGCCTTGAGGAAGGCCGTCACCGTTGCAGCGTCGAGGCTCGGCGGATCGATGTTGAAGTGAAGGCCGAGCGAGTCGAGGAACGCCGCTCCCTTGCCCCGTGCGCCGGCCGTCCGGAGCAACGAGACGACCTCGTCCACCTTCGGAAGACGCGCGATCGGCAACGGAGCGGTGATGAGCTCCCGCGGAACGAAGGGTGATAGAATGCGGCCGAGCCATGCAGCCACATGCCGGTTCAGCGAGATGCCAACGTGAGAATCGCGGCCGGGATGAACATGGCGCAGGTCGGTCTCGACGGCGATGTCGCCCAGGGCCGTTCCGAGGATCCTGAAGGCATGAGGATCCTCCATCGTGATCGTCCCGCCGAACCCGCGCGCCAGCACCTCGGCGGAGGCCCTGGCACTCAGGCCGAGGAATTCGATCTCGATTCCGACCTGCCGCGGTTTTCCATCGGCCCGGCGCAGGATCGGCGGGTGGAGTGTGTCGGACCATCGGACGATATCGTGCATCATAGCTGCACATGGGTGCCCTGACACCCGATGGCAAGGAACGAGCCGTGCGGCATCCTCCCTTGAGGGGTCACCGGAGCACGCCTCACGGGTTCGGCACGTCGATCACATGATCAGAAATCTCTCGAACAGGTCCTCCGGTCCCATCTGCCCGCCCTTCAGCAGCACGCGCATCCTGTCCCGGGATGCAACATCGCTGCGGGCGGCGCTGACGGCAACGCCGTTGCCGACCTGGCTTTCATACCCGAGTCCCCAGAAGCCGAGAGCGCCGACGATCCTGCTCGACGTATCGCCGCCGGCAATGGCCAAACGCCGCACCGGATGACGTTCGAGGATCCGGTCCACGAGAACGGCGCTGCGATCTGCCAGATCTGCGACGGCAACCGCAGGCGCGTCCCCGTCCTCGGGGGCGGTCGAGATCATTACGTTGCGCCCCTGGGCGAGCATCGCGGCCGCGATGTCGGCAACGCGTTCGTATTCCCCATTCGTCGTCAGTTCATCGGGACGGACCGGAATGCGGTGATACGATCGCGCCGCTGCGACCTGCCGTCGCGTGGTTGGCGAGAGGCTGCCGACGAAGGCGAGCACCGGACCCGCTCCGGCCTCCGGCTGCGACCTGATCGCATCCGCCTCCTCAAAGGCGGCCTGCGCGACGCTGCTTGCGCCTACGACGAGAAGCGAGCGCTTCCGGCTGACGCTGCGGAGAACGTGGCCGATGGCCCCGAGATGGCGGTCCTCCAGCGCATCGAACAGGATTGCGGCAGAACTGCCGGCGGCCTGCTCCCATTGCACCAGAACCCTGTCCGCATCCTGATCGAGAAGCGGCCAGTGAATTGCGGCGATGTCCGGAAGGCCGAGGAAGGCAAGGTGCCTGCGCAGATCCGCTTCCGTCATCGGCGTCGCCGGGTGACGGCTCATGGTCGGGTGCCTGTCGAGCCTGTAGATCTCGCCGCCCTCGCCGAAAGCCGCAAAGAGAGTGGAGAAAGCACAATAACGTCCGAGCGACGGCTGTCCGCCGACGATCGCGACGGTCGGATGCTCCACATGGTTCCGAAGGACCTTAATCGCGGTGGCGATGTTGCCGCGCTCAGGCGCGCTGTCGAAGGTCGAGCAGCACTTGTAGTGGAGGATACGAACACCAAGCGCGCGGAAGAACGCTCCCACGGGTTCGAGCTCCGCGCGCATCTCCTCCGGACCCATGGCCCGCGCGGCGCCGGCGATGCCGACCGCATCGAGATCGCCGGCCTCGGCGAGGTGACGGGCGCCGGGAATGCCGAGGAACAGGAAGGCGCGCTGCCCCCGCCGCGCCAGCGTCGCCAGCGTGTCGGTCGCGCCGGTGAAATCGTCCCCATACCATCCGTAGGACGGCGCCACTCTCATCACCTGTCAGCCGTTGCCGAAAAACGCAAAGGCGTCCGCGAGGGCCGGGCTGCGGCGTCGCGCATCGGCGATGCTCTCGCCGGCCTCGACCGCCTGCCACGCCTCGCGGATGCTCGCGACGCCCTCGGCGGGCCCGCCCGGATGGGCCATGATGCCGCCGCCGGCCATGAAGAGGAGGTCGTTCGTTTCCACGGCCCGGTAGGTCTGCTCCACGGTCCCGGCCCATTGCCCGGACGAGAAGGCCGGCATCACCCGATCATCCTCCTCGCAGAGCGGCGTGAGGCAATCCTTCGCGCTCGCCACCACCTCGGCGTCTTCCTGCGCGAACTTTCCGCCAAGGCCGTGCACGTGCATGTGATCGACGCCCGCAAGACGCCAGAGGGTCTGGTAGGCGAGAAAGCCGATGCCGAGCGCCGGATGGCGCGAGAGCGCTCCGTAGCCGTTGCGATGCCCGTGGAGCGCCAAGTTCGTGCTTCGCCGCAGGGTCTCGACCGCAGAGAACCCGCACCAGTTCAGGCTCACCATCGCGCAGGTCCCCTCCTCATGGGCGATCAGATCCGCATGGCGCCGCATGGCGTCGGTCTCACCCGTGATGTTGAAGGCGACCATCACGTTTTTGCCCGTGCGGTCCCGGTGCCGGCGGATGGCCGCCATGACTGTTGGGATGCGCTCGGCCAACGGAGCGTGAACCGGATCGGCCGTGATCTCGTCGTCCTTGATGAAGTCGAGTCCCGCCGCGCACAGGCGCTCGACGAGCGCCGCGGTCTCTGCCGACGACAGGCCGACATTCGGCTTGATGATCGAACCGATGAGAGGACCGTCGGTGCGCCCGGTCAGACGGCGCGTTCCGCTCACGCCCTGTCGGGGCATGGCATAGAGCCGCCGGTAGGAACCGGGCAGCCTGATCGCCTCCAGGCGCAGGCCGGTGACCTCCCCGAGATCGAAGAGATTGCCGGCGACGGTCGCCGCAAGCGTTGGCAGGTTCACGCCCACATTGGCAGCGGGAAAGCGCACGACGATCTCGCCCCGTCGGGAGCGGTCCTGAACGCCCTTCCGGTCGAGCCACGCACTGCGCATGGACGGCTCCTCGACCTCGCCGAGATCGCGGACCGAAACGACCGTGGCGCGCGCGCGGGCGCGCAGTTCGTCCGTCTCGCCCTCGACGCGGGTGAAGGTCCCGCAGGATTGCTCTCCCGCTATGACCTCCGCGACCTTCGCGAGCGGCAGCGGCGTTTCGACGAGATAGGTCGCTTCGTAATGCTGATCCGACATGGCGATGCTCAGAGCCGCGATAGATCCGGGAACGGCCTGACGGGATCGCGTCCGTCCCAGCCTTCGGAGGCTTCCTTGATCAGGCGGAACATCGTGCCCTTTGGGCCTGCGACCTCCGACAGCTCGATCACGGTGCCCGGATGGTACTCGGTGTCGAAGTAGACGAAGCGCCCACGCTCGCCGACCTCGCCGCTCATGACGGGCTTGAATCCGAGACCGGTCAGGCGCTTCAGGTCCTCGTCGTAGGTCTCGGTCCAGTAGGCCACGTGCTGCAATCCGCGATGACCGGCCGCCTTGAAGTCGCGGTACATGGACGGCACATCGTTGCGGGTCTGGATCAGCTCGATCTGGAGCGGCCCGGAATTGGCGAGCGCGACCGAATTGTGCGGCACGTAGGACTCGCCGCGATAGGTGTAGTTCTCGATCGGCACGCGCTCCTTGTAGAAGAACGGGCCGACGCCGAGAACGCGCGTCCAGTAGTCCATCGCGGCCTCGATATCGTCGACCACGTAACCAGCCTGCCTGATTTCACCGAGGAAACGGCTCATGTTTGACCTTCACGGTTGAATGGCGTGCGCGGCCGTTCGAGCAGCGCAGGAGAATGGTGGGACCCGGCGCGCCCGGCGCCGGGTCGATGACTGCGTCACGCGAGAGTGCCGACGATGCTTTCAAGATGGCCCCAGGCCTCGGGCCCGAACTTCTGCTGCCACTCCTTGTAGAAGCCCGCCTCACGCAGCTTGGCGCGGAAGCTCTCCGTGTCGCACTGGTTGAACTTGAGGCCCTTGCTCTGGAGATCGGCCTGGATGCCCTCGTTGAGAGACTTGATGTCCTCGCGCTGCTTCAGTCCGGCCTCGTTGATCGCGCGGGAGACGATCTCCTGCACATCCGCTGGCAGGCCGGCCCATTGACGGCCGTTGGCGATGAACCAGTAGCCGTCCCAGATGTGGTTGCTGAGCGCGCAGGAGGACTGCACCTCGTAGAGCTTCGCCACCTGGATGATGGGCAGCGGATTCTCCTGCGCGTCC
Source organism: Pseudomonadota bacterium (assembly GCA_023426505.1). Classification (GTDB taxonomy): domain Bacteria; phylum Pseudomonadota; class Alphaproteobacteria; order Rhizobiales; family Beijerinckiaceae; genus Microvirga. The sequence continues at coordinate 5,628 of JAFAAP010000178.1, forward strand.
ACGACCTTCGTCTGAAGCGCGGTGTAGACCTCGCTGAACTGAAGGCTCGCGGGCGCCGCGCCGAGGCCAGCGAACATGGAGATGCTGATCGGGCTCACCGGAACGCGGATCTTCAGCCCCTTCATCGAGGCCGCGCTCTCGATCGGTGCGCCGCTCGTGGTCATCTGGCGGAAGCCGTTGTCCCACATGGTCTCCAGCGCATGGAGGCGCGAATCGGCGATGGCCTTGCGGACAAACGCGCCGACGGGCCCGTCCATCGCGGCCCAGACCTGATTGTAATCCTTGAAAGCGAAGCCCACGGCATTGATTGCCGCCACCGGCACCAGGGTCGCGATCACGAGCGCGGAGGGCGTGAAGAACGTGAGCGCTCCGTTGCGCACCTGCGAGAGCATGTCGGTGTCGCCGCCAAGCTGGTTCGCCGGGAAGATCAGCATCTCGACGCGTCCGTTGGTCTCCTTCGCGATCCGGTCTGCGGCCTCTTTCGCGCGGATGTTCAGCGGATGGGTGAGCGGCAGGTTGTTGCCGTAGCGCAGGCTGATCTCGGCCGCTTTGGCGTAGCGGGGAATGGAGAAGAGCGTGACGGCAGCCGGCGCGGCGCCGATGCCCTTGAGAAGCGACCTTCTGCTGAGCGTCATACCGGTTTTCCTCCTTGGACGACGTTTTTCTCTTTGCGAAATCAAAATTCGATCATATCAATGATGTGGTCAAATCGATTTTTTGATGGTTTTTGATGCAACAAGATGAGTGATCTTGCCGAAGACATTCCGATGAGCAGACGCATCACCATCGTCGACATCGCCCGCGTGGCGGATGTCTCCACCGCTACGGTGGACAGAGTCCTGAACGGCCGGTCGGGGGTGAAGGCTGCGACGATCAAGCGGGTCATGAGGGCTGCGGCGGAACTCGGATACGTGGACGAAAGCGATGAGCGCGCCCGCGACGTGCGCCCGCTCTCGCCGGTCTCGTTCATCCTGCCGCAGGGCAACAACCGCTACATCACCATGCTCGGCCGCCTGATCGCCGAGATGGCCCCGCAGCTTGAGCGGTTTTCGCTCAGGCCCACCGTCGAATATATCAGCAGCTTCAATCCAGACCTGCTCGCCAAGGCGCTCCACCGCCACGCCAAGACGGCGGATGCGGTCGCCTTCATGGGCATCGAGCATCCGGTGGTGCGCGAAGCGGTGAACCGCATCGCCGCGGGCGGCAAGCCGGTGATCACGCTGATCTCCGACGTGGCGAGCCCCGCGCGGACCGCCTATTTCGGCCTCGACAACCGCGCCGCCGGGCGGATGGCCGGCTATCTCCTGGCGCGCTTCATCCACAGGCGTCCCGCCAAGGTCGCCATGATTGCCGGGAGCCTCAGCTACCGCGCCCATGGCGAGCGCGAGATGGGCTTTCTCGACATCCTGCAGGAGCTCTATCCGGACATCGAGGTGGTCGGCCTGCGCGAGGGGCACGACGACGAGGCGCTCAACTACCGCCAGATGCGCACTCTCCTGAGCCACCATCCGGACCTCGACGGGATCTACAACATCGGCGGCGGCGCCTCCGGCGTCGGGCGGGCGCTGAAAGATGCGCGACGGGACCAGGACGTCGTTTTCGTCGGTCACGGCTTGACGAGCGACACGCGCGAGTTTCTGCTCGACGGCACGATGGATGCCGTGATCACGCAGAGCGCCCAGGACACCGTCATCAAGTGCGCATCCCTGCTCAGGGACCTGCGCGAGGGCAGGCGCGACGACGGCTTCGCGGATCCGATGCGGATCGAGGTGATCTTCAGGGAGAACCTGCCGTGACGCTCGTGCAGTCGCGACAATAAGGACGGGCCGGCCGGGCCGAAGAGAAGAAGAAATCCGGAATCGGCCATGCTATCGATGACGAAAAGGGACGGGAGGAAGGAATGACAATGGCGACAGAGACATTACACCTGGATGAGATCGAGGACCTTCCGACCGGATTGCGGAGCGGCTCGCCGTTCCTGCGTCCGATCGAGGTCATCGCGTCAACGCTCCTCGTGATCATCATCGGCCTGCTGCTGATGGGCGTCACGTCCCGCTATGTGTTCTCGCTGCCCGTCGTCTGGGTCGACGAGGCGGCCTCCATGTGCTTCCTCTGGCTCGCGATGCTGGGCGCCGTCATCGCCATCGACCGCAACGAGCATCTCAGGCTCACGCTGTTCCTGCAGATGATGCCGGAGCGGATGCGCGGCTTCTTCGGCGCCCTGGGGCCGCTGCTCGTGGCCGTGTTTCTCATGGGCATGCTGTGGCCGGCCGTCGATTACGCGATCGAGGAATCCTACATCACCTCCGCGGCGCTCAACATCCCGATGAGCTGGCGCGTCGCCGCGCTGCCGGTCGGAATCGCCATGATGACGCTCCTCGCATTGCGGGAGGCATTCCGGTCGTCCAATCTCGCGCAGATCGGAGCGGCCGCAGCCGTCATTGCACTGGCGGCAGGCCTTCTCTGGCTCATCTCCCCGTCCCTGCCGGCCCTGGGCCATCTCAACATTCTGATCTTCCTCGTCGTCTTCGTCGCCTTCTTCCTTGCCATCGGCGTGCCGATCGCCTTCTGCTTCGGCCTCGGCGCCCTCGCCTTCCTCACCTTCACGAGCTCCGTTCCGACCATGGTGCTGATCGGGCGCATGGACGAAGGCATGTCGAGCCTCATTCTCCTGTCGGTTCCGATCTTCGTGCTGCTCGGCTGCATCCTCGACGCGACCGGCATGGGCAAGGCCATCGTCGAGTTCCTCGCGTCACTCCTCGGTCACGTGAAGGCCGGCATGTCCTACGTGCTGCTCGGCTCGCTCTTCCTGGTCTCCGGCATCTCGGGCTCCAAGGTCTCCGACATGGCGACCGTCGCGCCCGCCCTCTTCCCGGAGATGAAGCGCCGCGGCCACAAGCCGAAGGAGATGATTGCGCTGCTCGCCACCGGCGCCGCCATGGCCGACACGGTGCCACCCTCCATCGTCCTCATCGTTCTCGGATCGGTGGCGGGCGTGTCGATCGCGGGCCTGTTCACCTCCGGCTTCGTCATCGCCATGGTGCTGCTCCTGACGCTCGCCATCCTGGCGCGCTGGAAGGCACGCGGCGAGGTGATGGATGGAATCCGCCGGGCGCCGATGCGGGCGGTCGGCAAGGCGCTGGTCGTCGCAGCCCCTGCCCTCGTGCTCCCCTTCATCATCCGCAGCGCGGTCGGCGGCGGCATGGCGACCGCCACGGAGGTCTCCACCATCGCGGTGCTCTACGCCATGATCATCGGCATGGTACTCTATGGCGGCATCCGTCCCGGCAAGATCTACGAGATGCTGGTGGAGACGGCTGCCTTGAGCGGCGCGATCCTGATCATCCTCGGCACGGCCTCGGCCATGGCCTGGGCGCTGACGCAGACCGGATTCGCGTTCAAGATGGCGTCCCTCGTCACCGGGCTTCCGGGCGGCTGGGTGACCTACATGCTGGTCACCATCGCGGTCTTCATGGTGCTCGGCTGCGTGCTCGAGGGCCTGCCGGCCATCGTCCTCATGGCGCCGATTATGTTCCCGATCGCCAAGAACCTTGGCATCAACGACATCCATTACTCGATGGTGGTCGTGACGGCGATGAACGTGGGATTGATGGCGCCGCCGATCGGGGTGGGCTTCTACATCGCCTGCAAGATCGGCAACGTCTCGCCGGACGAAGCCATGGGCGCGATCTGGCCCTATATCGGTGCGCTCTTCATCGGCCTCCTGATCATCGCGATGGTCCCGGCCCTGTCGACAGCCTATCTCTAGGCGCCCCTCATCCGGACCGGCTCAAGCCGGTCCGGACCAGCGACCAAGTATGCCGGACGTCGTCAGGCTTCGACGGCCTCAATGACAAGCTCGAACGTGACGCAGACCGGGTTGTCGCCGCGCACCAGCACTCCCGAAAAGATCCCGCCGTCCATATCGACCACGTCGATGTCGAGCCGCGCCTGCGGCCGCCCATCGACGGTCCTGACGCTCCCTTGACGGATCAGGACCTCCGTCGCGTACGAGGCCACTTCAGTTCCGTCCGCGAAGCGAACACTGTTCAGGCTACCGATTCCGTGAACATTCGCCGACGCAATGCCATGGCGCGAACAGATCTCCTCGACCGCGAGGGTAATGTCCTCGTTCGGGCGGACCTTCGCCAGCAGCGCCCCGCCGCCGACTCCGCCAGTCTGCACCGGCTCGAAGAGCGTGAAGTTCGTTTCCGGATCCGGCATCGCCTCGAACGTCGCTTCACGAAAGCCGATTCCGGAGACCTCACTCGCTTCCGCGACAGTGGTCATCGGCGCGAGCATGTGCCCCGCACGGCGACCTTCGGCCGTATCCCAGATGCCGTGGCAGTGGAGAAAGGGCTTGCCGTCCCGCACGCCCACGATGGCTGCGGCGCGCACGATCGTCACGGCGCCCGGAGGCTCGTGCGTCTCGCTGTACCAGGCGGCGTAGCGCGGGTCGGCGGATGCGGCGGGCATCACATACCGGAACGGATCGAACCGTCCTCCCTGAAAGAACACGATACCCCCCGTGCAGCCCGCGTCGGCAAACCCCTTGGCGACGGCCGCATCCACACTCAAGCCAGGCTCCATCGCGAAGCGGAGCGTAACGGGCGATCCCGCCGCGGCCGTCGATCTTCGCACGGCGACAGGGCCCGGATGCTGGATCTGCCTCATGGTCGCTCCTCCGTCCGAACCGTCCTTTGCAATGCTACCTCGCGCGCATGATCTGCGTCGGGTCCGCCCGCGGATCGCGCGCGCCCCAGCGTCCTGCCTCCACCTGCGCGATGAACTCGGCCACAAGGCGGTTGAACAGGGCCGGCTCTTCGAGGTTGAGCGTATGGCCGGTTTTGGGAAAAATGGTGAGGCCCGAGCGTGGAACGGTCCGCTTCAAGAAGACGCTCGGCTGGATCGAATGATCGTCCTCGTCCCCTGCCACGACCAGCAGGGGAACCTGGAGGGCGGCAAGCTCCGCTTTGAGATCGTAGAGCGACGGCCGGCGCATCTGCACGCCGCGCATCGTGTTGGCGGCGCCGAGATCGGAATGCTGCGCCATCCGCTGCACGAAAAGCTGCCAGCCGCGCGGATCCTTCTCCTGGAACTGCACCCGCGATGCGCTCTCGCCGTAGACCGGCGCGAAGGCGCGGGCGCCCTGCTCCTCGAAGCCCTTCGCCACCTGCTCCGAATTGCGGCGGAAATACTCCTGCTGGTCCTTCTCCGAGCCGTAGCCGGCACCTGCAACGACGGCCGAGAGGATGCGCTCGGGATGACGCAGAGCGGCGTGGAGGCACGCGAAGGCTCCCATCGAAAGCCCCACCACATGCGCACGCTCGATGCCCGCCGCATTCATTACGTCGACGATGTCGTCAGCCGCGCGCGCCTGCGAGTATTGATCCACGCGCTGAGGGATGTCCGACGGCGGATAGCCTCGCGCCGAATAGACGATGCACTGATGCCTGCGGGAGAAATAACCGACCTGCGGCTCCCAGCTCCAGTGGTTGCCGCCGAACTCGTGCACGAAGACGATGGGCGAGCCTGTTCCAACCGTCTCATAGAAGAGCCTTACGCCGTCGCTCGCGTTCGCAAACGCCATTCCGTTCTCCTGTCTGCGCGTCAGCGGAACTCGGACATGGCGCAGCTCTGACCGCCATCGACGGGGAGGCAGACGCCAGTGATGAACTGGGCCTCGTCGGAGGCGAGGAACACGGCCGCGTTGGCGATGTCCCATGCCGTCCCCATCCGCCCGACCGGAACGGCGGCATTGCGCGCGGCCACCATGTCCTCGACGGAGGCGTACTGGCCGGAGATCTGCTTGTAGATCAGCGGCGTGTCCATCAGTCCGGGCATGATGCAGTTGGCGCGGATGCCATTGCGCGCATACTGCATCGCCAGCGCCACGGTGGCCTGGTTCACCGCTGCCTTGGTGGCCGAATAGGCGAAGTACGGGTAACCCGTCCACCGGATCGCCGCGATGGACGAGATGTTGACGATGGCGCCGCCGCCCTGGTCGAGCATGTGCGGAAGGACGGCCTTCGCCGTGCGGTAGATGGGTCCGATGTTCAGGTCGATCGCCGCCGAGAACTGGTCTTCCGTCAGCTCGACCGGGCCGCCCATATGGGTCACGCCCACATTGTTGTGCAGGATGTCGATGCGGCCGAACGCTGCGATCGTCGAGGCCACTGCATCCTCGACCGACCAGAGATCGGTGACGTCCGCAGCCGTCGCGATGGCGGTGCCGCCTTCGCCGGCGATGATGGTGGCCGTCTCCTCCGCCGCTGCCGCCACGAGATCGACACACGCGACCTGAGCGCCTTCGCGAGCATAGGCCACGGCCGCGGCCTTGCCGTTGCCCCAACCGGGCCCCGAGGACCCCGCGCCGAAGACGATGGCGGTCTTACCTTTCAGACGATCGGCCACATGCCGTCTCCCGGACAGAAGGCAAAAAAGGCG
>JAFAAP010000182.1 GCA_023426505.1 Pseudomonadota bacterium
GGGCCAAGGCATAGGCGAGCAGACCTGCAAGGATGGCACCAGCGAGCAGTAGACCTCCCGTCCGCCACAGGGCGGCATAAATGGGTCCGAACGCCTCCGAAAGGGGCTGCTCGACCATTACAGTCCAGCCCGGGCCGGAGACCGGGGTGGCGGCGACTGCGATGCGGGTGCCGTCGGCATCATGGCTGGTTGAAAAACCTGAGTTGGCAGGTCCAACCGCCTGCCGGGCTGCTTGGAACGGCTTTAGGGTGGCCTCGTCGGCCCCACGCAGGACCAAGCTGATGTCCGGATGGGCCACGAGCTGTCCCGGACCGTCCAGCACGAAGGCGTAGCCTGTCTCGCCGACCTTGATGGCCGAGATCACGTCCCAGATCAGCTTCAGGTTGACCTCGGCCACCGCTACGCCAACCGAGGGGCGATTGCCGGAGATGGCCACAGGCAGATAAGGCTCGGATCCTCGGTAGTAGCTGACCTCTCCATACCAGAGCCGCGCCGAATGGGCTCCGGTGACCGCCGGCTCCCCGGACCGGTCGGTGCGGCTCTCGGTCCGATTGAGGCCGATCCGCGACACGTACAGGCGCTCCCGGCCGGCGCCGTCGACGAGGGTGAGGCTGACGATGGCAGGCACCTGCCGCAACAGGCGCAAGGCATCGATGCGTCGCCGCTCGTCCGGTTCCTCGCTCCAGGGGAGTTGCACCAGCCAGCCGAGTTGGCTGGTGATCCCATCGAGGAAGCCCTGGATCTTGGAGGCGGCGGCTCTCGCCTCGACACCAAGCAGTTGGTCGAGCCGGTCGCGTTGGTCGCGGTAGCCGAACCAAGCCTCGCTGACGCCATTGGCAGTGAGCGGGATGAGCACGGCCAAGAATAGTACTAAGAAGTACTTCTGGAAGAGGCTACGGAATCCGCGACGCCTGACCATGGCGCCTCAACCAATCCCACAGGAGCCTGGGTGGGCTGAGCCGGCGAGGAGCACTCGGTGCATCAAGGCAGAGGCTAAAGCGATCATCGAGAGCCCTCAACCCTTGGCGTCGCATCGACTGATTATGAAGCCGCGTACGGCCTCCTGCCAGTGGTTTGTCCCTGGAGCCTCGAACGATTCCGGACGCGGTTCGCCCTAACACCCTCGTTGCCGTCAACATCCGATGGAAGCTTGGGGCGAGCTTCTGACGCCACTCCCTGGCAAACCACGACAGTTGAGACGAATGGGCGTATGCTGGCGCAGGACTGAAGGGTGGGTTGATGAGACGGCGTCAGTTCATCACTCTCTTGGGAGGGGTGGCGACCGGGTTGCCGCTTGCCGTGCGCTCGCAGCAGCCGACGATACCGGTGGTGGGATTCCTCCGCAGCACCCCATCCAAGCCGTTCACGCACCTCGTCACGGCATTTCAAGAGGGTCTAGCACAGGCTGGGTTCATCGAGGGCCAGAATGTAGCCATCGAGTATCGCTGGGCGGACAATCACCTCGATCGCCTCCCAGGTCTCGCAGCCGAACTGGTCCAGCGCCAGGCGGCCGCCATTGTCGGCAACGGTCTTGCGGTGCAGGCGGCCAGGGTCGCAACCACGACAATTCCGATTGTGTTCGTCCTTGCTGACGATCCGGTTCAGAGCGGCCTCGTCGCCAGCCTCAATCGACCGAGCGGGAATCTCACGGGCGTCACGTTCTTTGGGGGCGAGTCTCTCGGGGTGAAGCGCCTCGAACTGCTGCACGAGCTGGTTCCCAAAGGCTCCGCCATCGCCGTGCTCCTAGACCCGAACTACCCTGAAGGCGGCAGCGAGTTGCCGGCCGTGGAAGCGGCAGCCCGTGATCTCGGGCGGCCAATTCTGGTGGCGAGGATCGAAAGCCAGAACGAACTCGATGCCACTTTCGCACGGATGATCCAAGCTGGTGCCGACGCGGTCCTGGTCAGTGGCAGTCCGTTCTTCACAAGCCATCGGCAGGCGCTCATCGCGCTGGCGGCGCGTCACAGCCTGCCGGCGAGTTATGACCTGCGTGACTACGTCGAGGAGGGCGGCCTGATCAGTTATGGGGCGAGCATTTCCAGTGCCTACCACCAAGCCGGGATCTATGTTGGCCACATTCTCAATGGTGTCAAGCCAGCCGATATGCCAGTTTCGCGGGCGTCCAGACTGGAGATGGCCATCAATCTCGGGACGGCTAAGGCGCTGGGCATCACCGTTCCTGACGCACTCCTCGCCCGCGCCGACCTGGTGATCGAATGAGGCTCCTTGCGATTGCCTGCCTTGCTGTCCTGATCGCACTGGGCTCCGCGCGCGGACAGGATACCAACAGGGTCTACCGGCTTGGGATTCTTGTGCTCAACCCCCGGTCAGTCGACTTGGTGCGGGCCCTGACCGTGCCGGAGCTTGCGAGACAGGGCTTTGTCGAGGGACAGAACCTGATCATCGATGCCCGCATCGGGGAGGCCGGGCAGCTTCCGTCCCTCGTCCGGGAACTGATGAGCCTGAAGCCCGATGCCGTCTTGGCCATCAACAGCACCGCCGTCGCGGCGCTCCAGGCGGCAACCCGCACGGTCCCGATCATCATGTTCGGAGGCGATCCAGTCGCCCAAGGATTTGCTGTCAGCCTTGCCCGGCCGGAAGCCAACATCACCGGGGTCACCATCGCGTCGAAGGAACTCGACACGAAGCGTCTGGACCTCCTCCGCGAGGCGGTGCCCGGTGCACAGCGCATCGCTGTCCTCGTGCACCCGACAAGTCCAGGCTTGGAAGCCCGGAAGCAGGAGATGCGGGAGGCCGCGGCCATTGCCGGGACCGAGCTCTCGTTCATCGAGGGCCCAGACCCCAAGGGGTACGCATCTGTCCTGGCGGTTGCGCGGGCAGGCGGCGCACAGGCCCTGGCGATCAATGCGGACTCGCGGTTCAACCGCGATGCAACACTGCTCACGCGACTTGCCCTGGAGAACGGGCTGCCGACGGTCTGCGAATGGGGTGAGATGGCAAACGAAGGTTGCCTGATCGGGTATGGCCCAATCATCGCAGACCTCTACCGCCGCACGGCATACTACATCGAGCGTATTCTCGGGGGCGCTTCACCTGGCGAGGTTCCGATCGAGGGCCCGGCTCGCCTGCGGCTCGTCATCAATCTCAGGACCGCCCGTGCACTTGGTATCAAGGTATCCGAAGCACTGCTTCTCCAGGCTGACGAGCTCGTGGAGTGAGGCATGCGCAACGCCTGCATCCAGAGCATGGTGCACGACGATTAACGCCCAAATTGCCGCAGCCGAACAAAGAGACGCCAGCACGAATGCCGCCTCTCTCGGATGTATACGCCACCGCCGGCTTGGCCGGAGTTATGGAAATATATGTCAATCCGCGTTGCCGTCATTCAATCACCTCATCGACCTGAGCGAGGAGGGCTGTCGGTATTGCGATCCCGAGCGCCCTCGCGGTCTTCAGATTGATGACCAACTCGAACTTGCTGGCCTGCCTGATCGGCAGGTCGGCGGGGCTGACCCCCTTGAGGATGCTGCCCACGTAAACACCGGCGAGCCGATAGGCATCGGCGATGTCAGTGCCATAGCTCATCAGACCTCCGGCCTCGGCAAACGCCCGGAACTCGTACATCGCGGGAATGCGCAGAGCCGCCGCCAGAGCGACAAGTTGGTTTCGTCGGCTATAGAAGAGGGGTTCGGCTCCCACCAGGAGAGCGTCAGCCTGTCCTTTTTTGAGAGCAGCAAATGCCGACGCAAAATCATCTTCCCTCCTGGCATGCAGGATCAGCAGCTCAAGGCCGACACGGGTGCTCGCCGCCTCAAGATCCCGCAACTGCGGGGCTGAATTGGGGAAATCGGGATTGAGTAGAACGGCAACCCTTCTGAAACCGGGAAGGATTTCGCCAAGGACCTCCAGCCACTTGGCAGCGAGATCGATAGTCGAGTTCGTGACCCCAGTGATACGGCCGCCCGGCTGATTGTAACTGGCTACCGGTTTCATCCGCCCACGAGATCTGTGATCGCATCGAGACAGCGCTGCGGGACGAGGTCGAGGATGCGCTGATCACGATCCATGTCGAGCCGGAGCAGAAGGCCAAGCACGCCGGAATTGTCGTGCTCTAGCCTGAAGAGCATTAGCCCCGAACCTGGAAAGAGGTGACACTCTGGCCGGTGCTCGTCGCGCCGATCCGCCGCAGTGTCATTCGTGGCGGCTGATGCCTGAAGGAGCCTTGGCATGACCCGAAGCATCGTCGTGGACTGATGCCCATGGGAGGCCACGTCCCGTCCCCGCCGCGGCGCCCGCTTCAATGGGCGCTGCTGTCCGTCCTCCTTTGCGAGGGAGGCTTGGCATGGGCGCAGGACATCCACCCTCATCAGCCGCCCCCTGCTCCGGAACAGACAGAACCGGCCTTGGCTTCCCCGTCTTTCGACAGTCTGATGGCCCAAGCGATGAATCGCATGCATGCCGCCATGGCCGAGGTGCCAAGGACAGGCCAGCCCGACCGCGACTTCCTGGCGGCCATGCTTCCGCATCATCAAGGTGCGGTCGACATGGCGAAAGCCGTGCTCCTCGTCACGACCGATCCGCGCATCCGCAATCTGGCGCAATCCATCATCACCGAGCAGCAGTACGAGATCGACCTGATGACCCGCCTGCTCGCCGAGATGCGCGACCCTTCATCACCCACGAAGGAGAAAGCCCCGTGAAGCGCCTCGCTGTCCTTTGCACTCTTCTCCTGGCTTCGACGGCTGCGGTCGCGCAGCCGACGGAACGCGACCGCGTCTACACCGCTGACCAGAACAGCAATACGGTCTCGGTGATCGACCCGGCCGGCAACACCTTGCTCGGGCAGATCCGGCTCGGCAATCCGCGCCCGGACATCCTGAGCCCGCTCTACAAGGGCGAGGTCAACGTGCATGGCCTCGGCTTCTCGCCCGACCACAAGACACTGGTGGCCGTGTCGACTGTGACGAACTCGGTCACCTTCATCGACACAGCGACGAACAAGGTGAGAGGCACTGCCTATATCGGGCGCAATCCGCACGAGGCCTTCTTCACGCCCGACGGCAAACAGGTCTGGGCGACGGTGCGGGGCGAGGACCATCTCGCCGTGATCGATGCCGCTACCTACCGCGAGATCGGCCGCATCCCGACCACGAGCGGGCCGGGCATGACGATCTTCGCGCCCGACGGCAAGCTGGCCTTCGTGTGCAACAGCTTCAATCCGGTGGTCGAGGTGGTGGATGTCGCCAAGCGCGAGGTGATCAAGAAGATCCCGGTCGTGTCGCCGTTCTCCCCGTTCGTTCAGGTCACGCCCGACGGATCGGAGGTCTGGCTGACCCACAAGGATGTCGGCAAGGTCACCCGCATCGACACCAAGACGCTGGAGGTGAAGGGCACCATCGATACTGGCCCGATCACCAACCATCTGGCCTTTGGCCAGAGCGGAGGACAAATCCTCGCGTATGTTACCGTTGGGGGCGAAAACGCGGTGAAGGTCTTCACGATGGAGGCTACACCCGCCCTCGTGAAGACGATCCCGGTCGGGGCGCTGCCGCACGGTGTCTGGGCGTCCGGTGACGGCAGCCGGATCTATGTCGGGCTGGAGAACGGCGACGCGGTGGATGTAATCGATACGTCAAAGAACGAGGCGATAGCGCGCATTCCTGCCGGCCAGGCGCCCCAGGCTCTCGTGTTTGTGCCGGACGCAGTCCCAGTGGAAACGGACGGGCGGGCCAACCTGACCCCGCGGCCGAGCGGACCGGAGACCGTCACCATCGCCCTGAAGCCGCCGCAAGGATTGGATGGGTCAGGGTCCGTCGTCTCCCGCAATCTCGGGCTGGTCGACATCCTGGAGGTGAGCGTCTCCCGGTTGAAGCCGGACACAGTCTACAGCGTATTCCTGGAAGGGCGGAATGCGCCCATCGCTGTGTTGAAGACCAATCCGAAGGGGATGGGCACGATCTCCGCGACGGGACCCACCCGCGAGATCCGACCGGGCCCGGCTGAGGGTTCAGCTGGCGCTGGTTCGCGTGTCCTCGTGATTGAAGGCGAGGGGGCATCGGCCAGCGCCCCGCCGGTTCTCGTCGGCGGATGAGAGGACATCTCCAGTAACTGGAAGCCGTGCCGGGCTCGCAGCGCGATTCCCCGTCAACGGAGATCAGATCTCCCGCGGCGGAAGGGGCTTGCGGGCAGGGCCGTGGATCACCGTCCCATCGGGCTCGAAGATCGAGCCGTGGCACGGACAATCCCAGGTGCGGTCGGCATTGTTCCAGGTGACCGTGCAGCCCTTGTGCGTGCAACTGGCCGAGGCAGCATGAAGATCGCCGCTGTCGTCCCGCCATACCGCAAGCTTCTCGTCACCCCTCGCGATGACACCCCCTGCACCGGGTGCGATCTCGGCCACGTCCTCGACAAGCGATTGCGTGTCGCCGCTCTGGTGGAAGTCTTTGGGCGCTTCCCGGCTCGGGTCGTAGAGGCTGCCCCATGGGCGTGTGCCGGTCGCAATCTCCGACGCGATCAGCAGGCCTGCCGCCGTGCCGTTGCTGATGCCCCAGCCATTGAAGCCGGTAGCCACATGAAAGCCCGGAGACTCGTTGGCATTCGGCTGTCCGACATAGGGCATGCGATCCGCCGTGTCGTAATCCTCGTTGCACCAGCGCCATGCCACCTCTTGCACCGGCAAATAGATGCGGGCCCAGGCCTCGAGATCCTGAAATCGGCGGGCCACGTCCCCGTCCTGGCCCGTGTTGAAACGCGGTCCCAAGGCGATGATCAGCGGCCCGTCGGCGTCACGTCCGACGCGGATGGAGTGGGTGGGATCGTCGATGCTGATGAACATGCCGTCGACCGCCTCCGGGGCGTCCGTGCGGAAGGCCATGGCCACATGGCAGCGGGGCTGGGTGCGGTTGGCATAGCCCACCGGGCTTTTGACGGTGATGTTGGTCGCGACCACCACGTGCTCAGCCATCACCTGGCCTTTGCCTGTTCCCACAGACCACCGGTCGGCTGGCTCGAAGGTCAGGGCCCGGCTCTGCTCAAAGATCTGCCCGCCGCCGGCCTGGACTGCCCTGGCGAGGCCAACGAGGTAACGGGCTGGGTTGAACTGGGCCTGGTCCGGGAACTCCAGGGCTCCGGCGGTCGGGAAGGGCAGGGGAGCCTCATCGAGCACGCGGGCGTCGAAGCCGAACGCCCTTGCCGCTTCCGCCTCGGCGCGGATGTCCTCCATCCGGCTCGGGTCGCAGGTGTAGGTGAAGGCCGATCTGGGCTCATAATCGCAGTCGATCTGGAGCGTCTCGATCCACTTCCGGATCTTGGCGACACCCTTGCGGTTGGCCTCCGTGTATGCCATGGCGATGTCGTGCCCGGCCGTATCGATGAGATGGCGGTAGATCAGGCTGTGCTGGGCCGTGATCTTCGCGGAGGAGCGTCCGGTGACCTGCCCACCGACCCGGCGGGCTTCGAGCACGACGACCGACCTGCCGGCCTCAAGAAGCGACAAGGCAGTGGTTAGGCCGACGATGCCGGCTCCAACGACGACCACGTCGCATCTGTGTTGGCCCGTCAGTTCCGGAAAATCGGTCTTCGGCGCATTGGCCACCCAGCAGCAATCGGGCCTTCCCGCCAGTTCCGCCATCGCAAACCTCCGTGAACGGACCGGGCTGGTCAAGCCAGACGGCAGCCCGCCTGGAGACAATGCTCACGCTTCGATCCGGTTCTCCCCGGCGCCTCAGGCGTCCCACGGCAGGGCGGTGTAGACCCGCACGATGAACTGGTGGAACTCCGCCATGTAAGTCTTCAGGAAGTCGGCCGTGGATGCATTGGTGACCTCGCCCTCGTCGGTGATCAGCCCGGGCTTGAACTGGATGTAGG
>JAFAAP010000134.1 GCA_023426505.1 Pseudomonadota bacterium
AGATGGTGCCGACCTGGGCGACCTCGTCGGACGAGGCGACCTTCTTGGCGCGGGCCTGGATGTCCTTGACGGCCTCGGCGGTGGCGAGGTCGATGCCGCGCTTGAGGTCCATCGGGTTCATGCCGGCCGCAACCGCCTTGGCGCCCTCGCGGACGATGGCCTGGGCCAGGACCGTGGCGGTCGTGGTGCCGTCGCCGGCGATGTCGTTGGTCTTCGAGGCGACCTCGCGGACCATCTGGGCGCCCATGTTCTCGAACTTGTCGGCGAGCTCGATCTCCTTGGCGACGGTGACGCCGTCCTTGGTGATCCGGGGAGCCCCGAAGCTCTTCTCGATCACGACGTTGCGGCCCTTCGGGCCCAGCGTGACCTTCACGGCATCGGCGAGAATGTCGACGCCCTTGAGCATCTTGTCGCGAGCGTCGGAGGAGAATTTTACGTCCTTGGCAGCCATGGGCTATGCCTCCAGTTGACTTGGAAAAGGAATTCTTTTGCGGGAGCCGTACGCGAAATTACGCAGCAATCACGCCCATGATGTCGGATTCCTTCATGATCAGGAGATCCTCGCCATCGATGCGGACTTCCGTGCCGGACCACTTGCCGAACAGCACGCGGTCGCCGGCCTTCACGTCGAGGGCCGCAACCTTGCCGTTCTCATCGCGGGCGCCAGGGCCGACGGCGACGACTTCGCCCTCTTGCGGCTTTTCCTTGGCGGTGTCGGGGATGATGATGCCGCCCTTCGTCTTCTCTTCCGCATCAATACGGCGGACGACGACGCGGTCGTGCAGCGGACGGAACTTCATGGAACTTCCTCTTATGCCTGTTGGCGCAGCCCCCAGTGGCCGCGTCTTTCTTTGCTGTTAGCACTGTCCGGGGACGAGTGCCAACGCTGGCCGCGAGATAAGGATGTCGCAGGACCGAGTCAAGACACCCCCTCCCACAGAGTTAAGGCGCTTTTCCGGCGTCAGCGCCGCGAGGTGAGCGCCGCCGCCGTCACAATGAGGATGCCGCCGCCGAGCGTCGCCCAAGTGGGGATCTCGTGGAACACCCCGTAACCGATGGCGGCCGCCCAGATCAGGGCCGTATATTCGAGCGGCGCGAGGCGGGCCGCCTCCGCCTTGGCATAGGCGGTCGCCATGAGGATGTGGCCGATGACGCCGAGCACTCCCATGGTCATGAACCAGGGCAGGTGCGCGCTGTCGAGGGGCTGCCAGAACAGGAGCCCGAAGGGCAGGACGAGCAGAGCCGGGCCGACGTTCTGGAAGAACACGATGTGCATGAACTTGTCGCGCTGCGCCCGCTGGCGCAGGAGCACGAGGCTGAATGCGTAGGTGACCGCGGAGAGCAAAGCCGCCCCGACGCCCGACCAGGAGCGTGCGGCGGAGGCTTCCCCGGTCTGGCCCAGGACCACCACGAGGGTGCCGATGAACCCGACCGCGATCGCCGCCACGATGCGCCCGTCGACCTTCTCGCGCAGCATGAGCATGCCGAACAGGGCGATGAACATGGGCGACAGGAACGACAGGACGAGGGTTTCGGCGAGCGGGAGCTGACCCAGAGCGTAGAAGAAGCTGACGGCCGTCACCACGGCGGCGACCGAGCGCAGGAGGTTCGCCACCACGGTCTCGCGGCTCGGCCAGCCGGGCCGCATCACCGCCACGACCCCGGTCGCCACGATCGTCCCGCAGAGGAAGCGGAGGGAGGCGACCTGGAAGGTCGGGTAATACGCGGACATCCCCTTGATGACCGCGTCCATGACGGACAGGACCGCGATGCCCGCGGCAGCCCGCAGGGCGGGACCGAAATTCATGATGTCTCGATGTATAAGGGCGGATTCCAGGGATGCGGCCGTCGCCGGCCTGCAGGACAGGGCTCTTACAGCACTTTCACAAGGGCGGCATCATCTGTTTTCCGGCATGGACAGGAAAGCCGCACTTGAGATTCATTGCCTGATTTTGCATGACCTTGGCGGAAACAATCGCCACGCTTTCCGTTAACCTCGCAAATTCACGCATGAGAGGATGCTTCGATGCGCGCTTGGCTTCCCTGCTCCGTCTTCCTTCTGGCCGTGTCCCTTCCGGCTTTGGGCTACGCCCAGCCGATGCGCGGCTACCCGCAAGCGGCTCCCAGAGACGCCTATGGCAACCTGCTCGTGGTGCCGGGTTACGACTATCCCTACGCCCAGGCGCAGGACGGCTACCTCAACCAGGATTATCCGTTCGTGTCGCGTCCGTCGTCGCGGGCCCGCAGCGCCTACCAGGCCGCGCCGGTCGACCCGATGACCGGCTACCCCTACGAGACGCGCTCCACCCGGCGCTCCGGCACCGCGATGGCGGCCCTTCCCGAGGAATACGGCGCCGACTACGGTTACGACAACAGCATCGATTACGCGATCGCGCCGCAGTTCCAGCGCCAGATCGTGGCCTATCGGGGCAACGAGAGGCCCGGCACGATCATCGTCGATACCCCGAACAAGTTCCTCTATCTGGTCCAGGGCGACGGACGCGCCATCCGCTACGGCATCGGCGTGGGCCGTCCAGGCTTCGAGTGGGCCGGCCGCAAGACGGTGAGCATGAAGCGCGAATGGCCCGACTGGCGTCCGCCGGCCGACATGCTGAGGCGCCGTCCCGATCTGCCACGGCACATGGAAGGCGGCCCGGACAACCCGCTCGGTGCCCGTGCACTCTATCTCGGCTCGTCCCTCTATCGCATCCACGGCACCAACGAGCCGCACACGATCGGCCAGGCCGTCTCCTCAGGCTGCATCCGCATGCTCAACAATGACGTGATCGACCTCTACAGCCGCGTCCGCGTCGGCACCCCGGTCATCGTCATCTGATCGACCCCGCCATGCCCCGTCCTCCTGGCCATGCCGCCAGGAGGGCGCCCGCCTCGACGTCCTGCGGAGGTTTTTGGCGCGTTCCCGCCTTGTTCCAGCTTCGAGGGGCAAACTGGATGATGTTACATCAATTTCAGATCAAAGTTCGAACGAAACGCAAATATTCAATAAACATTAATTCGAGTTGTGAAAGTATATCATAAAATACTATCTGTTCATAGAGGGCGCTATTTGCGATCTTATCGAGTGAATAACTTAACACAATTCCCTATATAAACATATAGGCACCCGTAACACCTGGCAGATCTGCGCTTCGGTCCTCCGAAACAGTTTGCTGATTGACGCCGCCGAGTCCCTGGATTCTCCTTCGGCCCACCATGAATTATGCTTATCTGCTCGCCGCTATCCTATGCGAGGTGATTGCGACGTCCGCCCTGAAAGCCGCGGAGGGCTTCACGCGGCTCGGCCCCTCCCTCGTCGTGGTTATCGGCTATGGACTCGCCTTCTATTGCCTGTCCCTGACCTTGAGGACGATCCCGGTCGGGATCGCCTACGCCCTCTGGTCCGGGATCGGCATCGTGCTGATCGCCCTGGCCGGCTGGATCCTCTACCGCCAGCCGCTCGATACGCCCGCCGTCATCGGCATGGCGCTGATCGTGGCGGGCGTCCTCGTGATCAACTTGTTCTCCCGCACGACCGGCCACTGATCACGAAAAAGCGCGCGCCGATGGCGGGCGCTGGAAAGAAAGCCGCGATCGGCTGCGGGTCAGGTCCAGTCGCCGCCGTCCCCGCCATCGCCGCCGAAATCGGCGTAATCGTCATGGCCGCCCCCGCCCGGCCCCTGTGGGTCCTCGTAGAGCGAGTCGGTGATGCCGGCGAAGCCGGTATCCGGGTTCTGCTGGTCGCCCGCGCCCAGATCGGCCAGGGCCGACTTGTCGCCACCGGCCTCGGGACCGCCGCCGAACGCATGGGACAGGGCGTTGGCGATCATCATGCCGCCGGCAACACCGGCCGCCGTCGTGAGCGCCCCCTGCAGGAAGCCGCCGCCACGGGGCTGCATGCCGCCCCAGGGCCCGGGCGCACCGCCCATCATGCCGCCCTGCGGCCCGCCGTAACCAGGCTGTCCGCCATAGGGCTGCTGCGTCGGGTGCGGCTGGGGCGCTCCCCAGGGCGAGACCTGGCCGGGGGGTTGCCGATAGGTCGGCTCCTGCGGACGCGACCCGCCGCCGAAGATGCTCGACAGGAAGCCTCCGCCCTGCTGCGGCTGACGGCGCGCCTGCTCGAGCTCGGCGCGCAGATGCTCGTTCTCGGCCTGAAGGTTGGCGAGGGCCTGCTCCTGGACGAAGACCGTCTGGGCCATGGCATAGGGCGCATAGGGCTGCTGGCGCAGCTTCTCGGCGATGAAGCGCTCGGCTTCCGGATCGCGCGGCTGGTCCGCCACCTGTTCGAGGCGACGGAAGATGTCGGAGATGACCTGGCGCTCCTGGTCGTTCATGGCAAGCCTCCTTCAAAGCTGCGATTTCCGGACATGTAAGAACGGCCATCCGCTTTGTTAGGGGGAGGAATGCCGAATAAGGCGACGCTCGTCCAGATGGAGCAGGGCCCGGGGCATGATGGCCCCGAGAGCCGAAACGTCGTGCCACGCGGCCTTCTCCACCTCGGCGAGATCGGGGCGGAGGCCCGCGCTCTCGTCAGGGCGGACCACGTAGCGGATGTCGTGATGCCAGTGCTCGGGCTCGCCCCTCTCCGGACGCGCCGGGATGACATGACTGTCGATGTCGATCGGCAGGCCCGTCGCCGCATGCCATGGATCGAGGTTCAGGCCCTGAAGCCCCGTCTCCTCGACGGCTTCCCTGAGGGCGGAATCCGTCAGCTCCTCGGGCGCCTCGTAATGGCCGCCGGGCTGGAGCCAGCGCGCCAGCGCGCGGTGACGGATAAGGAGCGTCCGGCGCCCCGCGCGGTCGAGGACGATCGCCGACGTGGTGACGTGTCCCGGAAAGGTGCGGCGGGAATGGATGTCGTGCCCCTCGGCGATCTGGCGGCGCAACACTTCGTGCACGTCCACCGGGACCGCGAAGTGCTCGGCATAACGGTCGAGGACGGTTTGAACCTGCTGGCGGAAGGCGGCTGGATCGAAGCTCATGACGATCTGCTCGGGGACAGGGCAGCACCGACTATGGCCCTTCGCCCCTTCGCCTCAAGAAGAAGCCCCGCCGTAGCGGGGCTTTCCAGTGGATTATTTATTCGGCGTCCGGGGAATTCAGAGGCCGTACGTTCGTCTCGACCTCGTCCTCCTCGTCGAAGAGGGTCGGCTCGTCCTCCGGCGTATCGAGGCGGGTCTTCTTGCGCAGGGCCACGTATTTCTTCTGGATCTTGATCCGGCTCTCGCGCGCGATCTCCAGGGCGCCCTGGATCAGGGAGCGTTCGGCCTTCTCGTTCTGCAGCTCCTCGGTGAGGCGCCGGTTCGCGGATTCCAGGGTGCTCCGCTCCTGCTCGAAGCGCTTGGTGAGCTGGTCGATGCGCTCGGTCAGGCTCGCCACCTTGTTATCGGAGCTTTCGATCTGGAAGTCCTTGGCGGCGATGGCCTTGCCCAGCATCTCGACGCGCTCCTGCAGCTCGATGCGCGAGCGCTGAAGCTCGTTGACCATGCCGACCTGGCGCTCGACCTCCTGCTGGGTCGCCTCCAGACGGCGCTCCAGGGTGTTCTTCTCGATCGTGGTCTCTTTCAGGTTCCGCTCGACGCCGCGCAGGGCCTCGTTCTTGTCGCGCAGCTGGTCGCGGGTATGGGCCAGGATCTTGTCGGTCGCTCCGAGGCGGGAATTCAGCCCCTCGATCTTCATGTCGAGCGCCGAGAGATCGGTCTGGTGCGCGGAGCGCTCCGAATCGAGCTAGGTCTCCAGGCGCTGGCGCAGGACCTGCTCGGCCATGAGCTTCGTCTCAAGCTCCGAGGCGCGCTGGCGGGTGGCCTCGAGCTGGGTCTCCAGTTCGCTGTAGCGGTTCGACAGGCTGGTGAGGCGGTAGTTCTGCTCCTCGGCGACCTTTTGGAGCCGCTTCACCTCGTGATCGAGGAGGCCGTTCCTCTCGCGGGTCTCGATCAGCTCGCGTTCGGCGCGGGCGACCGTCTGGTCGGCTTCCTGGGCTTCGAGGCGCAGGGCCTGGTTTTCTTCCGTGATGTTGCGGGCGCGCTCGGTCTCGATGGACAGCTGGTTCTCGAGGTCGGCGACGATCGCCTCCTTGTCCTTCACGTTGAGGCGCAGGTCCTCGATGAAGGAGTCCTGCTCGCGCACCTTGCCTTCGGCCTTGCGCAGCTGGGAGACAGTGGCCGACAGGTCGTCGGCCATGCGGGCTTGGGCGGCGGAGAGATCGCCAAGCTCCCGGCGCAACGCCACCGTGGTCTCGCTCTCCTGTTTGAGCACCGCTTCGGTTTCGAGCAGGCGGGATTGGAGCTGGGGATAGCTGCGGATGAGGTCGTAGACCGGCTCGCTGAGCAGGGTGAAGTCGTCCTTGAGGCTCCGGATCTCCTCCAGGCGGTCGATCAGGTTGGCGAACCGGATCCGGATCAGCTCGTTCTTTTGGCCGACCGAGTCGAGCGCCCCGTCGGGCCGCAGGAGAGGCGGCTCGGCCTTGGCCGGCGCCTGATCCGGCTGCGGAGCCTGCATGGTCGTGACGACGAGCACCGGCTCGGAAGGCGAATCCTGAACGTCCCCCTGCGGCTTCTTGCCGAAGCGGCCCCTGAAAGACGACCAACCCGATGCCATGACACCGTCCCCTTTACGGTACGAAATTCATACTCCGGGGATGTTTTAGCCGAGAGTGCGCGGGAGTGGAAATAGAATTTCGTTGCGCACCAATGTCACAGGCTATTCGGCCGCGGCGCGGGCGGGCTTGCGGGCCAGTCTTTCGTTGAATCCGGCCGCCTCCAGGACCTCCGGCATCGGCCCGCCGGTCGCCCAGTCGAGAAGCTCGACCGTATGGACGATGGGGATATCCGTGCCTTTGCCGATCTGGGTGATGCAGCCGATGTTGCCGGTGGCGATCAGGTCGGGCTTGGTGCGCTCGATATTGGCGACCTTGCGGGCCCGGAGCTGCCCGGCGATCTCGGGCTGGAGCAGGTTGTAGGTGCCAGCCGAGCCGCAGCAGATGTGGCCCTCCGGCACGTCCTTCACGGTGAAGCCCGCCTGCTTGAGGAGCGTCTTGGGCTCGGTGCGGATCTGCTGGCCGTGCTGCATGGAGCAGGCCGAGTGATAGGCCACGACGAGATCGGTCTTGCTCGCGGGCGCCATCAGCTTGAGGCCGGTCACGTACTCCGTGATGTCTTTGGTGATCTCCGACACCCGGGCGGCCTTCTCGGCATAGGCCGGATCGTCCCGGAACATGAAGCCGTAATCCTTGATGGTCGTGCCGCAGCCCGAGGCCGTGATGATGATGGCGTCGAGCCCCTCCCCGTCCATCTCGGCGATCCAGACGTCGATGTTGCGCTTGGCGAAGGCATGGCTGTCGTCGTCGCGCCCCATGTGATGGACGAGGGCGCCGCAGCACCCCTCCCCCTTCGGCTGGATCACCTCGACGCCGTGCCGGTTCAGGAGACGGATCGCCGCCTCGTTGAAGCCGGGCTTGAGCACCGGCTGGGCGCAGCCGGACAGGATCGCTACCCGGCCGCGCCGGGCGCCCTCCGCCGGAAACGCACCGGGCCGGTCGAAGGGCGAACGGGCCGGGGCGCGGGCCGGCGCGAGATCGATCATCGCCTTCAGGCGCGTTCCCACGAACGGCACCATGCCCACGAGACCCTTGATGGGCTTGGCCAGGATGGCGGCGCCCATGGCGGCGCGGAAGCGGTTGGGATAGGGCAGAACATGCGCCAGGACGGAACGCAGGAGCCGGTCGTGCCAGGGGCGGGTATAGGTGGCCTCGATATAGGCGCGGGCATGGTCGACGAGGTGCATGTAATGCACCCCCGACGGGCAGGTGGTCATGCAGGACAGGCACGACAGGCAGCGGTCGATGTGCTTCACCACCTCCGGGGTGGCGGGCTTTCCGCCCTCCAGCATGTCCTTCATCAGGTAGATGCGCCCGCGCGGGGAATCGAGTTCGTCACCGAGCAGCAGGTAGGTCGGACAGGTGGCGGTGCAGAAGCCGCAATGGACGCAGGTTCGGAGGATCTTCTCCGAGCTTGCCATGGCGGGATCTTTGAGCTGATCGGGAGTGAAGTTCGTCTGCATGTCCTTAGCCTCCCGCTTGCCACTGGTTGATGGCCTCAACGGGATAGATCAGCATGATGATGTTGAGGATGAGATTGTCCCGGATCCAGTATCCGACGATCAGCTCCATGAGCAGAGCCGCGACCACCGTCAGCCAGACGGGCCAGATGCGGGCGAGCCAGAAGCCGACGGTCATGGCGCCGATGTCCATGACCGAGTTGATGACACTGTCGCCGTAATAGTCGAGAGCGATATTCGTCGCAGGGTAGCGGTCGATCACGGTGTTGGTGTTCTCGGCGATCTCCCAGGCGCATTCGACCCCGAGGGCCAGGAGGAGCGCCACGCCCAGCGGCAGCGGCTTTCCCCGCACAAGGCCTATGAGCCAGGTGCCGGCATAGAACAGGAAGCCATGGATGACGTGTGAGGGGGTGTACCAGTCCGTCAGGTGCTGGGAATTGCCTGAATCCCTGACAGTTCCGTGCCAGAGCTCGATCGTGCCGCATTTGCAGATCGGCATGCGTCCCATGGCCAGGAGGATTGCGGCGGTCAGCACCACGAGGCCAAGGGCAAGGCCCGTATAGAGCATTGCACGGCGGCCTTGTGGCGCGCTGGTCCGGCCCTTGAGAACGGCAGCATCCGTCATACTAGAGGCCCGCATACATGCGGCCCGGATTGAGGATCCCGGCCGGATCGAAGGACGCCTTGATGCCGCGCGTGAGGGCCATCACCGGATCGGCCTGCGGCTCGAAGACGTCGACCTGCGCCCTGATCTCGGCGGGTGCGCGCACGAGCGTCGCGTGCCCCCCGAAGGCATGGGTGGCGCTACGGACCGCGGACGCTCCCGCATCCCCGTTCACGGGGGTCGAGATCCACACGAGGCCGCCGCCCCAATCGTAGAACCACTGGGCGTCGATCGCCCGCGCCACCTGGGCCGCGAGATCCGGCCCGCGGGTGGGCGCCGTGGAGACGCGCCAGATCGCCCGCTCGCCGTTGCCGGAGAACACCGCCCCATCGCGCACCGACTGCCAGAGCGCGTCCGCGCCCCGGCCTTCCAGGATGTCGGCGGCCTCGAAGCCCGGCAGGAGCCGGCGCAGCTCGTTGAGGCGGTAATCGACCGAGAGCCTGAAGCCTTCGAGCCTGATCAGGGTGCGGGCGCCCTGGCGATCAGGGCTCGGCAGGTGCGCGGCGCCCGTGATGTCGAAGGGCGAGCCAAGCGCCTGGGACAGGGCCTCGATGGCGGCGCGGTCGTCGAGCCCTCGCATGAGGAGCGTCGACATGCGTTCCGGTTTCGGCAGCACCTTGAAGGTCACCTCGGTCAGGAAGCCGAGTGTCCCCCAGGATCCGGACATGAGCTTGACGAGGTCGAGGCCCGTGACGTTCTTCATCACCCGTCCGCCGGACTTGATCGCCTCCCCCCGTCCGTTGACGAAGCGCACGCCGATGAGGCTGTCGCGGGCCGCTCCCGCCATGATGCGGCGGGGGCCGGAAATGTTCATCGCCGCCACCGCCCCGATGGTCGGCTCGCCCCTGGAGCCGAGGAGAGGTCGGTAGTCCATCGGCTCGAAGGGCAGTTCCTGCCCCTTCTCGGCGAGCGTCCGCACCACCTCCGACACGGGAGTGCCGCTGCGGGCGGAGATCACGAGTTCCGCAGGCTCGTAGAGCGTGATGCCGGAGAGCGCCACGGAAGAGATCGAGGCGTCCGTCTGGTTCGGCCGCCCCATGGCGGCCTTCGTGTTCTGGCCGCAGAGGCTGAGGAGCGTTCCCTTGGCGGCTGCGTCACGGATGATCGCGGAGGCGTCCTGCTCGTCGCGGGGGGTCAAGAGCGTCACGCGGCAAGCCTCCCGTCGAGCGGGAAGACCTTGGCCGGGTTGAGCAGCCACCCGGGATCGAACACGCCGCGCACGCGCATCTGCTGGGCGAGGTCGGCCTCGTTGAACTGGCAGGTCATGAGGTCGCGCTTCTCGATGCCGACGCCATGCTCGCCGGTGAGGCAGCCGCCCACCTCGACGCAGAGCCTGAGGATGTCCTCGCCGGCCTTCTCGGCCCTCTCCATCTCGCCGGGCACGTTGGTGTTGAACATGACGAGCGGGTGGAGGTTGCCGTCGCCCGCATGGAACACGTTGGCGACCCCGAGGCCGTAGGACTTCACGATCTCGTCGATGCGGTTGAGCACGTAAGGCAGCTGCCCGGTCGGGATCGTGCCGTCCATGCAGATGTAGTCGGCGACGCGTCCCGTCGCCCCGAAGGCCGATTTGCGGCCCTTCCAGATCGCCGTGCTCTCGGCCTCCGACTGCGACACCTTCAGGGTCTTCGGCCGGAACGGTTCCGCGATGGCGACGATGCGCCGGAGCATGTCGTCGATCTCCTGGTCGGAGCCCTCGACCTCCACGATCAGCATGGCCTCCACGTCGAGCGGGTAGCCCGCATGGGCGAAGGCCTCGCAGATCTGGATCGCCGGCTTGTCCATGTATTCGAGGGCGACCGGGATGATCCCGGCTCCGATGATGGCGGCCACGCAGGCGCCCGCATCCTCCACCCGCTCGAAGCCGAAGAGCGCGGGCCGCGCGCCTTCGGCCGCACGAAGGATGCGCACCACGGCCTCGGTGACGATGCCGAGCTGCCCTTCCGAGCCGCAGATCAGGCCGAGGAGGTCGTAACCTCCGCTGTCGAGATGGTCGCCGCCGAGCTTGACCACGGTGCCGTCGAGAAGGACCAGGGTCACGCCCAGCAGGTTGTTGGTGGTCACGCCGTATTTCAGGCAATGGGCCCCGCCGGAATTCATGGCGATGTTGCCGGCGATGGTGCAGGCGAGCTGGCTCGACGGGTCGGGCGCGTAGAAGAAGCCCTCGTAGGACACCGCCTGGCTGATTCCCAGATTGGTGATGCCGGCCTCAACATGGGCGGTGCGGTTGGCGAAATCCACGTCGAGGACCCGGTTCATCTTCGAGACGCCGAGCACGATGGCGTCTGCTTGAGGGATCGCCCCGCCGCAGAGCGAAGTTCCGGCCCCGCGCGGCACCACCTTCACGCCGTTCTGGTGGCAGAAGCGCATGATGGCGGACACCTCCTGGGTGGAGGACGGCAGGACCACCGCGAGCGGCATCTGCCGGTAGGCCGTCAGCCCGTCGGTCTCGAAGGCCCGGCGCTCGTCCTCGGTCACGATCAGGGCCTCGGGCGCGACGAGCCGCTGAAGCCCGGCGACGATCTCGGCTCGTCGGGCCAGAACGGCCTCGTCCGGCTTCGGGAATGCGATCGACATGGCACCTCTCCCTGGTGAACGCGAGGCAGCTTGGGGCGCATGGCCGCCCTCGCAAGAAGGTAGCTGCTCTTGGGGGATTTTTCCAATAATGTGGAATCTCTCTAAGATGGCTTGGCATGCCCGCAAAGGAGTTTTTTGAATGCGCTCTCTCGTTCTCTCCGCCGCCCTGGTTCTCGCCGGGCTCGGCTCCGCCCAAGCCCAGGACGCTGCCGCCGGCGAGAAGGTCTTCGCCCAATGCCGCGCCTGCCATCAGATCGGCGAGAACGCCAAGAACGCCGTCGGCCCGGTCCTGAACGGCCTCTTCGGCCGCCATTCGGGCTCGGTCGAGGGCTACAACTATTCCGACGCCAACAAGAATTCCGGCATCACCTGGGACGAGGCGACATTCCGGGAGTACATCAAGGACCCGCGCAAGAAGATCCCTGGCACCAAGATGATCTATGCGGGTCTCAAGGACGAAAAGCGCATCGACGATCTCGTTGCCTATCTCAAGCAGTTCGACGCCTCGGGCAAGAAGGTCGCCCAATGAGCGTTTCCGCCGTGCCGGGCGGCGACCGCGGGCGCAAGCCCCGCGTCGCCCTTTTCGTCACGTGCCTCGTCGACCTGATCCGTCCCTCGGTCGGCTTCGCGGCTGTGAAGCTTCTGGAGGATGCGGGGTGCACGGTGGATGTCCCCGTGCAGACCTGCTGCGGCCAGCCTGCCTTCAACTCGGGCGACCGGGGCACGGCCCGCGACCTGGCCGAGCAGGTGATCGAGGCGTTCCGCGGCTATGACTACGTCGTGGCCCCGTCCGGGTCCTGCGCGGGCATGATCAAGGCGCACTACCCGGAACTCTTCGCCGACGATCCCAACTGGCTGCCCCGGGTCAACGCCCTGGCGGCGCGCACCTACGAGCTCACGAGCTTCCTGGTCGACGTGCTCGGCGTCACGAAGGTGGACGCATCCTACGAGGGCACCGTTACCTACCACGATTCCTGCTCGGGCCTGCGCGAACTCGGCGTCCGGTCGCAGCCACGCAAGCTCCTCGCGAGCATGGAGGGCGTGACGCTCGTCGAGCTGAACGAGAGCGACGTCTGCTGCGGCTTCGGCGGAACCTTCGCGGTGAAGTACAGCGACATCTCGGGCGCCATCGTCGATGCCAAGACGAAGCACGTCTCCGAGACCGGCGCCTCCACGCTGCTCGCGGGCGATCTCGGCTGCCTGATGAACATGGCGGGCCGCCTTTCCCGCGAGGGCAAGGCGATCGAGGTGCGCCACGTGGCCGAGGTGCTGGCCGGCATGACCGACGATCCGCCGATCGCGGCCGCGAGGGATCCACGCCGTACATGACCGATCACGGCCATATCGCCGCGCGCCTGTTCCGGATGGACGAGAGCACCTGGGAGCGCCATGCGAGTCCCTGGAGCGTCTGGACGCGGGTCGCGTCCCTCCCGGTTCTTCTTCTGGCGGTCTGGAGCTACGCCTGGCTCGGCCTCTGGGCCGTGCTGCCGGTCTCGTCCGTGGCGCTGTGGCTGTGGCTCAATCCGCGGCTGTTTCCGGCGCCCGAGCGCACCGATACCTGGAGCGCAAAGGCGACATTCGGCGAGCGGGTCTGGTTGAATCGCAGGCAGGTTCCCATCCCGGCCCATCACGCACGGATGGCGCAAATCCTGTCGGGACTATCGGCCGCAGGTTTCGCCGTGGCGCTTGCCGGGGCTGTTATGAATAACCTTGTCCTGACGATGTCCGGCGGCCTCGTCTCCTGGCTTGCGAAGATGTGGTTCTGCGACAGGATGGTCTGGCTCTACGACGACATGAAAGACAAGCATCGGCCTTACGCAGGCTGGCTCCGCACGGGTAAGAAAGAGGTCCGATGACCGTTCACACCACCTCCCCGCAATTCAAGACAAACGCCGCGCAGGCGCTGGCCGACGTCCAGCTCCAGAAGGCGCTCGGCAACGTGAAGCAGGGCTTCATCGACAAGCGCCAGAAGGCGGCCGAGAAGCTGCCCGAGTTCGAGGCGCTGCGCGACTCCGCACGGGACATCAAGAACCACACCCTGGCCCATCTCGACCTCTACCTCGAAGCCTACGAGGACAAGGTGAAGGCCTCCGGCGGCCACGTGCATTTCGCCCGCACGGCCGAGGAGGCGCGCAACATCATTCTCGGCATCTGCCGCGATGCCGGCGCGCGCACCGTCACCAAGGGCAAGTCGATGATCTCCGAGGAGATCGGCATCAACCACCATCTCGAAGCGCATGGGGTCGTGCCGGTCGAGACGGATCTCGGCGAGTACATCATCCAGCTCCGCAACGAGATGCCGAGCCATATCATTGCCCCGGCGGTCCACCTCAACGCGACCCAGGTCGAGCAGGACTTCCGCCGCGTCCACACCCATCTCGACGCCAAGCGCGACCTGTCCGAGCCGGTGCAGCTCCTAACCGAGGCGCGCACCGTGCTGCGCGAGCGCTTCCTGGCAGCGGACGTGGGCATCACGGGCGCGAACTTCCTCGTGGCGGAGACCGGCACGTCGATCATCGTCACCAACGAGGGCAACGGCGACCTGACGCAGATCCTGCCGAAGACGCATATCGTGCTCGCCTCGATCGAGAAGCTGGTGCCGACCCTCGAGGACGTGAGCCAGATCCTGCGCGTCCTCGCGCGCTCCGCGACCGGCCAGGAGATGTCGGTCTACACCACGTTCTCGACCGGCCCCCGCCGCCCCGGCGACGCGGACGGGCCCGAGAACTATCACGTGGTGCTCCTGGACAACGGCCGCTCCTCCATGCTCGGCACGAGCTTCGAGGAGATGCTGCGTTGCATTCGCTGCGGTGCCTGCATGAACCACTGCCCGGTCTATCACGCGGTCGGCGGGCACGCCTACGGCTGGGTCTATCCCGGCCCCATGGGCGCTGTGCTGACCCCCAGCCTCATCGGCGTCGACAAGGCGGGCCACCTGCCGAACGCCTCGACCTTCTGCGGCCGCTGCGAGAGCGTCTGCCCGGTGCGCATCCCGCTGCCGAAGCTCATGCGCCACTGGCGCGAGCGGGAGTTCGAGCGCCATCTGACCCCAGCGACGGTGCGCTCGGGGCTCAGAACCTGGGGTTTCTTCGCCAAGCGCCCCGCCCTCTACCGCCTGGCCACCCGCGCCGCCATGGGCGTGCTGGGCCTCGCTGGCCGCGCCAAGGGGCGCTTCGCGTGGCTGCCCCTGGCCAAGGGCTGGACCAAGTACCGCGATTTCCCGGCCCCGCAGGGCGAGACCTTCCAGGCGCGCTGGCGCCGCGAGCGCAGCAGGAGGAGCGCATGAGCGCCCGCGACGACGTTTTCGCCAATATCCGCCGCTCCCTCGGCGTCAAGGGATCGGAGACGATCCGCCGCCAGATGGTGGCCGAGCGGCTGGAGCGCGCGCCGAAGGGTGTGGTTCCTGCGCGAGGCCAGGTTTCGGGCGAGGAGCGGATCGCCCTGTTCAAGCTCCAGGCCGAGGCGGCCCTCGCGACCGTGACCGAGGTCGCCTCCGCGGCGGAGGTGCCGCAATCCATCGCCCTCTTCCTGCGCAACCATAACCTGCCCGCCACTCTGCGCATGGGTGACGACCCGAGGCTCGAGAAGATGCCGTGGGCCGACACGACCCTCGAGATGAGCCGGGGGCCGAGCGAAGGTCGCGACCTGAACGCCGTCAGCCACGCCTTCGGGGCCGTCGCCGAGAGCGGCACGCTCGTGATGGTCTCGGGCCACGAAAACCCCTCGACCCTCAACTTCCTGCCGGACAACCACATCGTGGTGATGTCCGCCAAGGACATCGCGGGCGACTACGAATCCGTCTGGAGCCGGGTCCGCTTCGCCTTCGGAAAGAGCACGATGCCGCGCACCGTGAACTGGATCACGGGGCCGTCCCGCTCCGGCGACATCGAGCAGACCCTGCTGCTCGGCGCCCACGGCCCCCGGCGCCTGCACATCGTGGTGGTGAGAGACTAGGGCGAGTCGACAGCCTCCCATGCTGAGCCGTATCGTATGATATTACCGCATGCGAGGCTCGGGACATGCCCTCCAGGACATTCATCTTCCGCACCATCCGCTGGTCGGCCTGGGACGGGTGCGAGGCGGGGATGGAGCATGTGGACGTGCGCCCCGCCGATGGCGGGCTCCACATCTCGGGCGTCGTCATCGGCCGGGAGGACGGCGCCAGGTTCGGCCTCTCTTACCGCCTGAGGCTGGATGCGTCCTGGCGGACCCGGGTCGTTCTCCTGCGGACCACGTCGGGACAGGTTCTGCATCTGGAGAGCAACGGACAAGGCTCCTGGCACGAGGACGGGCGCCCGCAGCCTGCCCTTCAAGGCTGCATCGACGTCGATATTCAGGCGACCCCGCTGACCAATACGCTGCCGATCCGCCGCCTCGACCCGAAGGACGGCGAGAGCGTCGACATCCGCCTCGTCTATATCGGCATCCCCGACCTGACCGTCGCGCCTGCCGACCAGCGCTACACGGCGCTTCGAAGCGGCTCGCTCTACCGCTTCGAGAGCCTGGAGAGCGGCTTCACGGCCGACCTACCTGTGGATGAAGACGGGTTCGTGCTGGACTACCCGGGCCTCTTCCGTCGTCTCGGCTGACATATCCTGCCGCAGCGCGGCATCTGGGCGCGCCCCACGCCTATGGCGCCGCTCGAGAAAATCGTCTAAGTCTTTGAAATCGCAAGTAGTTTTTAAAAGTTCTAAACTAGTGCTTCCATGATCGTCTGCTCCTGCAACGTCTTTTCCGATGGTGACGTGAAGGCCTGCCTGACCCCGGGGCCGGACTGTCCGCGCACACCTGCCCAGGTCTATCGCTGCCTCGGGTGCAGCCCGAATTGCGGGCGCTGCGTCCGCACGATCAGGTCGATCATGGACAAGGCGTTGGCGGATGACGGCGTCGAGCCCGTGGCTGCCTGCCAGCGCGGCTGCTGCCCGACCGTCCTCGAAAAGGTGACGGCGGAGCCGACCCTTTGACGATTGGGTCTTCCTCCCTAGTTCATGAATCCTCTAGATAGCTGACACGGCGCTCCCCGGCGCCGGTTCGACGTGAGGATAGGATGAAGGGCGACCCGAAGGTAATCGAGTATCTCAATCGCGGCCTGCGCAGCGAGCTGACGGCGGTCAACCAGTACTGGCTCCACTACCGTGTGCTGGACGATTGGGGATACAAGGAACTCGCCAAGACCTGGCGCAAGGAATCCATCGAGGAGATGCACCACGCCGACCGCTTCATCGAGCGCATCATCTTCCTGGACGGCTTCGCGAACCTGCAGGTCCTCGACCCGCTGCGGATCGGCCAGAACATCCAGGAGATCCTCGAATGCGACCTTGCGGCCGAATATGACGCACGCAATCTCTACGGCGAGGCGGCGCAGTACTGCGAGAGCGTCGGCGACCGCGTCTCCAAGAACCTCTTCGAGGAGCTGATGGCCGACGAGGAAGGCCATATCGATTTCCTCGAAACCCAGCTCACCCTCATCGAGCAGATCGGCGTCGAGCTCTACGCCCAGAAGCACGTGGGCGGGCTCGAGAGCGACCACTGAACCTGGCGACCGTCGATTGGAAAAGGCCCGCGCCACACGCGAGCCTTTCGTTCGTCAGCTGCTGGCGAGATCCCGCGGCTCGCTGATCGAGGCGATCGGCAACGTCACGATGCGCACGTCCAAGTCGTCCGGATCGGTGCGGATCGAAAAGCCGAGGCTACGGCACATGTCCAGCATGGTGGTGTTCTCCCGCAGGACCTGACCTTCGATCTCCCGCAGGCCCTCCACCTTCGCCCATTCGATCATCAGCCGCATCAGCTCCCAACCGAGGCCGAGACCCTTGAGGTCCGAGCGCAGGAGGATGCCGTACTCGCCCGTCTCGTGATTGGCGTCGGCGTGGACGCGCACTGCGCCCATCATCTCGCCCGTCTTCCTGTCGAAGGCCACGAACGCAATGGCGCGGGCATAATCGAGCTGGGTCAGGCGCGCTAGGAAGGTGTGGCTGAAGTCGCGCACGGGCGCAAAGAAGCGCAGGCGCAGGTCCTCCGGCGTGATCGCCTGGAAGAAGCGGCGGAACTCCTCCTCGTCCTCCGGCCGCACGGGGCGCACGAAGGCCTCGCGCCCGCTGCGCAGGGCGATGACGCGCTCCCATTCCTTGGGATACGGACGGACCGCGAAACGCGGATGCCCCCTGCCTTTGCGGGCTTCCGCCGGCAGCGGCGCCACGGCCACCCGCGCATCGACCGCGATGACGCCCGTGTGGTCGGCGAGCAGCGGGTTGATGTCGAGCTCGCGCACCTCCGGCAGATCCGCGGCGAGCTGCGCGAGCTTCACCAGCACGAGGGCGATCGCCCGCTCGTCGGCCGCCGGAACGTCGCGATAGGCCTTGAGGATGCGGGACACGCGGGTGCGGTGGATGAGATCGTCCGCAAGCTTGAGGTCGAGGGGCGGCAGCGCGAGCGCCTTGTCGTTGATGACCTCCACGGCCGTGCCGCCGCGGCCGAACAGGACGACGGGCCCGAAGGACGGATCGTCGGCGATGCCCATGATGAGCTCGCGCGCCTTGGCGCGTCGGATCATGGGCTGGACCGTAACGCCCGTGATCGAAGCCTGCGGCTTGAGGCGCGCCGCGCGCTCCAAAATGTCGGTCGTGGCCTTTAGAACCGCCTCCCCGGTCGTCAGGTCGAGCTTCACGCCGCCGATGTCGGATTTGTGCACGATGTCCGGCGACAGGATCTTCACCGCCACCGTCCCGCCTTCGGCCAGGAAGGGCTGCGCGGCCTTAGCCGCCTCGTCGGGCGTCTTGGCCAGGATGACCGGAGCGGACGGGATGTCGTAGGCCTTCAGGAGCGCATTCACTTCCAGCGGGTCGAGCCAGCGGCGGTTCTGGGCCAGCACGCCGTCGATGATGCGATGAGCGCCCGCTGTGTCGGGGGCGAAATCCTTCGGGAGGCTGTCCGGCGTCTCCATCAGCTCGCTCTGCGCCTCGCGGTACCGCACGAGCTGGAGGAAGCCGCGGACCGCGTCGGCCTCCGTCGAGAAGTGCGGAATGCGCACCTCCTCGAAGGCGCGCGCGGATTCCGGATCCTCGCCGATCCAGGCGGCGAAGACCGGCTTCTGGCGCATCCCCCGCGCGCGGTCCTTCCTGACCACCTCGGCCACCGCCTGGGCGGCCTGAGGCGCGCTCGTGACTGCGGTCGGCACGTTGAGGATGAGGACGGCGTCGTTGTCCGGATCGGCGAGAAGCGCCTCCAGGGCCGCAGTGTAACGGGCCGGATCGGCGTCGCCGACGATGTCGACGGGGTTTGCCTTGGACCAGGTCGCCGGCAGAACCGCGTTCAGGCGCTCGATGGTCGCGTCGGAGATCGTCGCCAGCGTTCCGCCGAGATCGATGAGGCGATCGACCGCCAGGACGCCGACGCCGCCGCCATTGGTGAGGATGGCGAGACGGTTGCCCGGGAACGGCTTCTGCCGGCTCAGGGTCTCGGCGGCGGCGAAGAGCTGGTCGAGGTCGAGGACGCGCAGCAGACCCGCGCGCCGGAAGGCGGCATCGTAGACCGCGTCCGATCCGGCCAGGGCTCCCGTGTGGGTGGCGGCCGCCTTGGCTCCCTGAGCGTGACGTCCCGAC
The DNA here is from genome assembly GCA_023426505.1 of Pseudomonadota bacterium. Lineage (GTDB taxonomy): Bacteria > Pseudomonadota > Alphaproteobacteria > Rhizobiales > Beijerinckiaceae > Microvirga. Next base: position 18,895 of record JAFAAP010000134.1, read on the forward strand.
TTGATCACCACGACGGGCTTCGTGCGCGCGGCGGCACGGGCCGCGGACATGAACTTCTGCGCGTTGTCGATGGACTCGATGTAGAGAAGGATTGCCCGCGTCCCGCTGTCCGCCGAGAAGAAGTCGAGGCAGTCGCTGAAATCCACGTCGATCTTGTCGCCGAGCGACACGATGGCCGAGAAGCCGACCTGGCGCTGGGCCGCCCACTCCACGAGACCGGCCGCCACCGCGCCGGACTGCGACACGAGCGCAAGATCGCCAGGCTGGACGCTGCGGGCCGCGAAGCTGGCGTTCATCCGCGCGCGCGGCGCCATCACGCCGATGCAGTTGGGACCCACGATGCGCAGGCCGTATTGCCGGGCGGCGCCCCTCACCCGATCCGACAGGGACCCTCCCCCGTAGCCCAGGCCGGCCGTCGCGATGATGGCGGCCTGAACGCCCGCCTGACCTGCCTCCTCGATCACGTCGAGCACGTTGCGAGGCGGAACGGCAACGACGACGAGGTCCGGTGTCTCTGGCAGATCCTTCAGCGACCGGTAGCAGGTCTTGCCCTCGATCTCCCGGTGGTGAGGGTTGACCGGATGGAGCGCGCCCGCGAAGCCCCCCTCCATCAGGTTGCGCAGAAAGGTCAATCCCAGGGAGTCGGGACGCGGGCTCGCGCCGACGACCGCGATGGCACGCGGGGCGAAGAGCTTGTCGAGGCGATAGGTGGACATGGCGATCCTTCGTCTCGTGAGGGCAGGAGCGATCGAAGCAACCTAACGCCTCTCCGGCAGGGATCAATCGGCGAGCCAGCGATAGTGCGCGTCGGGAGTCTGCTCCTCGTTCTCGGAGCCGTCGGTCATCTCGACCAGCCGGAAGCCGCGATGCTCATAGAAGCGGCGCGCCTGCGCGTTGCGCTGGAAGGTCCAGAGATCGAGGCGGGCATTGCCCTCCTTGGCTGCCTGGAGCAGCATGGAGCCGACGCCGCGGCCATGCCAGGCCGGGTCCACGTAGAGATGATCGAGCCAGCCCTCGCTCACGGCCGCGAAACCGATCAGCGAGCCCCCGCCCTCCGCCAGCCAGATCACGCTCACAGGGAAGACCTCGTTGCGAAAGAAGGCCAGATCCTCCTCCGGCGTGTGAAGGTCCGGCAAGTAGGGAAAGCAGGTCTTGCGGACGTGCCGGTTCAGCCGCGCCACGGCCTCCATGTCGGCGAAGGTCGCGCGGCGCAGGCCGGTCTGCGCCATCACTCCGCCAGGACCCGCGTGGGCGGGAAGATGACCTCGACGAGAGTGCCCTCGTTCGGGTGGCTCGTGATCTGCAGCGCGCCTCGGTTCGCTTCGACCAGGGCCTTGGTGAGCGGCAGCCCCAGTCCCGTACCGCCGCGCCTGCGCGATGTGGCGAGCTGGCGAAACGGCTCGAGAGCCGCCTCGACCTCGGCTTCCGTCATGCCGATGCCCGTGTCCCGAACCCGGAAGGCGACCTCGCCGCGGTCGGTCAGGGCCGTCGAGACGATCACCTGGCCGCCCGCGTCCGTGAACTTGATGGCGTTGGACACGAGGTTCAGCACGATCTGCCGCACGGAGCGCTCGTCGGCCACCACGGGCGGCAGCTTCGTGGCGAAGCTGGTGCGCATAACGATGCGGTCGCGGGAGGCCTGCGGCTGGAGCAGCGTGAAGCAGGCGGACACGAGATCGTTGAGGTTGACGCTCGTGAAGGAGAGTTCCAGCCGTCCCGCCTCGACCTTCGCGAGGTCGAGGAGATCGTTCACGAGGCTGATCACATGCGCACCGGAGGCGTGCACGTCCTTGAGATATTCCTTGTAGCGCTCGTTCCCGATCGGACCGAAACGCTCCTCCAGCATGACCTCGGCAAAGCCGATGATCGCGTTGAGGGGCGTGCGGATCTCATGGCTGATCTTCGCGAGCAGATCGGACTTCTGGGCGCTCGCCTGCTCGGCTGCCCGCTTGGCGCCGAGGAGCTCGCCCTCGGCCTTCTTGAAGGCGGTGATGTCGCGCAGGACCGCGCAGAACTTGCGGCCGGGGCCGTCGTTCACATGGCCCATGGTCATGAAGAGCGGGATCGTGCCGCCCTGGCGCACGCGGCCCATCACCTCGCGGCCGTCGTTGAGGAGACTCGCTACCCCCGGCGAACGCAGGCCCTCGAGGTAGTCCAGGGCGACGATATGGCTCTCGGGCGCCAGCAGCACCGTGATCGCATCGCCGACGACCTCGCCCTGGTCGTAGCCGAACAGCGCCTCGGCCGAGCGGTTGAGGGAGATGATGCGGCCGGTCTCGTCGAGCACGATCACACCGTCCGTCGCCGTGTCGAGGATCGCCTCCAGCTCGCGCATGCGGCCCTCGCGCTGGCGCAGGTCGAGCTCGGCCTCGCGCAGGCGTCGCCGGGCATCCGCATCGGGAGCCCTGCGGATGACCATCAGGTCGGCTGCCTCGCCTTGCCACTCCGCGCTCGTCAGGCGCAGGGCGACCGGAACGGCGTCTCCGTCTCGCCGCTTGAGAGCGACCGGCGCCTCGGGCTCCTCGGTCTCCAGGAGATCGGGATTGTCCGGGAACAGGCGCGAAAGTCCGCCCTCCGCTGCAATCTGATCGATGCCATCGAAACCCGTCAGCTCGAGCAGGAAACGGTTGGCGAACAGGACGCGGTCCTGACCGTGCACGAGGATGCCGATGGGCAGCCGGTCAAGGATCGGATCGGCCACCTGGACTGCCGCAGCCGGCCGAGTCGGAGGCATGTCCTTAACAATTGCGGCCGGCTCCTGCTCCTCCTTGGACGAAGGCATTTCCTCCTCGAACCGGGCGCCTAGGGCACGCGCGATCTCCCGGAACGCGTTGCGTTCGGCATGCGAGAGGCCGGACTGGGCGAGGTCGGCCTGGCGCTGCGATGGCGCATCCGTAGCTTCCACCGTCGGGGCGGCAGGCTCGCCGTCTTCCGGCTTTCCGCCCGTCAGCGCCTCCGCGACCCGGTCGCGAAGATGGGAGAACCATGTGTCCTCCTCGGCCTGCGGCAGGACGTCATCGGATGTCGGCGACGGTTCGTCGGATGCTTCGGCATCCAGATCGGCCGGATTCTCGATCGCCTCCTCGAAAGAGGCGAAATCGTCGGCCGGAGCATCGCCCGTCCCGCGTTCCACCAATGCGTCCATGCGCAGGAGTCCGAAGCCCCTGAACCCCAGCAGCTCGCGCCCATCTCCAAAGATCGGCATGCCGGCCCAGTCGACCGGCACCTGGGCGGCTGAATTGTCGAGGCTCCAGAAAACCGTCCTGGCGCTCCAGGTCTCCCGGCGCGCGAACAGGGAGGCGACGATCCTGTCCGGATCCTCGACCACGGATCGGCAGATCTCATCCCAGGTCCGGCCGACAATGTCGGCCGACATCGGCCCGACGGCCGCCTCCAGTTGCGGCGACACGTCCGTGAAGCGGGTCTGCGGATCGGCCTGCCACAGGAAGCGGACGGTGCCCCCTGGCTTCGGCCCGGAGGCTGTTGCCGGAGCGGCCTCGGGACGGTCCCGAGGATTATCCGCGACAGGCGGGGGCCGAACGCCTTTGGGGACCGGCCCAAGAATGAGGGTCACGAGGACGGAGGTGCCTGGGTTGAGGTCGGCCATGCGACAGACGCAGAGGACCGGAAGCCAGGGCTTGGCCGGATCGAGGCGCAGGCGTTCCTTCCGCGCGCCCTCCCGGGGAGCATCCCCGCCGGCCAGCTCCTTCAGGCGCGGTCCCGCCCGGAAGCCGGCCGCGACCCGTCCGGTCTCGTCGGCGATCGCCCACCGCAGCCCCTGAGCGGCTGGGGACGCCCAAAGGACCCGCTCGGCTGCGGAATCCCAGACGAGCACGCCCGCGCCGGCCTCGGATGCCCGGGCCAGAGCCGGGTCCCGAGCCAGCCGTGCGACCAGCGCCTCGAAGGGGTTTTGAGCATCCGTCATGAACGGGGTTGACCTCAAATGTCTCAGGAGTTCCTCTACCAGGGTTCTAGACCAATATCTCCAAGGAGGTGGGATCGGCGGAACTCCTAAACGGTTTTACTTCGTGGTAACCTTAATTGGTAGGCACCACATCGCTACACGTTGAGTTGATTTTGCAGTGCACAATGTGATATTGCACTGCACAAGGATCCAAACAGGAGTGATCAATGGCGACGAATCAGACCCCGAACTACGAGATTCCGGCCGAAATGCGCGATTTCGCGGAGAAGAGCGTCGAGCAGGCCCGCAAGGCGATCGACGGTTTCATGGGCGCTGCCCAGAAGACGGTGGACACTCTTGAAGGTTCGGCGAGCACGGTCCAGAGCAGCGCCAAGGATGCCACTCGCAAGACCTTCACCTATGCGGAGCAGAACATCGCGGCCGCTTTCGACCTCGCCCAGAAGATGGTGCGCGCCAAGGACGTGCAGGAGGCCATGCAGTACCAGGCCGAATACGTGCGCTCCCAGTTCGAGGCCATGCAGGCCCAGATGAAGGAGCTCGGCTCCCTGGCGCAGTCCGCCATGAAGCAGCCCGGCTCGAAGAAGTAAGCCCGATCCGAAACCTTCCTAAGGAGGCCCGGCATGGCCGAAGCTAAGAAGGCGCGTGCACGAGTAACTGGGGCGAGCGCCAAGGGCGTGCGGAAGTCCGCTCCGGCAGCCAAGACCGAAACCGCGACCGAGCAGCTGGCGATGACGGAGCTCGCTCCGCAGCAGCCGGCGCCTCTCCCGAACGTCCCGGCTTCGGAACCTCCGACGCCGCAGGCGCTGCCCCGTGAGCGGACCGACGCCCTTCGCAAGGTGATGAGCGAGGCCGTGAATGCCACGGCCTGCGGCGCCCTGGAGGTCCACGACAAGATCATCGAGGCGCTGCAGGCCCAGAGCGATGCAGCCATCGAGGTGTGGGAAAGCTCCCTCAGGGCCCCTCACCTTTCGGAAGCGATCCGGGTTCAGACGAACGGAGCCCGGAAGGCCTACGAGACGGCTTCGGCCCAATGGACCGATATCGCCACGACGACGGCGTCCTGGTTCCACAAGAGCTTCGAGCCGTTCCAAGCGGCTCTGCATCGTCAGGACCGCTGATCGCACCTGTCGAAAACCGGCGTCTTGCGATAAGGCTTGGCCATGACCGGCCAAGCCTTTTCCATTCCCGTACCTGCCGTCATCGCCGTGGTCGTGCATGAGGGCTGGACGCTCCTCGTGCGGCGAGCCAATCCGCCCGATGCGGGCCTGTGGGGATTTCCCGGGGGCCGGATCGAACTCGGGGAGACCGTGACGGAAGCCGCCCTGCGCGAACTTGCCGAAGAGACGTCGGTCCGGGGCGAGGCGCTCGACGTCATCACCACCCTCGACGCTCTCGACCGGTCAGACGAGGGCGTCCTGCGACACCACTACATCCTGATCGCGGTGCATTGCCGATGGCTCTCCCGAGCCCATGGCCAGCGACGACGCCCTCGAGGCGCGCTGGTTTCCCATCGATGAGCTCGACCCGGGCAGGCTCCCCATGAGCGTCGATGTCGACGTCATCGCGCGGGATGCGCAGCGCCTTGCGCTTCGGGCCAACGAAAGCTGACGACCCCCTCCCGCTTCAGCCTGCATTGCGGCCGAAACGAAGGAGCCCTGCCGGGCGGCAGGGCTCAAGTTGTCTATTGCGTGTGGCTGGAAGTCGGACCTTCCGGCCGCAATCTGCACATGGCGCCGGGCTCTCCGTCAATCGTGCCGCAACGGCGAATCTTTAGGACTGGTAAACGTTCATACATTATCAAGCATAAGCAGAGTTTTTAAACGTTACTACATTGCATGAAGGTCCGGATTCTCCTTACATATTGGGAGATAGGCGCCCGAAGCCTTGTGTTCCTGAGTCCCAACACGGAAAACTGTCATGCGTACCATTCGTCTTGGATTGCTTGCCGGAATTGCAGCATTCACTCTCGTCACGACCTCCGCCCAGGCTGCGGACCTTCCGTCCCGCTACAGCCCGGCGCCGGTCTACGAGGCTATGCCGACCTTCACCTGGACCGGCTTCTACGTCGGCGCCAATCTCGGCTACGGCTGGAACACCGGCACGAGCCGCTACTACGATCCGGCCTTCGGCTATATCGGCAGCAGCAAGACCGGCGGCTTCGTCGGCGGTGCTCAGGCCGGCTATAATTACCAGTTCGGCAGGTTCGTCCTCGGCGCCGAAACCGACCTCCAATACGCGGCCGTCGGCAACAAGGGCGCTTCCTACGGCAACACTTACTTCCCCGGCAACTCGGACGGCTTCTTCGGTACGATCCGGGCCCGCATGGGCGTCGCATTCGACCGTGCCCTGGTCTTCGGCACGGGCGGCTTCGCCTACGGCGACGTCGGCGGGAATTCCGGCTATGACCCGGTGCTGGGCTACCACCGCGACAACAGCACCAACGGCGGCTGGACGCTCGGCGGCGGCGTCGAATACGGCGTGACCAACAACATCTCGGCTAAAGTCGAGGGCCTCTACGTCAACCTCGATACGAGCGGCAACTATGCCGGGGGAGCCCGCTACACGGACCGGCGCGACACCGAGTTCGGCGTCCTCCGGGCAGGATTAAACTACAAGTTCAATTGAGCCACTGAGCTGCTCAACCACTGAATATACCGCAAAAGGCCGGATGCTCTCATCCGGCCTTTTCGTATTTTGCAACAACTTTTCAGCTTAGCAATTCAAACTGTTTGCTAGTATAGATTCCAGAAATACAATTATTCTTTCAAATGCTCCTCTCAAGATCGATTTATAGTTTGTTCCATTCGATACCTCTTCAGGGGTAGAAAATTTATCCCTATTCCGGATGAATTTTTCTGGAACCAACGACAGGCAATAAGAATTTCTGCCTCACACAGCCACCAACTATTGGCACGATGCAGTAAAAGTAGCTTTCGAGGCATATCATGAAGTATTCACATGCCATTGCGGCAGCATTGATCGCTGCCGCAGCCACTCCTTCTTTGGCCTACGCACAGTCTTTCCGTTCAGGACAGCAATGTACTCCAGCCGTCGCGGATGCTTCCCAGTATCATCGCTGTCGTCTGACGATCGTCAGGGGCAAGGAGGTGTGCCGATGCGCCGTCGCTCCGCTGGCCCAGCGCCGGAACGACCGCGACATGTCCGTCACCGGCTCGATCGGACGCGCCACCACGGCCCCGCAGGGTATCCTCGGGTCGGGCAGCTCGGCAGTCCCGGCCTTCGGAACCCTTGGCGTGAGCAATGAAGGGCTCACCACTCCCGCGACCGGTCCTGTGACCCGCAGCGGCAGAAGCAACGCATCGCCGAACGGCATCAGCGGCACCCTGTCGAGCGGAGGAGCCTCCACGGCCGGCGGCAGCCTAAGCGGCAACGCGTCATCCGGCGGGGCTGTCGCTGGCAATACCTCCGGAAGCATTGGCGGATCCACCGGCGGGGCCGCTGGCGGCGTCACGGGTGGGACCAGCGGAGGTGTCTCGAGCGGCGGCACTGCCGGCGGATCCACCGGGGGCTCCGGAACAGTCGGAGATCAGCCGGGAAGCGGCACGGGCAGCGTTGGCGGCGGCTCCAATCCCTCCTCGGGCAGCGGCAATCCCGGCAATGACAAGAGCGTCAGCAATGCCGGGGAGAGCCCGAACGGCGGCGACTTCGGCGGCGGCTCACGGGGCCGCAACGATGCAGGCGATCGCGGCTCCCAGGGCAACGGCCATGGCGGCGACAAGGGCGGCCGCGGCGATCACGGCGGCCAAGGCAACAACGGCTTCGGCAATGGTGGCGGAGACGGCAGCCCGAACGGCAAGGACGATTCCAACCGCTAACGCCGACTGACGAACCTCGGGGCTCCGGTGGCCTGCAAGGCCGGAGCCCTTTCGTCTGCCCCGAAGGAAGTAAGATGCGGGCCGAACGCTAATACGGCTTAGTTGTTGGCGCAGGCCGCAGACCGTCCCTATGCTCCAACCTCGTCGGAAATCGGAGACTTCGATGAGGCGCATTCTGTTCGGTCTGGCCGCAGTCGTCGCGGCGCTCTCAGGCACCTGCACAGCCTGGGCTCAGGAGGCGGCCAAGCGCGGCGAATACCTGGCGTCGATCATGGATTGCGGCGGCTGCCACACGCCCGGCATCTTCCTCGGCAAGCCCGACATGGGGCGCTTCCTGGGCGGTTCCGAGGTCGGCTTCCAGATCCCAGGCCTCGGGATCTTCTATCCGCCCAACCTGACTCCGGATCCCGAGACCGGACTGGGCCGGTGGAGCGAGGCCGACATCATCAGGGCGGTCCGCACCGGCGTCAGGCCGGACGGACGGCAGCTCGCTCCGGTGATGCCCTACCATTCCTACGGCAAGCTCACGGATGCCGACGCCAAGGCCCTCGCGGGATATCTGCGCAGCCTGAAGCCGGTGAAGAACAAGGTGCCGGCGCTCACCGGGGCCAGTGAGAAGCCGACGGCTCCGTACCTCGCCGTCGTAATGCCCTGACCGGACCTGAAGGCGCTCCTGGCCTCAACTCCCTCTCCGAAATCACGGACCGCGATCGGATCGCGGTGAGAAATGCCGACGCGGCTCGCGTCCCCGATCATGTCCGGCAGCCCGTCGCCTCGGTTACCATATTTATTGTTTGAAGTATTTTGCGGCTCTTTAGAGATTGCCAGTCCTGGCCACAAATTCAATTATATCTTCCTAAGAGGAATATCGAATTCAACTCAGTTTTCTATTTACCTTTCGGCGATGATGATGAGCACCAAGCCTGACGTCGAGCCGTTTTAGCGTGGTCTGCGGCGGCATCGATGAGAACAATGGCGACTTCTTCCGGCCGCGCTTGGCGGGCCAGACAGCTTCGGCGGTCACACAAGCAACCTGCTCCATCCGAGCCCCGGCTCCAGAGCCGGACGCCCGCACTCGCGAGCTGGGGCGCGGCCGCTGCGCCAGCACCCCAGAGCCCGTTCACCGAGCAGAAGCGACCGCCGCATCACCTCTCCCGTGATCTGAAGACATTCATGGAGGGAAGGACCGATTGCGTCTTTGTCCTCGATCGCCAGTGGCGGCTCGTTTTCATGAACACACGCGCCACCAGCGAGCTCCGGGCCGGGGCCGCACTGATCGGCGAGAGCCTCTGGGACGCATTGCCCCATCTGGCCGGCTCGACCTTCGAAAACCATTACTGACGCGCCATGAGCGAGCGCACGACAGAGCGCTTCGAAGCGTATTATGCCCCGCTGGCGAGCTGGTTCGAGGTGCATGCCGTACCGGTCGACAGCGGCCTGTCCGTGTTCTTCCGCAACATCAACGAGCGCATCGCGGCGGCCGATGCGCTGCGCGAGCAGGAGCGGCAGCTCGCAACCGTCTTCGGCCAGACGATGGTCGGCATCATCCATCGCGGCCTCGACGGCCAGGTGCTGATGGTGAACCAGCGCTGGTGCGAACTTGTCGGCCGCTCAAAGGCCGAGATTGCTCAGCTTCCGTTTCTGGCCGAGACGCACCCTGAAGACGCTGCCTGGAACTCCCCCCTGCTGGAGAAGCACATTCGGACCGGCGAGCCGTTCCAGATCGAGAAGCGCTTCATGCGTCCGGACGGATCGGTGGTCTGGGTCGCCGTGAACGTCTCCTTCGTGCGCGACGAGGCCGGCAAGGTGATCTCGATGATCGCCGTGGCCGAGGATATCAACGACCGCAAGGCCGCGGAAAACGAGGTGCGTGAGGGGCGAAACCTGTTTCAGGTCGCCATCGATAGCGTGCAGGACCTCGTCTTCGTCAAGGACAGGGAGGGACGCTTCGTCCTCACCAATCGGCGGCTGAAGGAAATCTACGGATCCCTGGAGGGAATGCGCGTCCACGATCATTTTCCGCAGCAGACCGCCGAGGAGTTTCATGCCGCCGATCAGCACGTCATCGCGACCGGCAATGTCTCCACGGTCGATGAGCAGATCTCCGTCGACGGCGAGATCCGTACCTTTCAGACCGTGAAAGTGCCTTGGCGGCAGGATGGCGACATCATCGGCGTCATCGGCGTCTCCCGCGACATGTCCGAGCACCGCGCGGCAGAACTGGAGCTGCGGGAGAGCCGGCGCCAGCTCGCAACCCTGATCGATAACCTGCCTGGCCTCGTCTACAGATGCGCGCTCGCGGCACCCTGGCCTTTCAGCTTCATGAGTGAGGGGGCCGAGGCTCTGACGGGCTTCACGGCGGCGGAGTTCATGGAGAACAAGTTCGGCTGGGCCGACATCGTGCACCCGGACGATCTGGGTCAGCTCGAGCGCTCGACCAGGGACGCCGTCGAGGAACGGCGCCCGTTCTCGGAGATCTATCGCATCATCACGCGCTCGGGCGAGACGCGCTGGGTGATGGAGCGCGGCCAGTGCATCTACGACGCTTCCGGAGCACCATCCTTTCTCGAGGGCTTCGTCAGCGACATCACGCAGCAGAGGCAGACGGAGGAGCGGCTGCGTTGGGTGGCGCATCACGACTCCCTCACCGGCGCGCCGAACCGCGTTCTCTTCCAGGAGAGGCTGGAACACGCGCTCAGGCGGTCGGGCGAAGCGGGCCAGAAGGTCGGGCTGCTGCTGCTCGACGTGGACCATCTGAAGGAGATCAACGACAGCCTCGGCCATGATGCGGGAGACGCCCTCCTGCAGGTGACCGCCCGACGGCTCACCACGGCACTGCGCAGCATCGACATGGTCGCACGCAATGGCGGTGATGAGTTCGCCATCATCCTGCCGGACATCCAATCCGAGCAGGAGCTCTGGACCATCATCAGGCCCGCTCTCGACCTGCTTCAGGAGCCCTTCTCCTACGGGGGAAGAGCGATCGACTGCCGGGCCAGCATCGGCGCGAGCATCTGGCCCGATCATGCGAAGGAGGCGGCAGACCTTCACAAGCAGGCGGACGTGGCGCTCTACACGGCCAAGGCTGCAGGTCGCGGCAGGATGATGGTCTTCCGCCCCTCGATGCGCGCCGGCGCCGAACGGCGGGTCCAGATGCGCAGCAACGCGCGCGGCGCCATCAAGGAGCGGCGCATCGAACCATTCTACCAGCCCAAGGTGCATCTCGGCTCGGGCGAGCTTGCCGGGTTCGAGGCCCTTCTGCGGTGGCGCAATCCGGAGGGGCGGATCGAAACGCCGGCCACGATCAAGGCCGCATTCGACGACCCTCAGCTCGCGGTCGCGATCGGCCAGCAGATGCACGAGCTCGTCTTCGACGACCTGCGCCGATGGCTGGACGCCGGTCACCGGGTCGGCCACGTGGCGATCAACGCATCGGCCGCCGAGTTCCGCGGCAACAACTTCGCGGAGGGGATCCTCGAACGCCTGCAGGCAGCCGGCATTCCGACCCACCATCTCGAACTCGAGGTCACCGAGACCGTGTTTCTCGGCCGTGGAGCCGAACACGTGGAGCGCGCCCTCCGCACCTTGAGCCTCGAGGGCGTGAGGATCTCGCTCGATGATTTTGGAACGGGCTATGCGTCCCTTTCCCATCTGAAGCAGTTTCCGGTCGACGTCATCAAGATCGACCGCTCCTTCGTTCAGGACCTGGCCGACGATCCGGACGACACGGCCATCCTTCAGGCCGTCCTCAATCTCGGCCGGGCCCTTGGGCTTACGACCGTCGCGGAGGGGATCGAGACGGAAATCCAGGCAGCCTATCTCCGCGCGCAGGGCTGCGATCTCGGCCAAGGCCACCTGTTCGGGCGCGCGATCCCCAGAACCAAGATTCCCGGCCTCATCGCCACCTGGGAGCCGATGACAACGACCGCCAAGGCGACAGCGTGAGACAAGGTTGAGCTCTCATCCTTGCCTGATGAATGCATCACCCGGAAAGCATTCGTCGGGAAAGGAGCAATCGCCTTGGCGGCAGGACCCAGAACTTTTCTTCCTTTGCGACCTTTTGTCAGAACGCCATCCTGACCTAGCGTAATACAAGTATAGCGATGTGATTCTAGGTGTCTTTGTTAATGAATTCTACACCGCACCCGCCCCACACTGAGAATATATGCTGAAACATGTTTTTAATGTAGCAGTATATACATCGTCTGATCCGTCGATCTCAACACAGCAGAGCTGAACATCCGGTCCTCATCTGAATCGGGACGGATTTGCTTGCCAGTTTGGTTCGGCCGAGCAACAAACTGGACAGATCCATGCCTGCTGTTGTGACTTATAACCCGACAGGCGACGCCTACATTGACGGCGTGCTCGGCGATACGAAGTGGGCGGTCGGCAGTTTCACCTACAGCTTTCCGACGAGTCCTTCCTATTACGGCGGCGGCTATGGCGGAGGCGAACCCACGAGCGGGTTCGAGGCTCTCAACCCGACGCAGCAGGCGATGGCCCGGGCAGCCCTGAAGATGTATGCCTCGGTGGCCAATCTCGGTTTCACGGAGATCGCCGAGACCTCGGCCCAACATGCGGACCTTCGCTTCGGCATGTCGGATAAGCCGAGCACGGCCTGGGCCTATTTCCCCTCGACCAATGCCTCAGGGGGGGACGCCTGGTTCAACAACTCCAGCGGCGCTTACGACGATCCGCGCCTCGGCAACTACGCCGCCGCCACGTTCATCCATGAGATCGGGCATGCGCTCGGGCTGGAACATGCCCACGAAGCCTATGTCATGCCCGTGGATCGTGACTCGATGGAGTACACGGTCATGAGCTATCGCTCCTATGTCGGCGCCTCGACCTCGACGGGCTACACGAACGAGGCGTGGGGCTACGCGCAGTCGCTGATGATGTACGACATCGCCGGCATCCAGCACCTGTACGGCGCCAACTTCTCGACCAACAGCGGCAACACGACCTATTCCTG
>JAFAAP010000001.1 GCA_023426505.1 Pseudomonadota bacterium
GCCCGGCCTCGTGCCGGGCATGACGGCGACAGGGTTCAAGCTCCTACCGGTCCGCCTTCTGCCCCTGCGCCTCGCGCTCGAGATAGCGGCGGGTGATCAGCTCGATCTGGTCGCGAATGAGCTGAGCGGTCTTCTCCTCCTCGCGCAGGGTCTCCTGCAGGGCCGGGATGAAGCGGGAATGGCCGGTCATCTCGGCCATGGTGATCAGGGACTTGTAGGACGCGATCTCGAAGTTCTCGAAGGCGTGGTTCGCGAAGGTGTTCTTCAGGATCTCGTCGGCCATCGGCACATGCGCCATGGCGGCGATGTTGCCCATCACCTGGGTGGCCATGTCCTTCAGGAGCGAGCGGTCCTCGCCGAAATTGTGCAGGATCTCGTCGAGGCGGCGGACCTGGCCTTCGGTCTCGCGCACGTGCTGCTCGAGGAGCTGGCGCATCTCCGGATAGTTCTCGATCCGCTCGATCTGCCGGTTCATGAGCTGGAGCGCCTCCTTCTCCAGGGAATGGGCGTTCTGAAGACCGGTGATGAAGGTGTTCTTGGCCGTCTCGGAGGACGACAGGTCGGCGGCGCCGGCGGTGGCCATGGTCATGGAAAACCCTTTCTGACGGATTTGATGCTGTCACGGTCAACCAGGGTCCCGCGGGCTTGTTCCCGGGCGTCCGGAGGCCGAGAAACCGGGCATCCGCCTTGCAATCTCGCCGAAAGTCACGATCTATCTAGAACTTGCGCGCTTTTCGTGTATGGTGCGCCCACTTCCCGCAGGCGTTGCCTGGGGGTTGCGTTGCGAGATCAGACCGCGCTGGACGACATCCCGGCCCGGCCGTTTCCGACGATCCGGACCTTGAGCCCATAAGGCCAAGGTCGCTTTTACATCAAACTGAAAGGACAATCGATGTCGATCACGGCTGAGCGCAAGAACGCGCTCGTGAAAGAGTACGCCCAGAAGGCTGGCGACACCGGCTCCCCCGAGGTGCAGGTCGCCATTCTGACCGAGCGGATTAACAACCTGACCGGTCACTTCAAGACCCACACGAAGGACAACCACTCCCGTCGTGGCCTCCTGAAGCTCGTGTCGCAGCGCCGTTCGCTTCTCGACTACGTCAAGAAGAAGGACGAGGCCCGCTACCGCACGCTGATCGAGAAGCTCGGCATTCGCCGCTAAGCTTTTCGAGCGACTTGCCGTCCGAGGCCCGGCCTCGGGCGGCCCTCTCGACGCCGGAGGCCCGCAACGTGGTGCCCCGCGTCCATCGAAAGAGGCGGATGACGCGATGACCATGGCAGGATCGCAAGAGGCTTGACGGAGCGGGGTTCGCCCCGCGGCCCGAGCCTCTTGCCGTCTTGCTCATGGCATCGAGCCCCCGCCATGTCATGAAAGACAAACGCATGTTCGACATTCAACGCGAAGAACTGATCTGGGCGGGGCGCAAGCTCGTGCTCGAAACGGGCAAGATGGCCCGCCAGGCCGACGGCGCCGTCGTCGCCACCTATGGTGAGACCACCGTTCTCGCCACCGTCGTCTCGGCCAAGGAGCCGAAGGCCGGCATCGACTTCTTCCCCCTCACGGTGAACTACCAGGAGCGCACCTACGCGGCCGGCCGCATCCCCGGCGGCTACTTCAAGCGCGAGGGCCGTCCGACCGAGAAGGAGACGCTCGTCTCCCGCCTCATCGACCGTCCGATCCGTCCGCTCTTCGCCGACGGCTACCGGAACGAGACGCAGGTCGTCGTGACCGTGCTGTCGCACGATCTCGAGAACGATCCGGACATCGTCGCCATGGTGGCGGCCTCGGCGGCCCTGACCCTCTCCGGCGTGCCCTTCATGGGCCCGGTGGGCGCGGCCCGCGTCGGCTACGTCGGCGGCCAATACAAGCTGAACCCGCTCCTGCAGGAGATGGAGGGTTCGTCCCTCGACCTCGTGGTCGCCGGCACCTCCGACGCCGTGCTGATGGTCGAATCCGAGGCCAAGGAACTGGCCGAGGACGTGATGCTCGGCGCCGTGATGTTCGGCCACAAGCACTTCCAGCCGGTCATCGAGGCGGTCATCCGCCTGGCCGAGAAGGCCGCCAAGGAGCCCCGCGACTACCAGCCGGCCGACATGTCGGACGTGGAGAAGGCCGTTCTCGACATCGCCGAGACCGACCTGCGCGAGGCCTACAAGATCACCCGCAAGCAGGATCGCTATGCCGCCGTCGACGCCGTCAAGGCGAAGGTGATGGACGCGCTCTGCCCGCCGGAAGGCGAAGCCAAGTTCGAGGCCGAGAAGGTCAAGGCCGCGTTCAAGGAGATCCAGGCCAAGGTCGTGCGCTGGAACATCCTCGACGAGGGCAAGCGCATCGACGGCCGCGATCTGCGGACCGTCCGGTCGATCCTGGCGGAAGTCGGCGTCCTGCCGCGCACCCACGGCTCGGCGGTCTTCACCCGCGGTGAGACCCAGGCCCTGGTGGTGACGACCCTCGGCACCGGCGAGGACGAGCAGTTCATCGACGAGCTGGAGGGCACCCGCAAGGAGACCTTCCTGCTGCACTACAACTTCCCGCCCTATTCCGTGGGCGAGACGGGCCGCATGGGCTCTCCGGGCCGTCGCGAGATCGGCCACGGCAAGCTCGCCTGGCGCGCCATCCACCCGATGCTGCCGGCGTCGCACGAGTTCCCCTACACGCTTCGCGTCGTGTCGGAGATCACCGAGTCGAACGGCTCCTCCTCCATGGCCACGGTCTGCGGCGCCTCGCTGGCGCTGATGGATGCGGGCGTGCCGCTGCGCCGTCCGGTGGCGGGCATCGCCATGGGCCTCATCCTCGAGGGTGAGCGCTTCGCGGTCCTGTCCGACATCCTCGGCGACGAGGACCATCTCGGCGATATGGACTTCAAGGTGGCCGGAACGGACCAGGGCATCACGTCCCTCCAGATGGACATCAAGATCGCCGGCATCACCGAGGAGATCATGCGCGTCGCGCTCGACCAGGCCAAGGAAGGCCGCGCGCACATCCTCTCCGAGATGAACAAGGCCCTCACGGCCCCGCGCGCCGAGCTCGGCGAGCATGCCCCGCGCATCGAGACCATGCAGATCCCGGTCGACAAGATCCGCGAGGTCATCGGTTCGGGCGGCAAGGTCATCCGCGAGATCGTGGAGAAGACCGGCGCCAAGATCGACATCAACGACGACGGCCTCATCAAGATCGCGTCCGCCGATGGCAAGTCGATCAAGGCCGCCTACAACTGGATCCGCTCGATCGTGGCGGAGCCGGAAGTCGGCGTGATCTACGACGGCACGGTCGTGAAGGTGATGGAGTTCGGCGCCTTCGTGAACTTCTTCGGTTCCCGCGACGGCCTCGTGCACATCTCGGAGCTGGCCAAGAACCGCGTCGGCAAGGTGACGGACGTGGTCAAGGAAGGCGACAAGGTGAAGGTCAAGTTCCTCGGCATGGACGAGCGCGGCAAGGTCCGTCTGTCCATGAAGGTCGTCAACCAGGAGACCGGCGAGGACATCACCGAGCAGCTCAAGGCCGAGCGCGAGGCCGAAAAGGCCCAGCGCGACCAGCAGAAGCAGGCCGCGGGCGAGTAAAACGCCCCTCGCCTGACGGTGAAGTCATGAAAGCGCCGCCCGCGGGCCGCGCGGTTTTGGTGGCGGGGGGGGCAGGGGGGTGTG
>JAFAAP010000027.1 GCA_023426505.1 Pseudomonadota bacterium
GTGTAGACCCGCACGATGAACTGGTGGAACTCCGCCATGTAAGTCTTCAGGAAGTCGGCCGTGGATGCATTGGTGACCTCGCCCTCGTCGGTGATCAGCCCGGGCTTGAACTGGATGTAGGCGCTCCGCGGATGGGCTGCACAGCAATTGCCACGGCCGCTAGCTTGCTCCCCGCGATGCGCGACGAACTCGCAGCTACGTTTATGCCCTGCCGATCTTGGCACGCGACCATGGATCCTCTGGGCTGATAGGCGACGGTCGACGGCCGTCTCTCTGCCCTGTCCACGCTTTGAGACGGCGACCGATGGGGGCGAGCTTGGCCTTAGGGTAGCGGCCCGGCAGATGATCGAGGTTTACAGGCGCTATCGGGCGACGCGGCCCGAGAGCTACACGCGGTGATGCGAAAAAAGGAGCGCCCGGAGGAAGAGGAGGGCGCTCTAGGTAAGGGCCGCCCCAGCAAAGGGAAGATAGGGAGCGGCCTGGACCTGCAACCGATGCGATGGCGCAATGTTCCGCCCGCGTCAGTTCCCGCAGAGGCAGGGCGCCCAAAGGTAGAGGGCGTTGAGGAGCTTCGCCAGGGCATTGAAGAGATGGCCGTAGGCGATGACGAGGGCGAGATGGTCGTTTGGGTACACGGATGAATGTCCTCCAAACGCAAAAAGCCGCCCGGAGGGCGGCTCTTGCGACGGTTGGGTGGTCAGGAATCAAGGCACAAAAAAACCCGCCGGCGGCGGGTTCGTCGTCAGGCTCTCACACTTTGCGGGCCTTACGATGCAGTAGCGTTAACTGATTCGACCAGCCGCGGTCAAGCTCGGAGGTCTCCACTTCCCGGATCACCCGCTCGGCCGGTTGGCGGCCAGCAGCCGAAGCCGCTCAAACCACCTCGATCTGTGGATGCATGAACAACCTCACGGCGGAAGCGAGTCCAGATATGTCTCCTATACAATCCGGTTTGGCGGCTGCCGAAGATAGAGGCCGAACTGCCTGTCGATTCCACGCGGCTGGAACTACACCGTGAGACTGTTCCTGCCGGGCGAGGAAATCCTCGGCGGGGGCGACGCTCCCGCAGACACCGACGGATCTATTCGAATTTGACGAGCATTCCCTTCGCGTGTCGGATCAGCATCCTAACCAAATGGCGCTCCTGAATGGCCTCGCAGGTGAAGCCTCCGTGCCGATAGTTACCATTGTCATGCCCCTTGGGGGCGCCGCTACCCTTGGCGCCACCGTGCATCCGGCACCTCACGCGCCCCTTCACGGCAGGGGACTGGCATGGGCTGCCGCTGCGCGTCTTCGCGCCACACCGGGATGCCCGATTCAACCGTGAGACGAGGCGCTTCGTCATTTCCGGCTCCGGGTGCATGGGGTTGATCAGCGTTTGGTGTATTGCCTCCACCCCCTCCTGGATGGGTGATATTGCCGACAATGGCTTGGCCTCCGGAATGGATGTGGACATGTTCAACCCTCACCGTCTGATTGCCGCCCCGCCGCAGTTTCGCGAGGGCTTCTACTTGCGCCGTGTAGGGGCGCAGGAGCTTCACGGCCAGGTTGCCGTTGCTCTCTAGGACCGGGATGTGTTGAGCATTCTTGGCGCGCTCAAGGAGGGTCATCGCAAGATGATGCGTCGCCGCCATCTGCACCGCCAGTGCCCCTTCTGTCTCGTTCTGCGGCTGCACGCCCGCCACAGCGGCAAGCATGGAATTGACAGCCGTCATCTTGTCCGCCGGCGCGAGGTCCGCTTTGGCGGTTCCCATTAAGAAGTTGAGCTGTTCTAATGCGAACTCGGCCGAGCTCGACCCGAGCTTATCGGCAAGGACGAGCAGCCATCCACGCCCGTCACTGTGCGATGCGTCCGCGCTGACCCGCCCATCAGCCGTCTCCTGAATGGTCATGCGGACCGGCCGTGACCGCTTCTTGTGATTTCTGCACGCGGCTACAATGTCGGCACGCTCCCGCTCCGTTGGATCAGGCAACCCAGAGGAAGCGGCGGTCGGCTTTGGTTCTTTCTTGCTGCGCTTATAGCTGGTCAAAGGCGATCTCCTAAAAGTCATCAATGAAGGGGCGTCAGAGAGGATGCGCATTGCTGCTGGGCGGAGGCTCGGACGTCTCTGGCCTGCCCCATGTGGGTGATCCGGATGTGATGTTAATTCAGCGTTGGTCTGGGCGCCAGCTTGGAAGCCGGTAGCAAGACCTCTGGTGCGGGTGGCCGGTAACCCAATGATGAGTGCGGGCGCACCGTGTTGTAATGCCGGCGCCAATTTTCGATCACCACCTTTGCCTCCTCCAAGGTGTAGAAGATCTCTCCTTTCAGCAGTTCATCGCGGAGCTTGGAGTTGAAGCTCTCGCAATAGCCGTTCTCCCACGGGCTGCCCGGCTCGATGTAGGCCGTCCTGGCGCCCACAGCCGTGATCCACTCGCGCACGGCTGTGGCCACGAATTCGCTACCGTTGTCGGAACGAATATGGCCTGGGATGCCACGCAGGATGAACAGGTCCGAGAGCACGTCGATCACATCGACGGCTTTCAGCTTCCGGCTCACCCGGATGGCCAGGCACTCGCGCGTGAACTCGTCAATGATGTTGAGCATGCGGAAACTGCGCCCGTCATGGGTGCGATCCTCGACGAAGTCGTAACTCCAGACATGGTTGGGATACTCGGGCTGCAAGCGGATGCAGGATCCGTCGTTCAGCCAGAGCCGTCCTTTCTTCGGTTGCTTTTGCGGCACTTTGAGCCCCTCCCGTCGCCAGATCCGCTCGACTCGCTTCTTGTTCACGAGCCAGCCGGCGTCCCGCAGCAGGGCTGTGATGCGCCGGTAGCCATAACGGCCGTACTGGGTAGCCAGGGCGATGATGTCGGCCGTCAGGGCCGCTTCATCCTCCGGCTGTTTGGGGATCTTACGCTGGGTAGAGCGATGCTGGCCCAGAACCCGGCAGGCTTGCCGTTCCGAGATGCCGTACTTGGCGATCACGTGATCCACACAGGCGCGACGGCGGGCGGGGCTTAGAAGTTTCCCGAAGCGGCCTCTTTCAGGATCAGCTTCTCAAGGGTGAGATCGGAGACCGCTCGGCGCAGCCGGGCATTCTCCAGCTCCAACTCTTTGAGCCGCTTGACCTGATCGGACTTCAGCCCGCCATACTCATTACGCCAGCGGTAGTACGTGACCTCGGTCACGCCGATCTGCCGGATGGCCTCCGCCACCGTTCGGCCTTGTGCCGTCAGCACGTCCACTTGGCGCAGCTTGGAAACAATCTCTTCGGCCGTGTGCCTTTTCTTGCCCATGTCTCAGTCCTCCTTCGGCTCATAAGCCATACTTCAGGGAGGATCACTTTTCAGGAGGCAGACCAGGGTGACATGGGTGAAAGCTAACGCTGAGCCTGGACCACCAACCCCAAGCGCTTTAAACCCAACATCCACTAACTTTGATCCCGGACCACCCCACGGGGGCCGACCAATCTCATAGCGCGGGCATCAATTCATAGGGCAGCTCAGCGCCCTCAAAGGCGAGCATTCCGGCCGTCGCGCAAATCGTGCCAATCGGCAATTGCCATGCGGCCACCGCAAGCGGCGGAGCATCGACCGGAAAGCGCTTGCTGACGATGGTGCCGAGGGCCCAGCAAATTCCGGCCAAAAGCGCATAGATTAGCCCAGCCGAAACGCCGCCCGCCCGAATGAGCGGTAAACCGAGGACAGACAATCCAGAGATCCCAAGTGCGAGGCCAAGGCACCGTCTGCCGTCGAGCGGCTCCTTAAGCGAGATCTTATGCGAACAGCACGGTCCAGATCGGCATTGTAAAAGTGATGATCGCCGCCCGCGACGTTGGCGCGGAGAGCTGAGCAAAGGCGAGGAGAATGTTAAAGGCCGCAATCGATAAAAGCCCTGCGACGCCCAAGCCGATCCATTGTAACCGCTTCACTGCCATGGATTGGCCACGCAGAACTGCGATCAAGACGAGACAGGCTCCACCAAGTGCCATGCCGCTCGCGCGCAGTGCCTAGGGCTTGATTTCATCGAGCGCAATCTTCACCGCCGGCCAGTTGAGCCCCCAGAGCAAAGCCAGCAACGGCACAGCCGCGTGGTAAAAGCGGTCACTCTTCACCGGTCGCACCCTGCCGCTCCGTTATGAAGCATAAAGGCGGGCGCCGATATAATCCGAAGCGCTTTTTAGAACATCAAGGTGTCGGGGCTTCCCGTCCATGACGATGTCTGCTGTCAGGCTCGTGATGCTCAACGCCGCGACAAAGCGGCCCTCGCGATCGAATACAGGAACACCGAGCGCGGCGAGACCTATGAAGAAATCATCCACCGCCAGCTCCCATCCCCGCTTCCGGATAACTCCCGCGACCTTGCGCAGCTTGGTAGCCGACGTTTCACTGAACGGCGTGCGCCGCGGCAGCTCACCGGAAAGGCCCCGCTCGCGCTCATCATCTGAAACGAAGGCCAACACGACGCGGGGGCCCGCGCCACAATTCAGGGGAGCAAGCGCGCCGACCGCGAACCAAGCTGCGTCGATCTGCAATATCGGCGCGCGGATGCGATCTAGACAGAGCGCGGCGCCCTCATGCGGAACCCACAGAAAGGCCGCAGTGGATGTCTGTGAGGTGATGTCCGCCAGAATAGGTGATGCAATCTCCCGCAGGTCGCGGCCGACCTGGACGGCCGACGCTATCTCAAGGACGCCAACGTCGAGCATGTAGTGCTGCGTAGACGTATCGAAGTGAATGAGGCCGGCCTCTGACAGCGTGTGAAGCAGACGCCGAGTCGTTCCCTTATCGAGTTCCGTGATCTGAGCAAGCTCGGTCAGCGTCAGCCTCGGCAGGTCGGACGTGAAGGCCTTCAGAAGAACGACGGCACGCGAGACTGCCCGCACCAGCGGCACACCTGGCTTGGCTCGGATACGACGGTCAGGAATTCCACTTGGATTGATCATGCGATCACTTTAGTGTCACACGATGACACTTTGGATCATATGTTGACACAAAACATTCCGGTTGCAAATACTTGGCGTAGCTTCCATCCGGACCCCTCCAGTTAGGAGAGCCGCCCATGCCTCTCGACCCGCAACTCCGCGACAAGATCATTGCCTCCGTCGATGAAGGCTTCGGCGAACAGATGGCATTCACTCAGGCGCTGATCCGCTTCCCGTCGACGCGTGGGGCGGAGCATACGGTGCAGGATTTCGTCTTCAGGGCTCTCTCCGATCGCGGCTATGCCATGGATCGTTTCGAGATGGACCGCGTGGCGATTGAGAACCACCCAGGCGGCTCGCCTTGGTCGAACGAACACTCGACATCGCCGATCGTCGTCGGCATTCATCGCCCGCGCGAGGAAAAAGGCCGTTCGCTGATCCTGCAGGCACATGTTGATGTCGTTCCGGCTGGTCCCATGGAAATGTGGTCACATGCCCCCTTCGATCCGGTCATCGAGGGCGACTGGCTCTACGGCCGAGGTGGCGCCGACATGAAGGTGGGACACGCGGCCAACATCTTCGCAATGGACGCTCTGCGCCGGATCGGATTGCAGCCAGCGGCTACTGTTTACATCCAGTCGGTCGTGGAGGAGGAGTCCACGGGCAACGGCGCGCTGATGACCCACCTTCGCGGCTACAAGGCCGATGCCGTGCTCATTCCAGAGCCGGAGGACGAGAAGCTCGTGCGTGCCAATGTCGGCGTTATATGGTTTCAAATTGAGGTTCGTGGCCATCCGGTACACGTGCGCGAAATGGGTGCAGGCGCCAATGCGATCGATGCAACCTATCGGGTGATTGGCGAATTGCGCCGTCTCGAAGCCGACTGGAACGAGCGTAAAAAGGGGCGCCCAAACTTCGAAAACGAGGCTCATCCAATTAATCTGAATGTCGGCAAGATCGAAGGGGGAGATTGGGCCTCGTCGGTGCCGTGCTGGTGCCGTCTGGACTGCCGGATCGCAATTTATCCCGGCATCTCAGCGGAGGAGGCCGCCCGCGAAATCCGGGAGAGGATCGCAGCTTTCGCCCAATCCGATGCTTACTTCGCCAATAACCCGCCGCAGATCAGGTTCAACGGTTTTCACGCCGAGGGCTACGAACTGACACCCGGCTCGGATGCGGAAGCCGTTCTCGCCGCAGCACACCAGAGCGCGACAGGCTCCCCCCTGGAGAGCTTCATGACGGCGGGCTATCTCGATGCCCGTGTCTATGCGCTCTACGACAAGGTCCCAACCTTGTGCTACGGCCCGATCTCGGAGAACATTCATGGGTTTGATGAGCGTGCCAATATTCCGTCCATCAAACGCATTACTACGGCGATGGCCCTGTTCATTGCGGAATGGAGTGGGGTTGAGACGGCATAAGCTCAACCACTTATCGCCCCTGGGCCGGATTGTTCGAGACATGAGGCGCCGACAGCCGCCAGCGTTCGTCGCCCTCCGGGCATTCCGCACCCTCGGGCGCACCCATAGTGTGCATGGAGGAGTCAATCAAGCCGAAACATATGCTCGTTGCAGGTCTCGATCGGTGAAGGGAGTGCACCGGACATCGATAACTCAATTTATGATCCAACAGGGAGGACACCATGCAAGGACTGAAATTACACCGGCGCTCGGCACTGTTGGCCGTAGGAATGAGCGCCCTTTTTCTGGTCGCAGGCCCAGCTCAGGCAGCTGATCCGCTCAAGATCGGGGTCGTCGCCCCATTAACCGGCCCAGCGGCCAACTCCGGCATCTCCCTGCGCCAGGGCATGGAACTGGCCGCCGACGAGTGGAACGCCAAGGGCGGCGTCACCATCGATGGTCAGAAGACCCCCGTGACGGTGATCTTCGAGGATTCGCAATCCCGTCCTGAGGTTGGTGTCAGCGCCGCCCAGAAAATGATCAACCGCGACAAGATCGACCTTTTGATTGGTGAGGCTTTCCATAGTTCGGTCACCATCGCGCTCATGGAACTGGCGTCTCAGTTCAAGCTTCCAATTCTGAGCGGCGAACCAGTCAGCACCGAAATCTCCAAGAAGATCGAAGCCGATCCGGAGAAATACAAGCTGTTCTGGAAGGGCGATTTCAACAGCGAAGCTTATGGTGAAGCTTTGCGGGACGTGTACAAGAGCATTGCGGCCGGTGGCAGCTTCAAGCCCAAAAACAATACCCTCGCGTTCGTAGTGGAAGACACGGATTACGGCCGCTCCAACGCAGCGATCACCGCCGAGCTCTTCAAGAGGGAAGGCTGGAATGTCGTCGCCCTTGAGACCGTTCCGCTCGGCCACGCGGACTTCTACCCGCAGCTGACAAAAATGCGCTCACTCCAGCCCGACGTGTTGGTTTCCATCTTCACATCGGTGAATTCTGGCGCCGGCCTCGTGAAGCAGTTCCAGGAACTCGGCGTCAGCGCCCTGCATCTGGGCGTGTATTATCCACTCCGTTCCGAGTTTTTCGACCAAGCCGGACAGGCAGCTGAAGGACTTGTCTGGGTTCCAATGCAGTACGACGTGGAATCGAACAAGGAACATGCGGCCTTCGACAAGCTGATCCAGCAGAAGTTCAAGACCGCCGGATCCTCAGATCACGCCTTTGGTCACGGCATCCTCAATGTTGCTCTTGGGGCGATCGAATCCGCTGGTTCCCGCGACGCGACGAAGATCTCCGACGCCATCGGCAAGACGAACTACAAGGGCGTCCACGGCACCTGGGCGTTCGACCAGAAGAACCACACGGCCAAGGCAGGCCCAGAGTTCATTCCAGTTCCGGCCGCGCAGATCCAAGGCGGCAAGAACGTGGTGATCTGGCCCGAGCAGCGCGCCGCCGGCAAATACCAGCCTCAACCGAACCTGCGGTGACCTGATCGACATCGACGGGGGAGGACCTGCGGGCCCTCTCCCGGCTTTACGCTAACCTGCGTCCGTCCTCGGAACGAGCATGAGTATGATCAGCGACCCTCTCCTCGAGACCAAAAACGTCGGCAAGACCTTTGGCGGCGTCATAGCGCTCAAGGACGTTTCGTTCAGCGTATCGGAGGGTGAGATCCTTGGACTCATTGGTCCCAACGGCGCCGGGAAGACTACGCTCTTCCATGTCATTGCCGGCAAGGAACAGCCGACGAGCGGCACGACTGAATTCCGCGGGAAGGGCATCACGGCCCTCCGCCCCGATCAGCGCTGTCATCTGGGTATCGCCCGCACGTTCCAGATTCCGCAGCCATTTTCGCAGATGACAGTCTTTGAGAACGTTATGGTGGCGCTCCATTTCGGTGCTGGCGTCCACGCCCGCTCCTTGGAAGATGAAGCCACGGACATTCTGTCACGCGTCGGACTCAATCGGTGGGCTTCGGAAGAATCTGCCTCGCTGCCTCTCGGGGCGCGCAAGAAGCTCGAGCTCGCCCGCGCTCTTGCCACCCGGCCGACCCTCCTGCTCCTCGATGAGGTGATGGGCGGTCTGCGCCCGAACGAGATTACCGAAATCATGGAAACAATCCGTCAGGTGCGCGTCTCAGGCGTGACCATCATCATGATCGAGCACGTGATGCGCGCTGTCATGGGGCTCGCGGATCGCATCATCGTCCTGCACCATGGCGAGTTGATCGCCGAAGGTTCTCCCGCCGAAATCACCCGCAACGAAGCCGTCATCGAAGCATATCTTGGGGGATCGGCACATGTCTCGCCTTGAGCTCAATCGCGTCTCCGCATTCTACGGCGACGCGCAGGCCCTGTTTGACATCGACCTGGTGGTGGAGCCGAGAGAAATCGTCGCCATCATAGGATCCAACGGCGCCGGTAAGACTACGGTGCTGCGCACGATCTCGGGGCTCGTGAAGCCGCGGGAAGGAACACTGCGATACGATGGCCGCGACATCGCCGCCGCACAGCCGTGGTCAGTCGTCTCCAGTGGTATCGCTCACGTTCCCGAAGGACGGCGGCTTTTTCGAGAAATGAGCGTCCATGAGAATCTCTTGATGGGCGCCTATCACCGCAACAACGCAGCGGATGGAAAGACCGATCTCGAGCGTGTCTACACGTTGTTTCCGCGCCTTGCCGAAAGGCGCGACCAACTCGCCGGCACCATGTCAGGCGGCGAGCAGCAGATGGCGGCAATTGGACGAGCGCTCATGGCGCGGCCGCGCCTTCTGCTTCTGGATGAACCCTCCCTTGGCCTCGCACCCAAGATCATCGAGACGGTGTTCGATACGATCCGGGAGATCAACGCCGAGGGAGTTGGAATCATTCTGGTGGAGCAAAGCGCGCAACTCGCTCTCGAAACCGCGGGGCGCGCCTACCTTATGGAGAACGGTCGCGTTGTAAAGACCGGGAACTCGTCCGACCTCATGACCGACGACGCCGTGCGCGAGGCATATCTCGGCCTCTGAGCGACACCATAGAGAGATTCGGACCATGTTTTCCATGCCACTGCCGCTCTTCTTCGAGCAGATTATCAACGGTATCGTCCTTGGATCCATGTATGCCCTCGTGGCAAGCGGCCTGACATTGATTTGGGGTACGATGCGGATGCTGAACTTCGCCCATGGCGAGTTCTACATGCTGGGAGGGTACTTTTTCTTCCTGCTGATTTCATCCCTCGGCATCCCGGCCGCCCTCGCGATTCCCCTCACGATCTCCCTCGTATTCGTCGTCGGACTTACAGTGCAGCGCATCACCGTGCACCCGCTTCTCGGGCGGCCACAATGGGAGTTCAGTACCCTCGTGGCGACGCTGGGCGTCTCGATCTTCCTGCAGAATGCAGCGCTTCACATCTGGGGTGAGCGCTTCAAGACAGTGCCGTATTTCATCAACGGCACCATCGACATCGTGGGGATGCGGCTCTCTTACCAGCGTTTGCTGATCCTCGCCGTCGCCGTTATTGCCATGCTGGCTATGTGGTATCTTCTGCGCCGAACGCGCTTCGGCATGGCCCTTCGGGCCACCGCAATGGACCGCGATGCCGCGATGCTTTACGGCGTCAATGTGTATCGCGTCTTCACCGTGACCTTCGGCATCGCAGCCGCCCTCGCAGGCCTTGCGGCCACTATGCTCTCCAGCATCAATTCCATCAGCCCCTGGATGGGCGCGCCGCTGATGCTCAAAGGCTTCGTCGTCGTCGTCCTCGGTGGCCTCGGCAGCTTTCCTGGGGCTATCCTTGGCGGCATCATCATCGGCATCGTCGAGACCCTCGGCGTCATTACCTGGTCGTCCCAGTGGCGCGAGGTCATCTCGTTTACCGTCCTGATCCTTATCCTGTGGTTCCGTCCATGGGGCCTCTTCGGCGTGAAGGAATCTTGAAGCCATGACAACGCCCGAAAACAGGAAGCCCCTCAACAACCTCTTCATCCTGATCGCCCTCGCAGTGGTGTTCTGCCTGGTGCCGCTGGTGACGCAGGAAGCGTATTTTCTCCACATCTGCATCCTGGCCCTACTGTTCGGCGCCCTCGCGTCGAGCTGGAACCTGATCAACGGCTACGCGGGCATCTTCACTTTCGGCCATCAGGCGTTCTTCGGCCTCGGCGCCTATGGGTCCGCCCTGATGAGCATGAAGCTCGGCTTCAGCCCTTGGCTCACTATGTGGGCCGCTGGCCTGATGTCGGCGGCTCTCGGCCTTGTCATTTCACTGCCGGTGCTGCGTATCCGGTCGATCCCACATATTGCGATCGTGACGCTTGCTTTCGCTGAGATCGTGCGCATCGTCTGCTCGAACCTGACCGACTTCACCCGCGGCGAGTTGGGCCTGTGGGGCATTCCGCCCTTCACATCATTCTCCCTACCGCTCGTGGGCAACGTCACCTTCGATGCCGCGCACAAGGTCGCCTACTTCTATGTGGTCATCCTGCTATGGTTGCTCATCATCGGCGTCACTTATTGGATACTGAGGAACCGCTTCGGGTTCGGCCTCAGGGCAATCCGTGACTCGCAAATCGCAGCCGAGAGCCTCGGCGTCCATCTCACCCGATACAAGACCGTCGTGTTCGGCTTCAGCTCTTTCCTGGCGGGCGTCCTGGGGGCGTTCTACGCCCATTACGTCCTCATCCTGACACCAAGCTCCGCGCTTGGCATCGATATCATGATTCAGATCGTCGCTATGACGCTCATCGGCGGCATCGGGCGTCTGCTCGGCCCGACGATCGGCGCGTTCATCCTGACCTTCGGATTGGAATGGCTGCGCGGGTTCGGCGAGTACCGCATGCTCATCTACGGTGTGCTCCTCGTCCTAATTGTGATGTTCCTGCCCAAGGGGCTCGCCAGCATGCGGCTCGGCTTCCTGCGCACCCAGGCCACTAAGAACCTGCCGACCTGAGGCCGAGACACAGCTAATGAAATATCTTGCCGGGCGATGCTCGGGAAGGAATGGAAGAGAAATGGCGCGGACTTCTGATCGGACGCGCTGATGGAGAGGAACGGACTGACACTATGGTAGATTCCAAGTTTGCTCGCCGCATCCGCGACGCCGTCGACAGCCACTTTGAGGAGCAGATCGCCATCACAAAGGATTTCGTAGCGATCCCGAGCACGCGCGGCGCGGAGGGACCCTGCCAGGATATGATGAGCGACCTACTGCGCCAGCGTGACTATGAAGTGGACGACTGGTACATCGACACTGATGACCTTAAGGATCTCCCAGGCTACGGACCGATCGAGCACGATTTCTCCCACGCCCGCACGGTTGTCGGTACGTACCGTCCGATCCACGACCGGGGCAGATCCCTGATTCTTCAGGGCCATTGCGATATCGTCCCTGCGGGGCCACTGGATATGTGGGAAACCTCCCCCTTTGTGCCGGTGGAGAAAGATGGCTGGCTCTACGGCCGCGGTGCCGGCGACATGAAGTCCGGCACCATCGCGGCACTCTACGCCCCCGCCGCTTTGACCCCGGCCGGCCTGCGGCCGACGGCTCGCATCCATTTCCAATCCGTGATTGAGGAGGAGAGCACAGGCGTCGGCGCCCTCTCGACCCTCCAGCGGGGCTATCGCGCAGATTGCTGCCTCATTCCGGAGCCAACCGACGGACGGCTCATCCGTTCACAGGTCGGTGTCATTTGGTTTCGCCTCAAGGTGCGTGGACGACCTGCCCACGTGGCGCACGCGGGGTCCGGCTCGAATGCCATCAAGGCCGCCTATCATCTAATCCAAGCCCTTGAAGGGCTCGAGGCCGAATGGAACGAGAGGGCGAAGAGCGACCGATGGTTCAAGACGCTCGAGCACCCGGTCAATTTCAACCCGGGCATCATTCAGGGTGGTGAATGGGCATCCAGCGTACCTGCGTGGTGCGATGTCGACTGCCGCATCGCGATCCTGCCTGGCTGGAACGTCACTGAAAGCCAGGCGGAAATTTTGGCTTGCGTCGAGAAGGCCGCGAAGGCCCACCCTTTCTTAGCCCAGAACCCACCGCAAGTCGTGTGGTCCGGCTTCCTCTCCGATGGCTTCGAGCTGACGGGCGCGGAGGAATCTGAAGCCGTGCTCGGCGAGGTCTATGGCGAGGTCTATGGTGGTAAACTCCCGGACGACGCGGTCTTCACCGGGCTTACGGACACGCGGTTTTATGGCCTCAATCACGGTATCCAGAGCCTGTGCTTCGGCGCGAGAGCGGAGCAGATGCACGGCTTTAACGAGCGTGTCGAACTCGATTCTCTGCGCAAGCTAACCCAGACCATCGCACTCTTCGTGGCTGATTGGTGCGGCGTGGAGGAAGCATGATGGCGGACCTCCTTTCCCTTTCCGTCGAGGAGCTCACCGCCTGTTACCAGTCGGGGGCCCTTTCACCCGTTGAGGTCGCCCAGGCCCATCTCAATCGCGCCACGGCGATTGAGCCCGAACTCGCCGCCTTCCAGCTTCTGACACCGGATCTGGCGATGAAGCAGGCGGAGGCCGCTCTGGCGCGCTGGCGTGCTGGCGCGCCGCTCGGCGAACTTGACGGTGTACCGGTCACCATAAAGGACAATCTCGACATCTCCGGCCTGCCAACTCGCCACGGATCTTTGACGACATCGGACTACCCTGCATCAGAGGACTCCCCGGCCGTGGCCCGTCTGCGGGAAGCGGGGGCCGTCTTCCTCGGCAAGACAACGACTCCGGAATTTGCCTGGAAAGGGACAACCGACAGCAAGCTGCGCGGAATAACTCGCAATCCCTGGAACACTGACTATTCTTCGGGTGGATCCAGCGGCGGCGGCGGCGCGGCACTAGCCGCGTGCGTGGGAGCGCTGGCACTGGGCAACGACGGGGGCGGCTCAATCCGAATTCCAGCGAGTTTCTGCGGCCTCTTTGGCATCAAGCCAACTTTCGGGCGCGTTCCGCACCGACAATATGGATTGTTCTGCACCACCACCTCGAACGGTCCAATCGCGCGCTCGGTAGCCGATGCGGCGGCCATGCTACGTATACTGGCGCGCGCCGATGGCCGAGACTACTACGCCGCACCGCCGCCGCCAGCCGAATGGCTCACCAATCTCAATTCCGGAATCAGAGGACTGAAGATCGCCTACTCCTCCGCGCTGCAAGGAATCGAGCCGGACGCTCATGTCGCGCGTGCTATCGGCGACGCAATCGCACTCGCGCGTGATCTCGGCGCCGAGGTCGAGGAAGTCGGCCCGGTGATCGCGCCTTTGCACATGACGTTCGTAGATCATTGGAAGGCCGGATTCGGTGCCCGCCTCAGAGGCGTGCCGCGTGAGCAATGGGATCTCG
Organism: Pseudomonadota bacterium; assembly: GCA_023426505.1. Taxonomy (GTDB): domain Bacteria; phylum Pseudomonadota; class Alphaproteobacteria; order Rhizobiales; family Beijerinckiaceae; genus Microvirga. The sequence continues at coordinate 13,633 of JAFAAP010000027.1, forward strand.
TCGAGCCGGGTTTCCGCAGCCTGGCGGAGGAGGGTTTAAGCGTCAGCGGCAAGGCCCTTCACGAGGCTGAGATCGCTCGGGCGAAGCTCAATGAAATGATGGCAGCGTTGCACGAGCGGTTTCCGATCCTCTTGACCGCCACCACGCCCCATACGGCGCCGGCCGTCGATGTGATCTATAACAGCGCGGGCTATGAACGTTGGGGTGACGCAGTGCCCTATACAGTTCCCTTCAATCTCACCGGGCAGCCTGCGGCATCTCTTCCTTGCGCCTTGTCGCCAGAAGGGCTGCCAATTGGCCTGCAGGTGGTGGCCTCCCGTTTTGCCGATGAGTTAGTCATGCAGGTCTGTCAGTCTCTCGAAGCAGCAATTGGCTTCCAAGTGGGACGGAAAGACTCAGGTCCCGCAGTAGGAGCATCGTTCATGAGATAGAAGTTTCGGATCCAGATTTGGCGCAGCAGCTCAACAGCCAGGATCTCGCGCAGCCAGGCCCGTGCCACAGGAGCTGCGATCGCGGCGAGCATCTGATGATCATCGCGACCGATCTGCTCGGCATGGGCGCGCCGCTTCGCCTCAACCGCTGCAGCCCATTCGCCAGCAGTATCTTTCCGAAATAGTCCAGTCGAGAAATACCTCTAAACCAAAGCCTTGCACATCGGCGGCGTTCAGTTCTAACTCACTGCCAATTATCAGCTACTCAAGGTGGACAGCCATGAAGCTTTTCTTCAGCGGGACCCAGCTTGCCCATCAACCCGAGCAGTACATGGTCCATGGTCGGATCGTGAAGCCATTCGAGAATCCTGATCGGGCGACGACGCTGATCGAGGCTCTCGGCGCGCTCGGTATCGTCCGTGAGGAGCCGGGTGATTTCGGCATAGAGCCGGTGCTGAAGGTTCATGCGGACCATTACGTTGCCTTCTTGACGGAAGCATACGCAAGATTCATGGAGCTGCCGAACCATGGTCCGGAAGTGCTTCCGAGCGTGAGCCCGTACCGCGGTGCTGCCGAGGACTTCGGCCCTCGCGACAAGCCTCGTCCGACCGGGATTCTCGGGCGCGCGGGCTGGTACATTGCCGGTCTTTCCAACGCCATGATGGAGGGCACTTACCGCGCCGCCTATGCCTCGGCTCAAACCGCGATTGCAGGTGCCGAAGCTGTACTTTCCGGCGAGCGAGCCGTCTTTTCGCTCTGCCGGCCACCTGGCCACCATGCCTATGTGGACCGCGCGGCTGGATTCTGTTACTTCAACAATGCTGCTATTGCGGCGGCCGTCCTGCGGCGGCGTTTTCCCCGAGTTGCGATCGTCGACTTTGACACTCACCATGGCGATGGTACCCAGGCGATCTTCTACACACGAGACGATGTATTCTTCGGCTCCGTGCATACTGATCCATCCTCCTATTATCCGCATTTTACCGGATATGCGGACGAGGTCGGCAGCGGGCGAGGAGAGGGGGCCAATCTCAATCTTCCGCTTGCCTTGGGGGCTGACGATGAGACTTTCATCGATGCCAATCGTCGGCTGGCCGACGCAGTGAAGGCGCACAGTGCCGATGCACTTGTCGTCTCAGCGGGATGGGACGCCCACAAGGATGATCCCCTTTCGAAGTTGAGTGTCACAACCGATGCCTATGCGCGCATTGGTGAGATATGGGGTGGGATTGGGCTGCCGACACTCATCGTCCAAGAGGGCGGCTACTCGCTCGCCGCTGTTTCGGAGGCTGCACCAGCGTTCGTCGGTGCATTTCGTGAGGCTGCCGCCGTTTGATGCAATTGGTGGGTTTGATCCGGTCTCAGACTCTGGTTTATTCTCATTAACGGGGAGGCGATCCCTTCAGTCTGAAGCACGCGATGGATACAGAACCCGTCCAAGTCCGCCTCTTGATAGACAATGAGCAGAAACACTTGACCGGTCAGGGCCTGCGGCTTCTCCTGAAGCTGTGCAACCCTCGCCAGCAAGTTCGCGATATAGTCGGCCCGTGCGCTGGGCTTGAATATCCTCTAGAGCATCGGACGAGAAGTCGGATCCAAGGAGTTTTGACCCCCGACAGTTCTGAAGCAGTGTCGAATCCATTCATGCTGCGTCCGCTTTTGGGTCCTATGCTCTAGCCGGCTCCCGGAGACAGAGAAGTGATTAGCCAAATGGAACGATCGAGTTCCAACGAGGCGAAGATTGCGCCAAGATCAGTGCGGATAGTGGTCGACTCGGATCGGGGCTCGACGAACGTCGGTCCGTCTCCAGCGTGAGTGGTTCAGCAATCTCACTCTCCCAGAGAGTAGACTGCTATCCACCCGCATAGGATCTGTAGTGCTTCTGTAATGGGCCGTTTGGTGTCAATCCCTTCAGTGACTGTCCTGTCGCCGACGTCTTGCTTCTGTTCGGTGTCCGGCGCGAGGCCGCTCTATCATGCCATCAGAGAGGAGGTGGTCAGCCCATCTAAGACTCGTGCTCCACCCGATGGGGTGCTCACGGCACTACTTCCGGCTTGACCGCCTCCGTCGTCCCGGCGACGGGACCTCAGGGGAACAGAACGTGCGCCGCCCTGTTCCGAACGCTTGTTCCTCCTCTGCGGCAATGCCCTCCCGGTTCCAGCGGAAGGTCGTGCCGTCCATCCACATGCGATGCAGAATGACCGCAAGTTTCCGGGCCAGCGCCACCTTGGCCCGCCGCATGCCTCGGCGCTTGGCCACCTCCAGCGCCCAGCGCTTGTGCGCCGAGAAGCGCACCGCGCGGGTGAGCAGGATGTGGGCGCCCTCATACAGCGCCGTGCGCGCCATTGGATCGCCCACCCGGCTCACCGCTCCTGTAATGTCGGTCTCGCCCGACTGGTACTTCTTTGGCGTCAACCCAAAATGCGCCCCCACGGCTTGCGAGCGGGCGAAGCGCTCGGGATTGTCCACCGCGGACGTGAAGGTGACCGCAATCAGCACGCCGACGCCCGGCACTCTCATCAACCGCCGGCAGACCTCGTTCTCCCGTGCGATTGCCAGCATGGCCCGATGCAACCGGGCAAACTCCGTCTGCAGCGCCTCTAGGGCGCGCAGCATCGCCTCGGCAATCTTCTCCAGCATTACATGGCCCGCCGTGAGGGTGCGCACCCGCGTGGCGAACTGGCCCTTGCTGATCTCGCCGATCTTCAGGCCGAAGCCGGGCAACAGCCCTCGCAGGCTGGGTTCGATATCCCGCGTCTTGGCCTGTAGCTGCTTGCGGGCCATCAGAAGCGCGCGCACTTCTTGCGCCGGGGGCGACTTGCAGTGGACGGGACGGAACCAGCCCATGCGCAGCAGCTGGGCGATGCCCCGTGCATCGCGGCGGTCGGTCTTGACGATCATGGCCGAGAGCGCCGCCTTCACGTGCCGGGTCTCCAGCAGCACGACCTCGAACCCGGCCTGCACAAGGCCGCATACAGCCACTGCGAGAGTGGCCCAGCCTCCAGGCCGACGCGGGTGAGCGGCAGGGTCAGGCTGGCGAGGAAGGTGGCGAGCGCCTCAGGCACACTGGCGACCTTCGCCTCGCGGGCGATCTGTCCGGAGCCATCGAGGATGCAGACGCTGCTGAGTTCCAACGACACGTCAATTCTGGCATAGTAGTCCATGGCTGTCCCTCATGATGCTTGGGGCCGATCCGCTCGGACCCGTTCCAACACCATAACTCTGAGGGACGGCCACCCCGTTCCGCTACTGCGTGAGCGGCAGGCCCATTACGGCATCTAAGATGCCCGCAAGCGTCTGGTGCACCATGATCTCCGACGGCCTGAACGACGAACCGCCGGTGATCCAGATCCTCAAGCCAAGTCGGACAAACCTCGATCCACGTTGAGGGCGAGAGCTGACTCTAGTTCAGCGCCGAATTGAACAACTGCCTGATCGCCTCCAAGCGGACCAATGACCTGAACACTCGTTGCCAAGCCAGGACCTTGGATGCCCATTGGCATCGCGAGCACAGGATGGCCTGTATGATCGAACAGGCACGTGTAGCGAACCAGAGCGAATGTGAACTCGACCCACTGATCGCCGATCATAAACCCTTCGGCATCCTTGATCGGTCGCAGTAGGGGGAGCGTCGGAGTCAACACAAAATCGACCTCGTCAAGCACAGCCTGCACTCGTTGCGTGAGGGCCGCTCTCTGGCGCATTGCAAGCACATAGGTCTCGGGCCCCAAAGATTGAGCATAGGCAAACATATCTGCCGCAAGGGTCGGATACTCTCTGAGAGCATCGGGGTAGGTGCTGTTGTAGAAGGCATAGGACTCAATCGAAAAGATCTTTCCATGGACTGGCAATACCTCGTTTGGCTTTGGCAGCGAGACCTCGGTGACGATGTACCCAAGATCCCGGCAGGCCGCGAGAACAGACTCAAAGTCCTCCCGGACCACCTGTTCCGCATCCGCGAAGTATCCAGGGTCGTAGCCCACAATCTTCCTGCCCAGCCGCGGGGGCGCAGCAAATCCCGTCGGATCAAGGGTCGCCGCAAGCAGGTCCACATCGGCGACTGTTTTGGCCATTGGTCCAACGTGATCCAGTGACCAGACGAGGGGAAAGACACCGTCGAGCGACACACGCTCCCGCGTCGGCTTGAGCCCAGCAATCGCGCAACAGGCGGAGGGCACTCTGATACTCCCACCTGTATCTGTCCCGATAGTGCCAAAGCAAAGCTCCGCAGCAAGCGCCGCCCCCGATCCGCCGCTTGATCCGCCAGCACTCAATGACGGCTGCTGGGGGTGGGTCACCTCTGCCGTTCGCACCCCGAACGCTCCTGGATCACTGACTGTCACGCCCAGAACCACGGCGCCAGCCCCACGCAGGGCCGCCGTCACCGCAGCGTCCTGCGTCGGGCGGTAGTCGTGTCGAAAACTCAGCCCAGCCGGACACCGCGCAGGGGTCGTGTCGACATTTTCCTTGATAGCAATGGGAAGGCCATCGAGCGACCCGACCGCCCCGCCCCGACGCCGGCGCTCATCCGCTCGGGAAGCATCCTCGAGCGCCCTCTCAGCGATCACATCCCGGAATGCCTGGATGTGGGGATTCAAAGCCCCAATCCGGTGAAGACAGGCTTGGGTTAACTCTACGGCTGAGAAATCACCATTGGCGAGGGCAGCCAAGGCCGCCCTCGCGCTTGAGACTGGTAACTGCGCGACCATCAATGTTCTCCCTGTTGGCACCGTGACGATGCATGCGTCGGGCTAGAGGGAGCAACCTGGAACGATCGGATCGATCTGACCAAAGTTCTTGACGATCTCCCAATTTCCGTCTGGTTTCCCACGACCGAGAAGACTGTTAGCTCGCAGCATGTTGTTGGCCGCGAAGTTGATCCGCCCTTGTGGCGCCTCAAACTCAACGCTCCTCATCGCCGGAATGACCTTCTCGACGTCCGTGCTTCCGGCCTTGGCAACAGCAAGTGCATAGAGGTGAACCGCATCATAGGCCGCCTCGCCGATGGCGTTGATTGGCTTGTCGGCACCAAATTTCGCTTTATAGGCTGCTACGAATGCCTGGTTCTTCGAGTTATCCAAGGTCATGTAATAAGCCTGGTTGGACAACGCGCCTTCCGTCAACTCCGGGTGCGAGAAGCTGAATAGCTCGTCGAGTCCGTTCGAGACGAGCTGTGACTTGATCCCAAAGCTTCGATACTGCTTCAACGCAGTGATCGCATCCGATCCCGCGACCATCATCCAAACCATATCAGGATTGGCCGCGCGAATGCGGTCCAGTGCAGGCCCAAAGTCCTGGGTGCCAAAGGGGTAATATTCCGCACCTAGTACCTTGCCGCCAATTCGGTCAAAGGCAGCACGGATGGAGTCCGTGCTCTTGCGCGGCCAGATGTAGTCTGATGCGAGAATATAAACGCTCTTGCCCACATTGCCGCTCAGCCAATCCACGGTTGGGTCAATTTGCTGGTTCGGCACTTGGCTGGTTGCGAAAAAGTATTTTTCGCAGACACCTCCTTCAAAGTAGGTCGTATAGATCAGAAGCTTTTTGTTGGGTGTGGTAACACTCCGGGCTGCGACGTGCTCAAGGCTGGCAATCAAGCCGATGATCGCGTCCGTCTTGTCCTGGGAGATGAGTTTGCGCGCCTTGTCGATCGCGCCGCGGGTCGTCGTTTGATCATCCTCGACGACATATTCGATCTGCCGCCCGCCCGCACCGCCTGCGGCGTTCACTTCGTCGACCGCGAGCTTGAAGCAGTTCAGCTGGGTCTCGCCGAGCAGTGTCTCGAGGCCGGTCAGACCGGACAGGAACCCAAGCTTGATCTTGTCCTGCGCGCGCAGGATCGCCGGAAAGCCGGTGACTGCTCCGGCCAGAGCTGCCGTACCGACCAGGGACTTGATGGCTGTACGACGCGAAACCTTGCTCATCTCCATGTGCCTTCTCCAAGGTTGCCGTGCATGACGGCATAGTGACTGGCCTAGATCGCCAGGAATTTTCGGAGGACCTCTTCGTTGCGGAACTCGTCAGGCGTGCCGCTGTGGACGATGCGCCCTTTTTCCATCACGAGACAGCGATCTCCAACGTTGAGTGCAAGGTCCAGATTCTGTTCGACCAGCACGACCGATATCTGGCTCTCCCGGGCAATCGTTCTCAGGAACTGGCCGATTTGCCAGACGATATTCGGTTGGATCCCCTCCGAGGGCTCGTCGAGAAGCAGAAGCCGCGGATCGCCGCACATCGCTCGACCGATCGCGAGCTGCTGCTGCTGCCCGCCCGACAGGGTCCCGCCGTGCTGGGAGGCCCGTTCGCGCAGAATAGGGAAATGGGTGTAGATGGTCTCCGGAATGGCGCCCGACCTGTCGCGCCTGGCACGGGTCCCGAGCAAAAGGTTTTCCTGCACCGTCAGCTTCGGAAAGATGCCGCGCCCCTGGGGCACGTAGGCGAGGCCTTGCCGGGCGATCCGGCTGGAGCGCCACCCGGCGATTTCGGTGCCCTGAAAGACCACCGACCCCGAGCTCGGCGGGAGAACGCCCGACAGGGTCTTCATGAGTGTGCTCTTCCCGACCCCGTTTCGACCGAGGATCACGACGATCTCGCCTGCGCGTACATCGAACGCGATGTTGTCCAAGACCGGAACGGAGTCGTATCCAGCGCTGAGATTGCGGACTGACAGCATCGGCTACTGCCTTCCCAGGTAAACATCGCGGACGGTTTCATTGCGTTCGATGGCCTCGAAGGACCCCGATACCAGGATCCGCCCCTGGTGCATCACGATGGTGTGGCAGTCGAGCGCCCGGATGAAGTGAATGTCGTGCTCGATGGCCAGTACCGTCACCCGGCCGAGCAATCCGCGAATGAGGGATGCCGTTTTCGCCGTTTCATCGGATGTCATGCCGGCCGTCGGCTCGTCGAGCAGCAGCAGGCGGGGCTTTGCCATCAGGGCCATTCCGATTTCCAGCCATTGCCTCTGGCCGTGCGCCAGGAACTCCGCTTTCACCTGCGCGACGTCTCCCAACTCGACCATCGCCAGCGTCTCGTCGACATCCCTACTCGACCCGTGAGAATTGGCCGTTTCCGCAACGATCAGGTTTTCCTCGACGGTCAGCGAGTTGAACACGGTGGGAACCTGGAACTTGCGGGCGATCCCCAGACGGGCAATCTCGTGTTTTTGGAGTCCGAGCAGGCTCTTCCCGTCATACAGGATCTGTCCGGAACTCGGCTGCAGGGTTCCGCAGAGCATGTTGAGGAGAGTGCTTTTCCCGGCGCCGTTGGGGCCGATGATGCATTGAACAGTCCCCGGGTCTATCTCGATCGAGACGTCATCGACGGCCGTGAGACCGCCGAACTGACGCGTCAGACGTGAGGTGCTGAGGATGGGTCGTCTCATTGCTTCCTCTCGAGGCTGGGCACCCGTGACCTGACCTGGCGCGTGATCCGTTCGCCCAGCGCCGGCAAGCCGTCCGGGAACAGAAACACCATCAGAACGAAGAAGCATCCAAGGAACAGGGGCCACAGGCTGGTGCTGATACTGCTGATCTGCTGTTGCAGATACCAGACGAGCATCGCTCCCAGAGCGGCGCCGATGAGGGAGCCGCGGCCGCCGACGGCGACCCACATAATGACCTCCGTCGACAGGATGAGACCGATCATGTCGGGGGCCACAAAGCCCGTTGCGGTGACGTAAATCGCGCCCGCCAGTGCGCCGATCACCGCGGAGGCTACAAACATCACGAGCAGGATCAGGGAGGTGTTGTGCCCGAGGGTCTGAGCTTTCACCTCGTTGTCCTGGATGGCTTTCAAGAGGAGACCGTAACGCCCTCTGAGAACAAGCCAGCTGCCGAAGATCGCTGCGGCCAGAAGACCCCAGGCCAGATAGAACTGCTGGATGGCCGTCGACAGAGTCAGGCCGGCGACGGACAGGGGCGGAACCCCGATCAGTCCCGAGTCGCCTCCGGTGACGCTCGACCAGCCCACCGCGATATTGTAGCCGATCAGCGTGAGTGCAAGCGTGATGATGGTGAAATAGGCTTCACGGACTCCGCCGTAGATGATGAAATACCCGATAGCCAGAGCCATCGCGGCCGCCAGGGCCACCCCTAGCCCGAGGCCGGCGAGGCTACCGTAGGACGGATCGAGCGATAGCACCACCGTGGCGATCGCCATCCCGTAGGCACCCAATCCGAAGAAGGTCGCGTGGCCGAAACTCAGGATGCCCGTGCGCCCCCAGAACAGGTCGAGGCTCACCGCGAAGGTCGCGAACAGCAACACGTCGCGCAGCCCTTCGACGCCGAAGTTGTCGAGGCCCAAAGGAGCACAGGCGAGGACCAGAAAAACGGCCGCCACGCCGCCGGCCCACCTCCGATCCCGTGCAGAACGCCTTGCTTTCGTCTTCCCGGCTATCATGCCTGCTCTCCTATGCCGGCGCGAGGCCGCTGGGCCGGAAGCGCATCAGGACGATGGCGAACCCGAGCACCAGGGCCTGCGCGACTGTCACGGGGATCCAGTAGCCAAGAAGCGTCTCGAACCCTCCGACAACGCCGCTTCCCGCCAGAACCCCGCCGAGGCTTCCAACCCCACCGATGATCACGACAAAGAACGAGCGCGCCAGGTAGTTGACGCCCATCTGCGCCACCACCACGGTGAGCGGCGCGATCAGGACGCCGGCAAGAGCGGCCAAGGCTGCGCCCAGGCCGAATGCATTGCGATACACCGACGACGCGTCCACGCCGAGCGACTCCGCCATGCGGGAGTTCTGGATGACGGCCCGGATGTCCAGTCCGAAGCTCGTGAAGCGAAAAACCAACGCGACCAGGAGAAAGACCGCGACGGCGGCGCCGATCAGGAAGAGG
>JAFAAP010000028.1 GCA_023426505.1 Pseudomonadota bacterium
GCCTTAGGCCGTTGCGCTGCAGTCTCCGATAGGAGACAACACGGCAGACCGGAGGCACCCAATATGCTCACCATCGCGCCCGTGACGCTCTCTACGGACCGTCTGACCCTGCGCCCCCTCACCATGAACGACGCCGCCGCCCTCGCCGAAGCCGCGAGCGATGGTGCGCTCTGGGAGAAGAAGACCACCACCGTCCCACGGCCGGAAGGTTTCACGGCCTATATCGAGAAGGCGCTCGAGCTGCAGGCGGCCGGCCTCGCGCTTCCCTTCGCGACGGTCGTGCGCGATGGCGACCGGGTGGTGGGGTCGACCCGCTACATGAACATCGACGCTGCAAACCACCGGGTCGAGATCGGCACGACTTGGATCGCGAGATCGTGGCAGCGAAGCTTCGTCAACACCCATGCCAAATTCCTGATGCTGCGGCATGCCTTCGAGACCCTGGGCTGCAACGCGGTCGAACTCAGGACGCACCACCTCAACGACCAGTCCCGCGCCGCCATCGAACGGCTGGGAGCCAAGCTCGACGGCATCCTTCGCCGGCACATGATCATGCCGGACGGGCACGTGCGCGACACCGTGGTCTACAGCATCATCCGGGAGGAGTGGCCGGGCGTGAAGGCGGCGCTGGAAGCGCGGATGCGGGCGCTCGATGTCGAGAGCGCATAGAGGGATTTGACAGGAATTTGATCTCCCGCAAAGCTTGGCTGCTGCAGAGGTGCTTTCTTCGATGACGTGAGGCGCGCTTCTGCGGCCGACTGACGGAGAGGCGACGATGCCTGACTTTTCCAATCTGATCGAAGACCTCAAGCGCACGCGGGACGAGATCAAGCTGAAGATCCATCTAGGCTCCAAGGACCTCCAGACCGAGTGGTCCGAGATCGAGAAGCGTTGGGAGAACTTCGAGCGCAAGGCGGAGCTCGACCGGAGCGCGAAAGACGTGGGCGACGCCCTGCAGATCCTCGGCTCCGAGCTCAGGGACGCGTTCCAGCGGGTTCGCAAGGCTCTCTAGCAATGCCGGGCCGGGAGAACCTCCACCAGGAACTTCGCACCCTACGCGACGAGCTGGGGCGCAGAACGCAATCCGAAGCCGTAGCCAGCACACAGGAGGAGGCGGCGCCCGAAGTCCCTCAATCTGCTCCTTCGGGACAGTGGCAGGAGCTTGAGCAGGCTCTGTCCGAGATCGCGGACAATGCCGAGGAAGCCGTCGCGAAGCATCCGCTTGCGGCTGTGCTCGGCGCATTTGTCTTGGGAGTCGCGATCGGGCGGCTGGTGGGGAGAGGGTGAGGCGTCATGGAGAACGTAGTTCGAAATCTCCGGGTCCTGTGGCGGGCCGAATCCATCATCGCGGATGTCCGTCTGCGGCAGATGATGGTCCGTTCAGGGTTGAGGGGCGCTGCCGTCCTTCTTGGCCTCTTCGCATTCCTCATGGCGAACCTCGCGGTTTTCTTCGCTCTGCAGCAGATCTGGGGGGCGATATGGGCGGCCGCTGCGGTCAGCGCAGGCAACGTTCTCCTGGCGGGCATTCTCCTCTTCGCGGCAGGGCGGACCGCGCCCGGGCGCGAGATGGAGCTGGCGCTGGAGGTTCGCAACAACGCGCTCGAGAACCTCGAAGCCGATGCGCTTGTGGTCCAGGCTCAGCTCGTCGAGTTACGGGAGGAAATCCGCGGCGTGCGTCGAGCCATCACCGGCTTCGCGCACCATCCGCTCGACAACCTGCTGCCCAACCTGCTCGTCCCGCTTGCGGGGGCGATCGCCAAAGGGCTCAAGAAATCGGATGCCGCGAAGGACTGAGCAGCCGCGCCTATCATTCCGGAACAAAGCTCGGCAGCCAGCATTCTCATAGCAAGTAATCGCTCTGTGGAAGTCTGCCGATGTCCGATTCGCGTCTCGATGAAGCTACCCGAATTCTGATGGAGCTCGGGATTCATCTTCCCAACGACGAGGATCTTGCGAAGGGCCGTCAGAAGCTCGCGGCAGCGCTCGTAGACGCGGAGAACCGCGGACGCATGAGCGCTTCGCAGAAGGAGCAGAGCGGCTGAGGCCGCGAGATCTTGAATGAACGCTGACCGGGCGAGGGAAAACCTTCGCCCTTTCCTTTTGAAGCAGTGCGAGCACGGGTCCACTTCCACAGCGATACCGAATTCGTGTCTTCAGTTCCGTAACGTTCTCGGCTACGTCGCTCAGTCATGTGCCGCGTCATGCATGTCTTGCAGAGGTGGCCGTTTGGTCCCGGCAAGATCAAAGCGATCCTAAGACTCTCTTTACTTGGCTTGGTGCATCGCCTGATGCCGTGACCTTGGGGAACGAACGTCCCGAGACAGGAGAAGACAACTATGAAACGCCGCAACTTCCTTGCCGCAGCCGGCGCCGGACTGGCCGCCGGCGCCGTCGCCAAGCCGGCCATCGCCCAGTCGAATCCGGAGATTCGCTGGCGTCTGACGTCGGGCTTCCCGAAATCCCTCGACACGATCTACGGCGCGGCCGACTTCCTCGCCAAGTACGTCTCCGAGGCGACCGAGGGCAAGTTCGTCATCCAGCCCTTCGCGGCCGGTGAGATCGTCGGCACCTTCCAGGCGGCCGACGCCGTCTCGGGCGGCACGGTCGAGATGGCCCACACGGCCTCTTACTACTATGTCGGCAAGGACCCGACCTTCGCGGCCGCGGCGGCCGTTCCGTTCACGCTGAACGCCCGCCAGCTCAATGCCTGGCAGTATCATGGCGGCGGCATCGGCCTCGTGAACGAGTTCATGGCCAAGCACAACCTCTATGCCCTGCCGGGCGGCAACACCGGCACCCAAATGGGCGGCTGGTTCCGCAAGGAGATCAAGACCGTCCAGGACCTCCAGGGCCTGAAGATGCGCATCGCCGGCATCGCCGGTCAGGTCATGGCGAAGCTCGGCGTCATTCCTCAGCAGGTCGCGGGCGGCGACATCTACCCGTCCCTCGAGCGCGGAACCATCGACGCCGCCGAGTGGATCGGCCCCTACGACGACGAGAAGCTCGGCTTCCAGAAGGTCGCGCCGTTCTACTACTATCCTGGCTTCTGGGAAGGTGGCCTGACGCTCCACTTCCTCTTCAACAAGGCCAAATGGGAATCGCTGCCGAAGAACTATCAGGCGATCCTGGAGACCGCCTGCATGGCCGCGAACCTCGACATGCTGGCCAAGTACGACACCAAGAACCCGGCCGCCCTGCGCAGCCTCGTGGGCGCCGGCGCGCAGCTTCGTCCGTTCTCCCAGGAGATCCTCGACGCGGCCTACAAGGCGACCAACGAGGTCTATGCCGAAATCTCCGCCCAGAACGCCGACTTCAAGAAGATGATCGATTCGATCCGCGCGTTCCGGAACGAGGAATACCTCTGGTTCCAAGTGGCCGAGTACGCCTTCGACACCTACATGATCCGCGCCCGCACCCGCGGATAAGCGTCAACCACTTTCGACAAAACAGACCTCCGCCTGTTCATGGGCGGAGGTTTGTCATGTTCCGTTCATCCAGACCGTGATATTTCCCCCTCCAAACATATGGGACAGCCGCGATGTTCGTCTGGAGCGCTCTCATTTCCTTCGTACTTTCGATCCTCGCCGTCGGGCCCCTGCGGGACGCGGTGCCGACCTGGCTCGAGTCTGGGGCGGAGGTTCTGGCGGTGGTCAGCCTCTTCGTGCTGGTGTGCCTGCTCGAGTCGGGCGGCAACAACCCGGATCGCACCAATCCGGCCTCCTGACCGCCGTCCGTCGCGGATCCGCTTGATCCGGCCCCGCCTGCCGCTATAGGTCGCTGAACGCCGATAAAGCGGCGTCCCCGGCCGTTCGTCCCTATCGAGGCCGGGCTGCTCCTGAAGAAGGCCAGGCCCTTGAAACTCGTTCTCTTCGACGTCGACGGCACGCTGGTCGATAGCCAGAACATCATCGTCGCCGCGCAGCATGCCGCCTTCGCGGCTTTCGGCCTGGAGCCTCCGAGCCGAGAAGCCTCCCTTTCCATCGTCGGCCTGTCCCTGGCCGAGGCCTTCACGGTGCTCGTGGGCCCTAAAGCACCGATCGACGGGCTGGTCCAGGCCTACAAGGACGCCTTCGGGACCCTGCGCCAGGACCCGGCCCATGCGGAGCCGCTCTTCCCCGGAGCCGAGGATTGCCTCGGATGGCTCAGCCGCCGCGAGGACGCGCTGCTCGGCATCGCGACGGGCAAGTCTCGGCGCGGCGTCGCGCATCTCCTCGACCGCCACGGCTGGCATGCGGTCTTCACCACCATCCAGACCGCCGACGATGCGCCGTCCAAGCCGCATCCGGCCATGATTCTCCAGGCCATGGAGGAGGTCGGGGCGGCGCCGCACGAGACGGTGATGATCGGCGATTCCAGCTACGACATGGAGATGGCCCGAGCGGCCGGCGTGCTGCCCATCGGGGTATCCTGGGGCTTCCAGCCGGTGGCCGCGCTGAACGAGGCCGGCGCGAGCCGAATCGTCAACTCGTACGACGAGCTCGACCGGACCCTGCGCAACTTCCTGGACCATCCCTCGCAACCGGCAGCCTAATCGACTATCTGAAACCCATGACAGATTCCCGAGACTGGTTTCCCTCGGCGGACGAGCCGAACCCGATGCGGGCCGCACAGGCCGGCATGAAGCCCACCTTGCCCAAGCGCTTCTACAAGGAAGCCGGTGTCGAGGAGCGGGAGGGGCTGTTCTTCCTCGTGCTAGACGGGCGCACGGCGAAGACCCCGAACCGGCAGGACCTGGCGGTGCCGTCCCGCGGCCTCGCCGAGGCTCTTGCTGCGGAATGGGGTGCCCAGGGCGAAGAGATCGACACCTCGACCATGCCGCTGACCCGCATCGTCAATTCCGCCATCGACGGCGTCGCCCCCCGCCAGGCGGAGGTGGTGGACGATCTCGTGCGCTATGCGGGCTCCGACCTGACCTATTACCGGGCGGGCGAGCCGGAGCGTCTGGCCAGGGCTCAGGACGAGGCATGGAACCCGGTTCTCGACTGGGCGCGCGATACCCACGGGGCACGGTTCTCCCTGGCCCAGGGCGTGATGCACGTGGTGCAGCCCGACGAGGCGGTGTCCGCCATTCGCGGGGTGCTTGAGGAATACGACTCGCCTTTCTCCCTGGCGGCGCTTCACGTGATGACGACCCTGACGGGGTCCGTCCTGATCGCCCTGGCGCATGCCTCCCGGATCATCGACGCCGATCAGGCCTGGGCGGCCGCCCATGTGGACGAGCATTACCAGGAAAGCCTCTGGGGCGAGGATTACGAGGCGATGGAGCGCCGGCGGAAGCGCGAGGCCGATTTCCGGGCCGCCTCCGAGGTCTTCCGCCTCTCGCGACAATAAAAAAGCCGCCGGGAACGGCGGCTTTTCCCTTGGGATCGGCCAGCTCAGGCGCGCTGGAAGCTGATGCCGCACTTCTTCTGGATCGAGGCTTCCTCGATGGCCTGCATGTGGCCCTTGAGGCGGGCGAGCTCCGCCGTCTGAGCGTTGTTGCCACCGACGAAGAAGGCGGCCGGCCAGAAGATGACGATGGCGGCGGTCGTGGCGACCGTGTCCTTCGTGCGCTGCGAATCCTGAACGCCGGCGGCGGCGGCGGCCGCGCTGGAGACCCGCTGCGCCTCCTGGCTCAGCTCCTTGCAGCTGTAGCCGCTGTAGGTGTGAGCGGAGACGTAGGACGCGGCGACTTCCTCCGAACGGCTGGCGCAGCCCGCGGCCAGCAGCGAAACGGTCGCAGCGACGGCTGCGAGCCGATGAGTGTTTTTCATTGTTGCCCCCAAAATCAGTATAGGAATGTTATTCCCGCCCACTCTCTAGCTTCCACCAGGTAATGTGTGAAGTGGCCCCCAAGACACACCATAGTGGGATGTCTGATCCCCTACGGCTGTGCTAAGCGGGAGGAAATTGCTCTCCCGGCCTGAGGGATCACCCATGAAAGACATTCTCGAGCGACTTGAAGACAGGCGGGCGCAGGCCCGGCTCGGCGGCGGCACGAAGCGGATCGAGGCGCAGCACGCCCGCGGCAAGCTCACGGCCCGCGAGCGCATCGAGCTCCTGCTCGACAAGAACTCGTTCGAGGAGTTCGACATGTTCGTCGAGCACCGCTCGACCGATTTCGGCATGGAGAAGGTGAAGATCCCGGGAGACGGCGTCGTCACCGGCTGGGGCACGGTCAACGGCCGCACGGTGTTCGTCTTTGCCAAGGACTTCACGGTCTTCGGCGGCTCGCTCTCCGAGGCCCATGCCCAGAAGATCACCAAGATCCAGGACATGGCGCTCAAGATGCGGGCTCCCATCGTCGGCCTGTTCGATGCCGGCGGCGCCCGCATCCAGGAGGGCGTGGCGGCGCTCGGCGGCTACGGCGAGGTGTTCAAGCGCAATGTGATCGCCTCGGGCGTCATCCCGCAGATCTCGGTCATCATGGGTCCCTGCGCGGGCGGCGACGTCTATTCGCCCGCCATGACCGACTTCATCTTCATGGTGCGCGACCGCTCCTACATGTTCGTCACCGGGCCGGACGTGGTGAAGACCGTCACCAACGAGACGGTGACCTCCGAGGAGCTGGGCGGGGCCAAGATCCACACCACCAAGTCCTCGGTGGCGGACGGGGCCTACGACAACGATGTGGAGGCGCTGCTCCAGGTGCGCCGCCTCATCGACTTCCTGCCCGCCAACAACATGGACGGCGTGCCGGAGATCCCGAGCTTCGACGACCCGAACCGGGTGGACGAGAGCCTCGACACCCTGATCCCGGACAACCCGAACAAGCCCTACGACATGAAGGAGCTGATCCTGAAGATCGTGGACGAGGGCGACTTCTTCGAGATCCAGGAAGCCTTCGCCCGGAACATGATCACCGGCTTCGGCCGCATCGAGGGCCGCACGGTCGGCTTCGTGGCCAACCAGCCGATGGTGCTGGCGGGCGTGCTCGACTCGGATGCCTCCCGCAAGGCCGCCCGCTTTGTGCGCTTCTGCGACGCCTTCAACATCCCGATCGTCACCTTCGAGGACGTGCCCGGCGTCCTGCCCGGCACGGCCCAGGAATATGGCGGCCTCATCAAGCACGGCGCCAAGCTGCTCTTCGCCTATTCCGAGGCCACGGTGCCGCTGGTTACGGTCATCACCCGAAAGGCCTTCGGCGGTGCGTATGACGTGATGGCCTCGAAGCACATCGGCGGCGACGTGAACTATGCCTGGCCCACCGCCCAGATCGCCGTCATGGGCGCCAAGGGCGCGGTCGAGATCATCTTCCGCCAGGACCTCGGCGACCAGGAGAAGATCGCGGCCCGTACCAAGGAATACGAGGACCGCTTCATGTCGCCCTTCGTGGCGGCCGAGCGCGGCTACATCGACGAGGTGATCATGCCGCATTCGACGCGGCGGCGGATCGCCAGGGCGCTCGCCATGCTCCGTCACAAGGAGACGGAGCAGCCCTGGAAGAAGCACGACAATATCCCATTGTAAGATAGGATAGAGGCTCCGGGCGAAACGCCTTCCCAAGAGGCCGTGGATCCATGAGGCGATTCCGGGTCATCGCATGTCTTGCTTCGATGCTGTCGGTTCTGCCATGGCAGCATCCGGGGCGTGCCGGGGCCGAGACGATCCAGATCGGCGGGGAGAGCCATGACTTCGTGAGAATGTCTCACGAGGAAAGCATGGGACGGATCCCTTCCTTCGCGGCCGGCATGAAGAGGGCGAACATTTCCGGTCGACTCGCGGTCTGCATCGCCGGCCTCGACCTGCCGGTCAGTACGGAACAAGGAGCTCATCGATACGGTGCCTATTGTCTCCTGAGACGCGACGGCGCCTCGACAACCGTTCAGGTCTGCAGCCACGAGACGGCGGGACTTTTCCGCATTGAAGCGGTCGATCTCACGACCGCTAGTATCGCCAACCTCGCGGGCTTCGTTCGCCGTCACTGCTACGGGGGCTAAGAGGCGGCTTTCCGCTCGACAGACGGCTCAAGGCCAAAGTAACCCTTTCTTTCCAAGCCGGTGATCGGCACGCACGCCGCATCGAGGACCGCAACAAGGCAGACCGCCATGACCATTCCCCGCGACCGCGCCTGGGTCGCCCACGCGATCCAGATCATCGAGGCCGATTTCAACCGGTCGTCGGACACTCATCTCCTGCAGGTGCCGCTGCCGGGCGCGCCGGGAGTCGCGCTCTACCTGAAGGATGAATCGACCCATCCGTCCGGGAGCCTGAAGCACCGGCTGGCGCGCTCGCTGTTTCTCTACGGGCTCTGCAACGGCTGGATCGGGCCGGAGACGACGATCGTTGAGGCGTCGAGCGGGTCGACGGCGGTGTCGGAGGCGTACTTCGCCCGCATGCTGGGACTGCGCTTCATCGCCGTGATGCCGCGCTCGACCTCGGCCGAAAAGATCGCTCAGATCGCCTTCTATGGTGGCGAAAGCCATTTCGTGGATTCTCCGGCCGAGATGTACACCGAGAGCGCGCGGCTCGCGGAAGAGCTCGGCGGCCATTATATGGACCAGTTTACTTACGCGGAACGGGCCACGGACTGGCGCGGCAACAACAACATCGCGGAATCGATCTTCAGCCAGATGGCCCAGGAGGAGCATCCCGTCCCGGCCTGGGTCGTGGTCGGCGCCGGCACGGGCGGCACCTCGGCGACGCTCGGTCGCTACATCCGCTACCGCCGCCTGCCGACCAAGCTCTGCCTCGCGGACCCGGAAGCGTCCGTGTTCCACCGGCATCTCGCCGACCGCAGCATCTGCACCGTCGCGTGCACGCCGTCCGTCATCGAAGGCATCGGCCGCCCGCGCTGCGAACCCTCCTTCATCCCGGAGCTGATCGACGCGGCCTATGCGGTGCCGGATGCGGCGAGCCTTGCGGCGGCACGGGTGCTCTCGCGCCGCATCGGCCGCTCCTGCGGCGGCTCGACCGGCACCAATCTCTGGGCCGTAGCCCAGATCGTGAGCGACATGGTGCTGGCGGGCGAGCAGGGCTCGGTGGTGACGCTGCTGTGCGATTCCGGCGAGCGCTACCGCAGTACCCATCTGGATGATGCATGGCTCAAGCAGCGCGGAATCGACATCCGCGCCGCCGAGGCGGCGATGGAGCGCTTCTTCGAGACGGGCGTGCTCGAGGTTTAAGCGGCTCGCGTCTCCTGCTTCAGGGACGCCATGTCGATCACGAAGCGGTACTTCACGTCGCTGCGGACCATCCGGTCCCAGGCCTCGTTGATCCGGCTGATCGGGATCAGCTCGATGTCGGACACGATGCCGTGCTGGCCGCAGAAATCGAGCATCTCCTGTGTCTCAGCAATGCCGCCGATGAGCGAGCCGGCGAGACGGCGGCGCTTCATGATCAGGTTGAACACGTTGGGGGAGGGGTGAGGCTCGCCCGGAGCGCCCACGAGCGTCATGGTGCCATCGCGACGCAACAGGGCCAGGAACGGGTCGAGATTGTGCGGTGCCGCCACCGTGTTGAGGATGAAGTGGAAGGTGCCGTTGTGCTTCGCCATGGCGTCGGCGTCGCGGGAGACGACCACCTCGTCCGCGCCGAGGCGCAGCCCGTCCTCGACCTTGTTGGGCGAGGTGGTGAAGAGCACCACATGCGCCCCCATGGCATGGGCAAGCTTCACGGCCATGTGGCCGAGGCCGCCGAGGCCGACCACGCCCACCTTATGGCCTTTGGCCACGCCCCAGGTGCGCAGGGGCGAATAGGTGGTGATGCCGGCGCAGAGGAGCGGCGCGGCCGCGGCCGGGTCGAGGTTGTCCGGCATGCGCAAGACGAAATGGTCGTCGACCACGATGGTGTTCGAATAACCTCCGTAGGTGACGCCACCGGAGCGCTTGTCGACGCTGTTGTAGGTGCCCGTGAAGTCGTGCTCGCAGTATTGCTCGAGCCCATCGTCGCAGTTGATGCAGTGGCGGCAGGAATCGACCATGCAGCCGACGCCGGCGAGGTCGCCCTGCTTGAACTTCGTCACATCGGAGCCGACCCTCGTCACGCGGCCGACGATCTCGTGGCCCGGCACGACGGGATAGACCGCGCCGCCCCATTCGTCGCGGGCGGTGTGGACGTCCGAGTGGCAGACGCCGCAATAGAGGATCTCGATCTCGACGTCCCGGGGCCCGGGCTCCCGGCGCTCGAACTGGAACAGGCCCAGCGGGCTGGTGGCGGACTTCGCGGCGTATCCGAAGGCTTTCATGGCTTTAAGCCCCTTGTGTGAGTTCGATCCCGGATAGACGGTCTCGCCATCTATCGGTTCCACGGATTGAGAAAGGGCCGGCAAAGTGCTGCGGGTTTTCCGGCCTCGCTGCGTAGGAGGCAATTCCGCCCCGGCGGCAGCCCATCTGACGGCCGGACGTTTCCGACGTTAACCCGCGCTCGCCGAGGTCGAAGGCCAAGAGCGGCTTTGAGCCCGGAAATCCTTGTATTTTAAGAGAATGAACACCTTACTGCTTTCTGAAGGAGGGGCCGGGACACTCTCGGACGAGTCGATCCGACATGGAGGGAGATCCTGCGCAAACGGAAGCGGCGCAAGGCTTTGTGCGTGGCGACGCCGACTCGGCAAGAATCTCGCAACCAAAGAGTCTCAACAACGCTTAACCTCAACGGTGATTCAGAATTGCACATTAACGGTTTGGCCCCTGTCCCCGTGCAAAAGTCATACCCGGACAAGAGATCAACCGGCACCCAACAAAAGCCGGAGGGAGTCAAACAGATGATCAAGAATAACCTTCGCGATTTCATCGAAACGGTCATCGACAACAAATATATCTGTGCCGAAGACGTGAAAAAACTTCAGCGCGAGATCCTGGAATACGGCATCATGACCCGCATCGAGGCCGAGGCGCTGCTGGCTCTCGACCGCACCCTCGACGCCCATGAGGGCTGGGGTCCGGCGCTCACCGCGCTCATCGTCGACTTCATGGTCTGGTCCATGCGTCCAACCGGCGTGGTGACCAACGACGACGCTATGTGGCTCACGACCGCCCTGGATGTGGGCGGCCCGACCGAGACCGCGATGAACATCGCCTATGCGATCCTCGACGAGACCCAGCACGTGGACGCGGCTCTCCTCGACTTCATCATGCGCGGGCGCCAGCACGCCCGGATGCAGCGGATGGCCGCCTGATCCGGCAAAACGCCCTCTTACGCTAAATGCTGACCCAAGCCCCGCTTCCCGAATGCGCCGATGTGCAGTAACGGGAGTGGGGCTAAATAATTTTCGGCTTGCTGCGTTCGAGGGCTCATGTTCGACAAGATCCTGATTGCCAACCGGGGCGAGATCGCCTGCCGTGTCATCAAGACTGCCCGGCGCATGGGCATCAAGACCGTGGCCGTCTATTCCGACGCGGACCGCGATGCGCTCCACGTGGAGATGGCGGACGAGGCGGTGCATATCGGCCCGGCGGCCGCGGCCGAGTCCTATCTCGTCATCGAGAAGATCGTGGAGGCCTGCAAGCAGACCGGCGCCCAGGCGGTCCATCCGGGCTACGGCTTCCTGTCCGAGCGCGAGGCCTTCCCGAAGGCGCTGGCCGAGGCCGGTATCGTGTTCATCGGTCCCAATCCCGGCGCGATCGCCGCCATGGGCGACAAGATCGAGTCCAAGAAAGCGGCTGCCGCCGCCAAGGTCTCGACGGTGCCGGGCTTCCTCGGGGTGATCGAAGGGCCGGAGCAGGCGGTCACCATCGCCAACGAGATCGGCTATCCGGTGATGATCAAAGCCTCCGCCGGCGGCGGCGGCAAGGGCATGCGCATCGCCTACTCGACGGACGAGGTGGCGGAGGGCTTCGCCCGCGCCAAGTCGGAGGCCGCATCCTCCTTCGGCGACGACCGCGTCTTCATCGAGAAGTTCATCACCGATCCGCGCCACATCGAGATCCAGGTGCTGGGCGACAAGCACGGCAACGTCATCTATCTCGGCGAGCGCGAATGCTCGATCCAGCGCCGCAACCAGAAGGTCATCGAAGAGGCGCCGTCCCCGCTCCTCGACGAGGCGACCCGCCGGCTCATGGGCGAGCAGGCCGTGGCGCTCGCCAAGGCGGTGGGCTACGACTCGGCCGGGACGGTGGAGTTCGTGGCCGGCCAGGACAAGTCCTTCTACTTCCTCGAGATGAACACCCGCCTCCAGGTGGAGCATCCGGTGACCGAGATGATCACCGGAATCGACCTCGTCGAGGAGATGATCCGCGTTGCCGCGGGCGAGAAGCTTCGTCTGACCCAGGATGACGTGAAGCTCAACGGCTGGTCGGTGGAAAGCCGCATCTACGCGGAGGATCCGGTCCGCAACTTCCTGCCCTCCACGGGCCGTCTCGTGACCTATCGCCCGCCGCAGGAGGGCGAGGAGAACGGCGTCATCGTGCGCAACGATACCGGCGTCTACGAGGGCGGCGAGATCTCGATCTACTACGATCCGATGATCGCCAAGCTCGTGACCCACGCGCCGACGCGCATCGAGGCGATCGAGGCCCAGGCGCGGGCGCTCGACGCCTTCGCGATCGACGGCATCCGCCACAACATCCCGTTCCTGTCTGCCCTGATGCAGCATCCGCGCTGGCAGTCGGGGCACCTCTCCACCGGCTTCATCGCCGAGGAGTTCCCGCAAGGGTTCAAGGCTCCGGCGCCCGAGGGCATCGTGGCCCATCGCATGGCGGCGGTCGGAGCGGCCATCGACCACCTTCTCAACGAGCGCAAGCGCCAGATCTCCGGCCAGATGCGCCATATCTCGGCGGTGCAGTTCGAGCGCCAGCGCGTGGTCATGCTGGGGCGGGAGCAGCACGAGGCATTGGTCGAGGACATCGACGGCGGCATTGCGGTCGTCATCGGCGGCGAGGCTTGGCCGGTCGTCTCGTCCTGGCGTCCCGGCGAGGCGGTCTGGACCGGAGCGGTCGGCGGCGAGCCCATCGCCGTGCAGGTGAAGCCGATCCTCAACGGGATGGTGCTGTCCCACGCGGGAGCCTCCGCCGAGGTGCGGGTCTACACCCGCCGGGAGGCCGAGCTCGCGGCGCTCATGCCCGAGAAGGCCGAGGCCGATACGGGCAAGCAGCTCCTGTGCCCGATGCCGGGGCTCGTCAAGGCGATCAGCGTCAAGTCCGGCCAGGAGGTGAAGGCCGGCGAGCCGCTCTGCATCGTCGAGGCGATGAAGATGGAGAACGTGCTGCGGGCCGAGCGCGACGGCACTATCTCCAAAATCCACGCCAAGGAAGGCGACAGCCTCGCGGTCGACGCGGTGATCATGGAATTCGCTTAGCGCATCGTGCGGAAAAGTGGGTCCGGTTTTCCGCAATATGGATGCGCTGCTTAGAGAGTGGAGCATCGGAATCGATCCCAAAAGTTGACCCACTTTTGGGTCCGATGCTCTAGAAGCCACAATTCTAGGCCAAGAGACGCCATGCCCCTCTATTTCGCCTATGGGTCCAACATGGACCAGGATGCCATGGCCCTGCGCTGCCCGGCCTCTAAGCCGGTCGGCATTGCGCGGCTGATGCGCCATCGCTTCATCGTCTTCGAAGGCGGCTATGCCTCCGTCGTGCGCGATCCGCAGCGCGCGGTCTGGGGACTCCTGTGGGACCTCGCCCTTGCGGACGTGCCGGCGCTCGACCGCTACGAGAGCCTGTCGACGGGGCTCTACACCAAGGTCGTCCAGCCTGTCGTCACCGCACAGGGATCCCGCCGGGCGGTGGTGTATGTCGGACGAAGCGCCAAGCCGGGCGTGCCGAAGCCCGGCTACATGGAAAGCGTCGTGGACGCGGCCACGAAGGCCGGGCTGCCGCAAGACTATATCCATGGCCTCGGGCGCTGGCTGCCGAAGACCCGAACGGCTGCCGAGCCTGTTCAGCGGCCTCCCGTCCGCCCGCTCTGGAGCGCGCCGACCGGGACCCTGCGCAAGGCGCCGGAGGCCTGACCCGAACCTTTGCCTTGGGGCGGCGTTGAGCCATCATGCGCGGCCGCAGGCGGCATGACCAGAATCCGAGGGGCAATGACTTCGAACCGCATTCTCCATGTGATCATCCGCGGACGCGTCCAGGGTGTGGGCTACCGCGCCTGGACCCATCACCAAGCCCAGCTGCATGGCCTCAACGGATGGGTTCGCAACCGCCGGGACGGGTCCGTCGAGGCCGTCTTCGCGGGGCCGAGCGATCTCGTGGACGTGATGCTAAAGGCCTGCCGCCAGGGGCCGAGAGGCGCCGCGGTGGAAGAGATCGAGGAGGTGGAGGCGAGCCAGGAGGCTTCGTCTCCGATCCGGTCGTTCGAGGTGCGCGACACCGTCTGAGAGCGGCTCCCAACCTCAGAATTCCAGGCAGATCTTGCCGAAATGCGCACCCGATTCCTCGTACCGGAACGCATCGGCAATTTGCTCGAGTCCGAATTTACGGTCGATCACCGGCCTTAACCCGATCGCGTCGATCGCCCGCACGAAGTCCGTCTGCTGGCGCCTGTTTCCCACGATCAGGCCCTGAAGCCGGGCCTGCTTGGCCATGAGGAGCGCGGTCGGCACCTCGCCGGCCCGCCCTGTCAGGACGCCGATGAGCGAAACGTGCCCGCCGATGCGTACGGCCGCGATCGACTGGCCCAGGGTGCCGGGCCCGCCGACCTCGACCACATGGTCGACGCCGCGTCCGCCGGTCCAGTCGCGGGCACGAGCACCCCAGTCCTCGTGCTGCCGGTAGTTGATCGTGTGGTCGGCCCCCAGCGCCCGCACCCGTTCCAGCTTCTCGTCGGACGAGGAGGTGGCGATCACGGTCGCGCCCATCGCCTTCGCGATCTGCAGGGCGAAGATCGAAACGCCGCCCGTGCCGAGCACCAGCACCACGTCGCCCGCTTTCAGACCGCCATTGACCGCCAGGGCGCGCCAGGCAGTCAGTCCGGCCGTGGTGAGCGTCGCCGCCTCCGCGTGGCTGAAGCCTTCCGGCGCCCGCGTGAACCAGGTGGCGGGGCGCACCACCGCCTCCCGCGCGTAGCCGTCGACCCCATCGCCCGGCACGGTCGAAAAGTCGGCCATCGGGGGAGGGCCCTCGAGCCAGCCGGGAAAGAAGCAGGAGACCACGCGGTCGCCCGGCGCGAACTCGGTTACGCCATCGCCCACTGCTTCGACCACACCGGCGCCGTCCGACATGGGGATCCGCCGGTCCGCCGTCGGCATCCGTCCGCTGACGACGCCGTAATCGTGGTAGTTCAAGGAACTGGCGTGGAGCCTGACCCGAATCTCGCCGGCACCTGGAGTTCCGGGATCCGGCATCTCGATCTGTTGCAGACGGTCGAGGCCGCCCGGCGCATGCAGGACGATTCCCTTCATGGTGCCTCCACTTTCCTGACCGGTGGGGTGTCAGGGGGAACGCTGTCGTAAGGGAAAGGTCCCAGGAAATGCGCTCAGGTCTTGGGCGGCTTCGGAGACAGGTCGACAGGCCCTCCGGCCTCCTTCCAGGCCGTGAATCCACCTTCGATATGGGCAACGGGCTTCAAGCCCATGTCCTGGGCCGTGGCGGTCGAGAGGGCGGAGCGCCATCCGGCGGCGCAGAAGAACACGAAGGTCTTGTCCTGGGCGAAGACCGGCTTGTGGTAGGGGCTCTCGGGGTCGATCCAGAATTCCAGCATCCCGCGCGGGCAGTGGACGGCGCCGGGGATGCGTCCCTCGCGCTCCAGTTCGCGCGGATCGCGAAGATCGACGAAGATCGTGTCCTCGCGCTCGAGCATCGGGATCGCCTCGGCGACCGGGATCGTCCTGATCCTGGCGTTCGCCTCGTCGAGCAACGTCTTGAAGCCGCGAGTGATGGTTTGACTCATGAGGGCTGCTCCGCTTTGAGGCTTCCCACAAACTGGGCATGATGGCGGCAGAGTCAACCGGAGGCGAATGTGCTGGGTTTCACGATCATCGACTATGCGGCGCTGGCCTTCTTCCTCGCGTCCTGGCTCGGATACCACGCCGCCGTCGAGATCTCTCCGGCAGGCCAGCGCAGCCTCAACAGGATCATGGATCAGTACCGCCACCGCTGGATGGAGCAGCTCGTGGTGCGGGAGAACCGGATCGTCGACACCACGATCCTGGCCTCGCTCATGAACGGCACGGCCTTTTTCGCCTCGACGTCGCTCATTGCGATCGGCGGCGTGCTGGCGCTTCTCCGGTCCATCGATACGGTGCTGCCGCTCTTCGCGGGGCTTCCCTTCGGCGAACCCCCGACGCCGCTTGCCTGGGAGCTGAAAGTGATCGGACTTGCGGTGGTCTTCGTCTACGCCTTCTTCAAGTTCGCCTGGTCCTACCGGCTCTTCAACTACATGGCTATCATGGTCGGTTCGATTCCCGTGCTGAAGGCGCACAACCATGACGAGGCGCTCGCCGTCGCCCGGCAGGCGGGGCTGATGAACGCGGTCGCGGGCAAGCACTTCAACCGAGGACAGCGAGCTTTCTTCTTTTCGCTCGCCTATCTCGGCTGGTTCGTCAGCGCCTATCTTTTCATGGCGGCGACGGCGGGCGTGCTCTATGTGATGTGGCGCCGCCAGTTCATATCGGATGCGCGGATCGCGGCACTGAGCGGGACCCATGCCAAAAAGACCGACGCCTGAGGAGATCGAGACCGCCATGCTGGCGCTGGTGACGGAGCGTGGGGCTGGCAAGAATCTCGATCCGACGGAGGTGGCCCGCGTGGTCGGCGGCGACAAGCCCGACGAATGGGGCCCGCTGATGGGGCTGGTGCGCCAAGCGGCCGTGAGCCTGATGAAGCAGGGGCGCATCGTCATCCTGCGCAAGGGACGTCCGGCCGATCCCGACGATTTCCGCGGGATCTACCGGCTGACGCTGCCGCCGTCGCCCGAGGCCTGAGGGCCGGGAAAGAGCTCGCTGGAGTGGCCGGCCAAGTAATAGGCCACGAGGCCTGCCCATTCCTTCGCCCCGACATCGAAGCGGCGAAGCCCGTCCGAGATGGTGGCGAAGCCGCGCACGCCGTGGAAGCTGCCGCCGACCCGGAAATCGACCGGGTAGGGGATGACGGGAAAGCCCGCCTTCTCGAAGACGCCAATGGCGCGAGGCATGTGCCAAGCGGACGTCACCAGAAGCCAGCGCTCGCCTTCCTTGGGCTTGGCGACCTGCACCGAATAGATGGCGTTCTCGAAGGTCGTCCTGGACCTGTCCTCGATGAGGATCCGGTTCGAGTCGATGCCGATGCTCGTCATGAAGGCGGCGGTGACCGGCGCCTCCGCCGTGCCGTCGCCGAACACGGTGCCGCCGCCTCCGACGATGAGGAGACGCGCCTGCGGATAGCGGTGGGCGAGCTGGATCGCGTCGAGCACCCGCTCCGCCGCCTCGTTGACGACGATCGAGCCCCGGTTGAGCGAATCCTCCGCATCGACGGAGCCGCCGAGAAGGATGATCCCATCGATCGGCCTGCCGTCGTCCTGGAAGACCGGGAAGCGGCCTTCCAGGGGCACGAAGAGGTAGTTGGCAAGCGGCAGCAGGCCGAACGCGATGGTCGCCAGGGCAAAGACCAAGGCAAACCCGATCCCGATCCGCCGCAGGCGCTTCGTGAGGGCGATCAGCAGTCCCAGCACCACGAGGCTGAGCAGCAGGTTCGACGGCGTGGCGAAAAACCAGGCGATTTTCGAAACGTAGTAGAACACGTGCTGCCCGTCCTCCCGTGAGTGCTAGCTGTTGCCGGATTCCGCCTCGTAGCGGGCCTTGGTCTCGGCATTGGGCGGATAGAGGCCGGGCAGGGGCACGCCCTTGTCGACCTCGCGCATGATCCACAGCTCGAGCCGCTCCTGCTCGACGGCGGCCTTCGCGACCTCCTCGACCATGGCGGCCGGGATCACCACCACGCCGTCCTGGTCGGCGACGATGACGTCGTCGGGGAACACCGCGACGCCGCCGCAGCCGATCGGCTCCTGCCAGCCCACGAAGGTCAGGCCCGCCACGGACGGAGGGGCCGCCGCGCCCGAGCACCAGACGGGGAGGCCGGTGCCGTCGACGCCGACCGCATCGCGCACCACGCCGTCCGTGACCAGAGCCGTGACGCCGCGCGTCTTCATGCGGGCCGTGAGGATGTCGCCGAAGATACCGGCATCCTTCACGCCCATGGAATCGACCACCGCGATGCAGCCCTCAGGCATGTCCTCGATGGCGCCGCGCGTGGAGCGGGGGGAGGACCAGGATTCCGGCGTCGCCAGATCCTCGCGGGCGGGCACGAAGCGCAGGGTGAAGGCGCGGCCGACCAAACGTTCCCCTGCGTTGAAGGCCGGCATCGGCCCCTGCATCCAGCAGCGCCGGATCCCCTTCTTCAGGAGGACGGTGGTGATGGTGGCGGTGGAAGCGGCGCGCAGGGCGTCGACGATGGCTTTGTCGAGGGTCATGAGTAAGCGGTTCCTGACGTTGGGACAGCGGTCATAGCCTGTCGGGCAACGACCGCCAATGTCCTGTGCTGGCGTCCGATATGCGTTTACGCCGTCTTCTCGAACAGCTCCCGCCCGATCAGCATGCGACGGATCTCGCTCGTGCCGGCGCCGATCTCGTAGAGCTTGGCGTCGCGCAGGAGGCGGCCGGTCGGATAGTCGTTGATGTAGCCGTTGCCGCCGAGCAGCTGGATGGCGTCGAGGGCGCATTTGGTGGCCATCTCGGCCGCGTAGAGGATCGCGCCTGCCGCGTCCTCGCGGGTGGTCTCGCCCCGGTCGCAGGCCTTCGCGACCGCATACACATAGGCCTTGGCGGCGTTCATGTTCACGTACATGTCGGCCACCTTGCCCTGCACGAGCTGGAAGGTGCCGATGGGTTGGCCGAACTGCTTGCGCTCGTGGATGTAGGGCAGCACCACGTCCATGCAGGCCTGCATGATGCCGAGCGGGCCGGCCGCCAGGATGGCGCGCTCGTAGTCGAGGCCGGACATGAGCACGTTCACGCCCCGGCCCACCTGGCCCAGCACGTTCTCCTCCGGCACCTCGCATTCCTGGAAGACGAGCTCGCAGGTATCCGAGCCGCGCATGCCGATCTTGTCGAGCTTCTGGTGCGTGGAGAAGCCCTTGAAGCCCTTCTCGATGATGAAGGCGGTCATGCCGCGCGGGCCCGCCTCCGGATCGGTCTTGGCGTAGACCACGAGGACGTCGGCCGTGGGACCGTTCGTGATCCACATCTTGTTGCCGGTGATGAAATAGCGGTCGCCGCGCTTTTCTGCGTAGGTGCGCATGGACACCACGTCCGAGCCGGAGCCCGGCTCGGACATCGCGAGCGCGCCGAGATGCTCGCCGGCGATCAGCTTCGGCAGGTAGCGGCGCTTCTGCTCCTCGCTGCCGTTGCGGCGGATCTGGTTGATGCAGAGGTTCGAATGGGCGCCGTACGAGAGGCCGACCGATGCGGATGCGCGGGAGATTTCCTCAACGGCAATCACGTGTTCGAGATAGCCGAGGCCGATGCCGCCATATTCCTCCTCGACCGTGATGCCGTGGAGGCCGAGCTCGCCCATCTGGGGCCACAGATCGCGGGGGAACTCGTTGGTGCGGTCGATCTCCTGGGCGCGCGGCGCGATGTGGTCCTGGGCGAAGTTGCGCACCGTCGCGCGGATGGCGTCGGCCGTCTCGCCGAGATCGAAGTTGAAGATTTTGGAATCGTTGGGAATCACAGCGTTTCTCTCCTGGTCCCGCACCGAGCCTCCGCAGAGCAGGGCTCAAGGGCGGGCCTATTGTCCCGCCGCTCGGCAGCGCGGGCAAGCGCCGCCGGGCGGGATGATTGGGGAGAGATATAGCAGCCTTTGCGGCGAAGTCAGGCTATTCCTCGAAGCTCGCAGTCTGCACCGCCGTATCGACATCGCGGCACACCCCGATGGGCTTGAGCCGCTGGTGGTCGCGCGGGTCGCACTTGCTCTGGACGAACATGCGCCACTGGTTTTCCGTGCCGTAGAAGGCGTTGCGGTCGATGTCTCCGGTCACGCCGGGCACGCGGCCGGTGGTCGTGAACTGCCAGAAGGTCCAGCGGCGGTCGTTGTAGCGATGGTGGGGCTCGGCCGCGGTGCTGCGGATCCAGAAGGGATAGTCCTTGTATTCGCCTTCCAGGATTTCCTGGTGGAAGGTGATGTCGGTGTAGATGATCGGCCGCTTGCCCGTATGAGCCTCCATCTCGCGGAGCAGGACGTCGATCATGGCCAGGGCCTGCTGGCGCGGGACCTTCTTCGGGCAGTTCACGGATTCGCCGTTCCACTCCACGTCGAGCACGGGCGGGAGGGCGTCCGGGTCCTGCGGCACGTTCTTCTTGAACCAAGCCGCCTGCTCGTGGGCGGGACGGCACCAGTAGACGAAGTGGTAGGCGCCGCGCGGGACGCCGGCGTTCTTGGCCGCCCACCAGTTCTCGAGGAAGCGGTTGTCCACATGGTCGCCGCCCTCCGTGGCCTTGATGAAGGCGAACTGGGTGCCAGCCTGCCTCAGCGCGGCCCAGTCGACCTTGCCCTGCCACTTCGAGATGTCGACGCCGTGGATCGGCAGCCTGTGGGCCGTCGCCACGCCCGCATGGGGCTTCACGTCGCTCTTCAGCGGATAGCGGCTCGATGAGGGGGCGATGGCGCAGGAGGCGAGGCCAAGGGCCAAGGCGGTGACCGCGCCGAACCGCACGCAGCGGACAATGGTCTGCAGGGCAGACTGCTTCGGGGGAGATTTCCTGGAGCGGCGGGAAGGACGGCGGTTCTTCATCGGCTCGACTGTTTTACGCATGACCTGATCAGATCACGAGATGCCCCAGGTCCCGTTAACAGGTCATTACGAAAACGGAACCGAAACAGTCTTAAAGGCTAAACCAGAGCGTCGCTATACCCAGGAAGGCGAAGAACCCCACGATATCCGTGATGCTGGTGACGAAGGGGCCTGAGGAGACGGCGGGATCCACACCGAGGCGGTTCAGGGTCAGCGGCACGAGGATGCCTCCGAGAGCCGCAAAGATCAGGACGGTGATGAGGGCAAGGCCGATCACGATCCCGATCTGGCTGGACTGGAACCACAGGGCGGCCACGGCCCCTAGGATGACCGCGAAGACCAAGCCGTTCAGAATGCCGACGGCGGCTTCGCGGCGGATGATGCGCCAAGCGTTCGTGCGGCCGAGTTCTCGGGTCGCGAGTGCGCGGACCGCGACCGTCATGGTCTGGGTGCCGGCATTGCCGCCCATGGAGGCCACGATCGGCATCAGGATCGCGAGGGCCACCATCCGCTCGAGTGATCCCTCGAAGAAGCGGATGACGCCGGCCGACAGGAAGGCCGTGCACATGTTGGCGAAGAGCCAGGGAAAGCGACTCCTCTGGATGTAGAGAACCGTGTCGGACAGCTCTTCGTCCGACTTCACGCCGCCGAGTTGCTTGATGTCCGCGTCCGCCTCCTCCTCGAGCACGTCCACGATGTCGTCGACCATCATCACGCCCACGAGGCGGTTGGCCTCATCCACGACGGCGGCGGAGACGAGGTTGTAGCGCTCGAACAGGCGCGCGACCTCCTCCTGATTCTGCGTGGCCTCCACCCGGTCGGGCTCGTCGTCCATGATCTCCTGGATCGTCACCGGCCGTTTCGAGCGCAGCAGGCGGTCGAGCGCCACGGCGCCGAGCAGGTGGCCGGCGGGATCGATGACGAAGATCTCGTAGAAGGTCTCCGGCAGGTCCGCGGTATCGCGCATGAAGTCGATCGTCTGCCCCACGGTCCAGAATGGCGGGACGGCGATGAGCTCCGTCTGCATGCGCCGGCCGGCGCTTTCCTCTGGATAGTCGAGGGAGCGCTGAAGCGCGACGCGCTCCATGGGTGGGAGCTGGTCGAGGACCTCGGCTTTGTCCTCCTCGCCGAGGCTCTCGAGAATCGTAACCGCGTCGTCCGAATCGAGCTCGCGGACGCCCTCCGCGAGGGTCGAGGCATTCAAACCTTCGAGGATCTCCTCGCGGATCGCCTCGTCGACCTCGGTCAGGGCCGTGAAGTCGAAGGCGGAGCCGAGAAGCTCGATCAGGCGCGGACGGAAATCCGGGTCGAGCGCCTCCAGGAGGTCGCCGAGGTCGGATTCGTGGAAGTCTTCGAGCAGGGACTGAAGGCGCGCCGTGTCCGTTTCCTGGATCGCATCGGCGACCAGGGCCACGAAATCGGGATTGATGAAGCCTTCCTCGTCACGGAAAGGCACAGGCTCGCCCACGCCCTCCTCGGGCGTGTGGAGCGCCGTTTTGTCGTCAGCGTCCAGCATGGGCCTGTCCTTCTTGGTGATCAGGAGCCTTTTAGGCATGGGGCAGGGCCCAGACAATGCGCCGAGAAGACCTGATCGCAGAAATGGGTGGCGGTGGTTCCTCGGAACCTGATTCAGGCTCACGAGAAGGAGGTTCACTCTAGGTGACGCGCTGCAGCGGCGCAGGCAACAAAAAAGGCCCCGGATCGGGACCTTTTTTAGTGAGCCCTGAGGGCTTTCTCGAAGGTTTGGTGCGGTCGAGAGGACTCGAACCTCCACGGGTCTCCCCGCTACCACCTCAAGGTAGTGCGTCTACCAATTCCGCCACGACCGCGAAACCTTCGAAGCCAGGGTTGTCTCCCCCGGCGAGGCGGTGAACTAACAGAACGATCGTGCCACCGCAAGTCCGTTCAGCGAGTCTTTTGCCGCATTCGCAAAAGAGAGCCGCAATCCCTACATTGTAACGGCTGCCGGCGCCTCCGGCCGATGTTGACCGCAGGGCCGTGAGGGAGGATTGGATGCACCTCCAGCGCCGAGGAGAAGAACCCGTGTCGAGCCTTCGTGACAATCTGGCGGATGCCTTCCTGGCAGAGATCGGCTCCGAGCCCGTGGAATGGCTCGTGGCCGAGGGGCTCACCGGCTACGAGCAGGCGGTCGCGTTCATGGAGGAGCGTGCCGTCGCCATCGCTGACGGGCGGGCCCGCGAGCTCGTCTGGCTCGTGGAGCATCCGCCGCTCTACACGGCCGGAACCTCAGCCCAGGATGCGGACCTCGTCGATCCGGACCGTTTTCCGGTCCACAGGACCGGCCGGGGAGGGCAGTTCACCTATCACGGCCCCGGGCAGCGGGTGGCATATGTCATGCTCGACCTCAAGCGCCGCCAGCCGGACCTGCGCCGCTACGTGGCTGCCCTGGAGGCCTGGCTGATCGCGACGCTCGATGGCTTCAACGTCCGGGGCGAGCGGCGGGAGGACAGGGTCGGAGTCTGGGTCAGGCGGCCCGCGAAGGGCGAAAACACCGAGGACAAGATCGCCGCGATCGGGATCCGCGTCCGCCGGTGGGTGAGCTTCCATGGCATTAGCCTGAACGTGGAGCCGGATTTGTCCCATTTCTCGGGCATCGTTCCCTGCGGCGTGACGGAGCACGGCGTTACGAGCCTGGTCGATCTCGGCATCCCGGTGACCATGCCGGAAGTCGATTCCGTGATGCGCTCCGCCTTCGAGGAGATCTTCGGACCGACGGTTCAGGTCGAGGAGGCGTTGCTCCAGAGCAACTGATCCGGGTTTTCGGACCTTGGCCGCCACAAGACTTCTCCCCAACGGCGCTTCATGCTCTAAGCTTGTCCGGAAAAGCTGAACCACCGGCGGGCTTCTCTATGCAACGCGCTCTTCTTGTCTCCCTTGTCGCTCTGGCCGCTTCGGCGTGCTCCTACACGCCCAAGCCGAGGGAACTCATCCACATCGTCGATTCTCCCGCCGATGTCCGGGTCTGCACCCGCCTCGGCGAGGTGAGCCCCACGGTCCCGACGGTGCCGGGCTTCGGATCGGCCACGGATGCGATGCTCGATTCCACCCTGGCCCTGGGTGGCACGCACCTCTACCTGCAGAGAAACTCCCCTGACTGGAGCCTCGTGCGCGGCATCGCCTATCGCTGCGGCCCCGGCGTCGTCCGGCAGGAGAGCGTGATCCGCGCCAAGGGCTGATTCGCTATCGAGGAGCGGATCGGGAGGCGGTTGCCCCCTTGAGCCTGAAATGCCAGCCTGACACCCTTTGAAGAGGCCTCCCGCTCCGGGGGGCCTCAGTTCAATCCAGGGAGCCTGAAGACGTGCCCGTCATTGCCTCCACGGCCGATCTCTCCTCCGCAGCCGCGCAGGCGAACCGCGCGGCCTGGGCCGACCTCGCGCGCGAGCTGCAGAACAAGCGCTCCACCGCGGCCCAGGGCGGGCCGGCCAAGGCGCGCGAACGCCACCTCGCCCGTGGGAAGCTGCTGCCGCGGGAGCGCGTGACCCGCCTGCTCGATCCCGGCGCGCCGTTCCTGGAGCTGGGCTCGCTTGCGGCCCACGGCATGTACGAGGACGCCATCCATGGCGCCGGCATCATCACCGGCATCGGTCGCGTGGAGGGCCGCGAGGTGATGATCGTCTGCAACGATTCCACCATCAAGGGCGGCACCTACTACCCCATGACGGTGAAGAAGCACCTCCGCGCGCAGGAGGTGGCCCGCGAGAACCGTCTTCCGTGCATCTACCTGGTCGATTCCGGCGGCGCGAACCTGCCGCACCAGACCGAGGTCTTTCCGGACCGCGAGCATTTCGGCCGCATCTTCTACAATCAGGCGACCCTGTCCTCGCTGGGGATCCCGCAGATCGCGTGCGTCATGGGATCGTGCACGGCAGGCGGCGCCTATGTGCCGGCCATGTCCGACGAGACCATCATCGTCCGGCGCCAGGGCACCATCTTCCTGGGCGGTCCGCCCCTGGTGAAGGCCGCGACCGGCGAGGTGGTCTCGGCCGAGGATCTCGGCGGGGCGGACGTCCATGCCCGCCAGTCCGGCGTCGCCGATCACTACGCCACCGACGACGTGCACGCCCTGGCGATCGTCCGCCGCATCGTCGGCACGCTCAACACCCGCAAGAGCGTCGACATCGACCTCGCCGATCCGGTCGAGCCGAAATACGCCCTCGAGGACCTGGACGCGATCGTGCCAACGGACCTCAAGAAGCAGTACGACATCCGCGAGGTGATCGCCAGACTCGTCGACGGGTCCGAGTTCGACGAGTTCAAGCGGCTCTACGGCACGACCCTGGTGACCGGATTCGCGCGGCTCTGGGGCATGCCGGTCGGCATCATCGCCAACAACGGCATCCTGTTCTCGGAGAGCGCGCTGAAGGGCGCGCATTTCATTGAGCTGTGCTGCCAGCGGCGCATTCCGCTCCTGTTCCTGCAGAACATTTCCGGCTTCATGGTCGGGCGCCAGTACGAGGCCGGGGGCATCGCCAAGGACGGCGCGAAGCTCGTGACGGCGGTCGCCTGCGCGCAGGTGCCGAAGATCACGGTGCTCGTCGGCGGCTCCTTCGGGGCGGGCAATTACGGCATGTGCGGCAGGGCCTATTCACCGCGCTTCCTGTTCACCTGGCCGAACTCGCGCATCTCCGTGATGGGCGGCGAGCAGGCCGCGAGCGTGCTCGCGACCGTTCGGCGCGACAACATCGAGGCCGAAGGCAAGGCCTGGAGCGCCGAGGAGGAAGAGGCCTTCAAGGCGCCGATCCGGGAGCGCTACGAGGAGGAGGGCAGCCCTTATCACGCGACCGCCCGCCTCTGGGACGACGGCATCATCCTGCCGTCCGAGACGCGGCGCGTCCTGGCGCTGGCCTTCTCGGCGACGTTGAATGCGCCGGTGCCCGACACGAAGTTCGGCGTTTTCAGGATGTAGCAGAGCGCCGGCCCTTGCCGGCGAGCGCTTCCGCACCAGCGTATTCCGGGAGCCGCTTTCCGGAGGCCGCGATGGATTCGTCCGAGCAGCGCCGCTTGCGCTATGCCGCGAAGGTTGCAGAAGCCGCCGGGATCGGGAGTTCCCGCATCGAGCGAGCTTTCGCGTCCGTTCCGCGCGAGAATTTCCTGCCGCCGCCGCCATGGACCGTCATCAGCCAGGGCACTGCGGTCCAGACCTCCGACATCGACGATATCTATGCCAATGTCCTGGTCGCGATCGACCGGACGCGCGGTATCAACAACGGCGAGCCTGCGCTTCATGCGGCCTGGATGGACGCGGTTGGCCCGCAGCCGGGCGAGACCGTCATCCACGTCGGGGCGGGAACCGGCTACTACACCGCAATTCTGGCGCGCCTCGTCGAGTTGGGCGGTCGTGTCGAAGCCTATGAGTACGAGACCGACTTGGCAGCCATCGCGGCCCGAAATCTGTCGGGCTACCCCCAGGTATCCGTTCACGCGGGTTCCGCCTTCGGAAGGATATTGGCGAGCGCCGAAGTCATCTACGTGAATGCCGGCGCGGCGGCGCCTGACCGGGAGTGGCTGCGGGCTCTCCACCGGGGTGGGCGCTTGATCTTTCCGTGGCAGCCGCACGGGAATTGGGGCCCTGCGATGCTCGTGACCCGTACGGCGAACGGCTACCGCGCCAAGCCGCTCATGAGCGTCGGCTTCATCGGGTGCAGCGGGGCGACGACCGGGGATCCTGTTGGTTCCGGCCCATCGGAATCGGACGTCGCTGCAACGCGCTCGATCTGGTTGACGGCCGAGCGCGAGCCCGACGCTTCGGCCACGGCGATCTACGACGATGTGTGGTTCTCGTCAGTCAATGTCGATTAAGGGGTAGGAAAATGGTCCGAAAGATGTTGCGGCAGCGCAACACCTTCAAACCTTCCTGATCCTGCCGTTCTTGGCCCAAGCTCCGCCGCGATCCCGCCATAAACCACGAGCACCTGATAAAGCACGATAAAGTGCTTCAAACCCAACGCTTTAAGGCCAAGTAGCCTTGAGCCGAGCTCGGCAGAAAGCCCGCAGGCTTACTCTTTCGGGGTCGTTGCGTCGGCAGCGCGGCACATGGCAAATCACGGTGGTTCCGTAACCAGTCGGAATTAGGGTGATATGCCTAATAGGGAAGAGTGCAGGTCCATGGATGCCCGCGTGATCGACAAGTCGAGACTCCCGAGCCGTCACGTGACGGTGGGGCCGGCTCGCGCGCCGCACCGGTCCTATCTCTATGCCATGGGCCTCACCAGCGAGCAGATCGCGCAGCCGCTCGTCGGCGTCGCTACCTGCTGGAACGAGGCCGCTCCCTGCAACATTTCGCTCATGCGCCAGGCCCAGGCGGTGAAGAAGGGGGTCGCGGCGGCTCGGGGCACGCCGCGCGAGTTCTGCACCATCACCGTGACCGACGGCATCGCCATGGGGCACCAGGGCATGAAGTCGTCGCTCCCGTCCCGCGAGGTGATCGCGGATTCGGTTGAGCTGACCATGCGCGGCCACTCCTACGACGCT
Source organism: Pseudomonadota bacterium (assembly GCA_023426505.1). Taxonomy (GTDB): domain Bacteria; phylum Pseudomonadota; class Alphaproteobacteria; order Rhizobiales; family Beijerinckiaceae; genus Microvirga. The sequence goes on from JAFAAP010000028.1 coordinate 27,115, forward strand.
CTCGTGGGCATGGCCGGCTGCGACAAGTCCCTGCCCGGCATGATGATGGCGATGGTGCGCCTCAACGTGCCGTCGATCTTCATCTATGGCGGTTCGATCCTGCCCGGTTCCTTCCGGGGCAAGCCGGTCACGGTCCAGGACATCTTCGAGGCGGTCGGCAAGTATTCCGTGGGCGAGATGTCCGACGAGGATCTGACCGAGCTCGAACAGGTCGCATGTCCGTCGGCCGGCGCCTGCGGGGCGCAGTTCACTGCCAACACCATGGCGACCGTGTCCGAAGCCATCGGTCTCGCCCTCCCGTATTCGGCCGGCGCTCCGGCTCCCTACGAGATCCGCGACCGGTTCTGCGCAGCGGCCGGCGAGCAGATCATGGACCTGATCGCCCGGAACATCCGTCCGCGCGATATCGTGACCCGCAAGGCGCTCGAGAACGCCGCGACGGTGGTGGCGGCCTCCGGCGGCTCGACCAATGCGGCGCTTCACCTGCCGGCCATCGCCCATGAGGCTGGGATCAAGTTCGACCTCTTCGACGTGGCCGAGATCTTCAAACGCACGCCCTACATCGCTGATCTGAAGCCGGGTGGGCGCTACGTGGCGAAGGACATGTTCGAAGTCGGGGGCATCCCGCTCCTCATGAAGACCCTGCTCGACCACGGCTACATGCACGGAGACTGCCTGACCGTGACCGGCCGCACCATGGCCGAGAACCTCGCCTCGGTGCAGTGGAACGATCACCAAGACGTGGTCTACCCCGCGGACAAGCCGATCACGCCGACCGGCGGCGTGGTGGGTCTGAAGGGCAACCTCGCGCCCGAAGGCGCGATCGTGAAGGTCGCCGGCATGCCGGTCGAAAAGCAGACCTTCCGCGGCCCCGCCCGGGTCTTCGACGGCGAGGAGGCGTGCTTCGAAGCCGTGTCCGAGCGCCAGTACAACGAGGGCGACGTGCTCGTCATCCGCTACGAGGGACCGCGCGGCGGCCCCGGCATGCGCGAGATGCTCTCGACCACGGCCGCTCTGTACGGACAGGGCATGGGCGACAAGGTGGCTCTCATCACCGATGGCCGTTTCTCCGGCGCGACGCGCGGCTTCTGCATCGGCCATGTGGGACCGGAAGCGGCGGTCGGCGGCCCGATCGGCCTGATCCGGGATGGGGACGTCATCGTCCTCGACGCCATCAAAGGAACCATCAACGTGGAGCTGTCGGACGAGGAGCTGGCTAGCCGCCGCGCGGCATGGGCTCCGCGTGAGACCACGGCGACCTCGGGATATCTCTGGAAATATGCGCAAACCGTAGGTCCTGCGCGGGATGGAGCTGTCACCCATCCCGGCGGAGCTGCAGAAAAAGAAACCTATGCGGACGTCTAGCCTTATCGCATTCACCCTGGGTGTGACCCTGCTCGGCACGAGTGCATCGCACGCTCTCGATGCCGCTCCGCGTCCGCAGACCATCTCGCCGACGCTTGCCCCCGTTACGCCTGCGCTCGCCCCGGCCATTCGGCCGAGCGTGAAGTACGATTCTGCCCGTGAGGCGCTGCGGAACGGCATGCGCGACTACAATGCCGGCGACAAGATCGGCGCCGCGCAGGCGCTCGAATACGCGGCAGGGCAGGGGCATACGCTCGCCCTGTGGAAGCTCGGGCGGATGTATGCCGACGGCGACGGCGTTGACCACGACGACCTGAAGGCGTTCGAATACTTCTCGAAGCTCGCCGACCAGAATGCGGACGAGAGCCCTGATTCTCCGAATGCCGTCGTGGTCTCCAGCGCCTTCGTGGCGCTCGGCGGCTATTTCCTCGAAGGGATCAAGGGCACCTACGTGGCTGCCAATCCTTCTCGTGCGGTCGAGATGTTCAACTATGCGGCGTCGTATTTCAGCGACCCGAACGCGCAGTACAATCTGGCCCGGCTCTATCTCGAAGGCACCGGCGTCTCGAAGGACGCGCGCCGCGCCGCCCGCTGGTTCAACCTCGCAGCCGAGAAGGGGCACCACGCGTCGCAGGCGCTTCTCGGGCATCTGCTGATCACCGGGCAGGGCGTTCCGCGCCAGCGCGCCAAGGGCCTGATGTGGCTGACCCTCGCACGAGAGGGCAGCGTCGACCCGGTCAAGGACCAGTGGATCGAAGCGCTCTACGACGAAGCCTTCGCGACGGCGAGCGAGAGCGATCGCAAGCTCGCCCTGGCTCTGCTGGAGCAATATATCCAGTCCCGCCGATAGAACGTGTCGGCGGGCCGCGCCTCCACCTACTCGATATCCAGATCCACCATCACAGGGACATGGTCCGACGGCTTGTCCCAGCCGCGCACCTCGCGGCGGATCGAGGACGTCCTGAGACGGTCCTGAGCCTGGGGCGAGAGCAGCAGGTGGTCGATGCGAATGCCGTTGTTCCGCTGGAAGGCGCCGGCCTGATAATCCCAGAAGGAATAGAGGCCCGGCTGGTCGCTGCAGGAGCGCACCGCATCGCCGAAGCCCAGGTTCAGAAGCTCGCGGAATTTCTCCCGACTCTCGGGCTGAAAGAGCGCGTCGTTGCGCCAGGCCGCGGGATCGGCCGCATCCTCGGGTTCCGGGATGACGTTGTAGTCGCCGCACAGCACGAGCGGCTCCTCGAGGGCGAGGAGCTTGCGCGCATGAGCCCTGAGGCGATCCATCCAGGCGAGCTTGTAGTCGAATTTCGGCGTGCCGATGGGGTTGCCGTTCGGCAGGTAGATCGAGGCCACCCGCACGACGCCTTGAGTGGTCGAGACGACACCCTCCAGATAGCGCGCCTGCTCGTCCGTCTCGTCGCCGGGAAGGCCGCGGCGGACATCCTCGAGCGGACGCTTCGAGAGGATCGCCACGCCGTTATAGGCCTTCTGCCCATGGGTCTCGACGTTGTAGCCGAGGGCCTCGACCTCAGCCCGCGGGAACGCCTCGTCGACGCATTTCAGCTCCTGCAGGCAGAGGATGTCGGGATCCGCGCTCTTCACGAAGGTGGCGAGGTGATCCAGTCTCTGCTTGATGGAGTTCACATTCCAGGTGGCGATCCGCATCGCTTCGCTTCCATTCCATATCCGACCTGTTTCATCGGATGTTCGCGAGACTCTGGCAAGCTCCAACGCAGCGTCATCCCCACGGTGGCCCTCCATGCCGACATCCTGGTCCACGCCCATCGACAATGACTGCGAGCGGCTCGATGACGGGTTCTGGGCCGAGCCGCTCAATGGGTTGCGAACGGCGCCTTCCTGCTGGCTGCGGCCCACAGTCCGCGGATCGGCGGACGTGACAGCCATTGCGTTGCCCCGCCCGGATCGGGCACAAGCCCGCTGCTGAACGACTGCACGTGGCGTCCTGGTGAAAAAGGGAGGGCTCGGCTGTGGCACGGGTCGAGATACACGGATACGCGATCGTGTCCGAGGATGATCGGATTGCCGACGCGGAGGGCCGGATGCCGGATGTCCTGCGCAACGATGCCGACTGGGCTTACTTTCAGGCGGGCCTCGACCGGGCGGCTCTGTCGGTGCTGGGGCGGCTGGGGCATGAATCCAACCCCAATCCGAAGCGACGGCAGCGCATGATCGTGTCGTCGTCCTCCTCCGGTCTGGAGCAGCGCGAGGACGGATGGTGGTGGAACCCGCAAGCCCTGTCCTGGCAAGAGGCGATTGTGCGGGTGCTGCCCCGAGGCGGAGAGGTCGCGGTGCCCGGCGGGCGTCGAGTCTTCGACCTGTTCCTCGGAATCGGCTACGACGCCTTTCATCTGGCCCGTGCCGAAGGCGTTCGGATCCCGGGCGGCGTCGCCCTGTTTTCGGCATGCGACCAGGGTCTGAGCGCCGAGCTTGTCCTGGCGGGACGTGGCCTGATGCCGGGCGGGCGCCTGATCCTCGACCCGGCCGCCCCCGTCAGCCTGACGGTATGGACCCCGAAGGGCGAAACTGACGCCTAGCTTTGGCGTTGTCTCGCGAGAGCGATTTCCGGGGAACCATCATGCGTTATCGAGCCATGTCCGTCGCCGCAGCGGCCATCCTGCTGGCGGGAGCCGCATTCGCCCAGTCCTCTGGTGGCTCTTCGGGAGGCTCGTCCTCGAGCGGTGGAGGAGCCGGCGGGGCAGGCGGCGGAGCCGCTTCCAGCGGAGCGACATCAGGCGGCGCAGCCGGAAGCACCTCCCCGGGTGGCACATCGACCGGAACGTCGACGCTGCCGCCCTCGAGCCAACCGGCTTCGCCCGGATCCGTTCCGCGCCCTTCGACCCAGCCCACCGATGCCCCCGGGTCGGAGCGCAGCACCGGCGGCGCCGCGACGGCCAGGGGCGCGGCCGGCAATCAGGGCACGGCGGCGCCCCGCGGGGGAGCCGGAGCCGGCGGGACGGCTGCCCCTTCGTCCGTCGGCCGCACGCCGCGAGAAGAGGCGCTGGACCGACGGAGCCGGGAACTGGACCGCAGGATCAAGCGCGGCATCTGCGTCGACTGCGCCGATTGATCAGGCAGCCTCGTCGAGGGCCGGATAGTCCGTGTAACCCTTCGAATCGCCGCCGTAGAACGTCGCCCGGTCGGGCTCATTCAGGGACGTGTTGAGGCGGAAGCGCTCGACCAGGTCCGGGTTCGCGATGAACAGCCGTCCGAAGGCGACGAGATCTGCGCGGCCGCTGGTCACCGCCTCGGCCGCCATGGCGCGGTCATAGCCGTTGTTGGCGATGTAGGCGCCGCGGAAGGCGCTCCGCAGGCCGGCATAGTCCACCGGCACCGCGTTCCTGTCGCCCTGGGTGGCGCCTTCGATCATGTGGATGTAGCCGAGACCAAGGCCGTCGAGCTTCTCGACCACGTGGCTGAAGAGCGCCTGCGGGTTGGAATCGGCGGCGTCGTTGACCTGTGCCGGCGACAGGCGGATGCCGACCCGGCCCTTGTCCCACACCTTCAGAACCGCCTCGGTGGCCTCGATCGTCAGCCGGGCCCGGTTCTCGATCGAGCCGCCATAGGAGTCGGTTCGCTTGTTGGCGCCGTCCTTCATGAACTGGTCGAGCAGATAGCCGTTCGCCGCATGAAGCTCGACGCCGTCGAAGCCGGCCTCCTTCGCATTGCGGGCCGCGTTCTCGTAATCGCGCAGGATGCCGGGAATTTCGGACAGTTCGAGCGCCCGCGGCTCCGACACATCGGCGAACCCATCCGCCAGATAGGTCTTGGTGTCGGCGCGTAGGGGCGATGGGCCGACGGGGGCACCGCCGTCCGGTTGGAGCGACGTATGGGAGACACGGCCCACATGCCAGAGCTGGATGAAGATGCGGCCGCCCGCCTTGTGGACGGCATCGGTCACCTTACGCCAGCCGGCAACCTGATCCGGCGTGTAGATGCCGGGGGTGCGGAGATAGCCCTGGCCCTGGTGGGAGATCTGAGAGCCTTCCGAGATGAGCAGGCCGGCGCTCGCGCGCTGGGTGTAGTACGTCGCCGCGTCGGGACCGGGCCGGTCGCCCGTGGGTGTCGCGCGGTTGCGGGTGAGGGGTGCCATCACGAGCCGGTTCGGCAGGGTCAGGTCGCCCAGAGTGAAGGATTGGAACAGTGCAGACGAGTCGGCGCTCATATTATCCTCTTCGAGGCTGTGGAATTCCGCATTGCACAAGCCTGGGAGAGATAATGAGCATCTGCTCTTCTGCAACGAAGGCCAGCCATCCGATTTCCGCATGGCTGACCTCCGTTGATCGTTCCGTCAGGCCTCGGCCCCTGCCTTGTCGAGCTTCTCGATGTCAGCCGAATCGAGGCGCAGTCTGGTCGCGGCGACGAGGTCGCGGAGCTGCTCCAGGCGCGTCGCGCTCGCGATCGGTGCAGTGATGCTCGGACGGGCAATCAGCCACGCCAGGGCGACCTGGGCCGGGGTGGCATTGTGGTGCAACGCCACCTGATCGAGCGCTGCGAGGATCTTCTCGCCGCGCGGGTTGAGATATTTGCCCATGTTGCGCCCGCGGGCGCTTTTCCCGAAATCGGCTTCCGACCGGTACTTGCCGGTGAGGAATCCGCTGGCGAGGCCGTAATACGGAATTACGCCGATCTCGTTATCGCGGCAGAGCTGCTCGAGCTCTCCCTCGAACTCTGATCGGTCGTAGAGATTATAGAGGGGCTGTAGGCTCTCGTAGCGGGGCAGGCCCATGCGGGCGCTGGTGTCGAGGGCTTCCTTCATGCGCGCGGCAGTGAAGTTCGAAGCGCCGATGGCCCTGACCTTCCCCTCGTTGATGAGATCGGCATAAACGCCGAGCGTCTCGGCCTGGGGTGTATCGGCGTCATCGCGGTGCGACTGGTACAGATCGATGTGGTCGGTCTGCAGCCGCCTGAGGGAGGCCTCCACGGCCGAGCGGATATATGCCTTCGACAGGCCTTTCTGGCTCGGTCCCATTTCCGATCCGACCTTGGTGGCGATGATGACCTGGTCGCGGTTGCCCCGCGCCTTCATCCATTTGCCGATGATGGTCTCGGATTCGCCGCCGTTGTGCCCCGGCACCCAGCGGGAATAGACGTCCGCCGTATCGATGAAGTTGAGCCCGGCCTCGACGAGGGCGTCGAGCAGCTTCAGCGATGTCGCCTCATCGGCCGTCCAGCCGAAGACGTTGCCGCCCAGGCAGAGCGGCGGGACCATGATGCTCGAGCGACCAAGGCGACGCTTATCCATTTCATTCTCCTGTTCGCTGCCGAACCGTGTCAGAGGCTGTCATTCTCAAGGGCAGAGCTGGGTCTGCCGGGATGCCGGCCTATATTATCTGGATCGCGCGACGGCCCTTCAAGCCAGCCATCGGATTTCACGCATGATTCCACTTTCCGTCCTCGACCTGTCCTTCGTCACGGCCGGCTCCACGCCCGCGCAGGCCTTGAGGAACACCCTCGATCTCGCGAGCCACACGGACAGGCTCGGATATACGCGGTTCTGGGTGGCCGAGCACCACAACCTGCCCTCCGTCGCCAGCGGCGCGCCGGACATCATGATCGGGCAGATCGCGGCCGTCACGGAGCGTATCCGCGTCGGCTCCGGCGGCGTCATGCTGCCGAATCACGCACCGCTCATGGTGGCGGAGCGCTTCAAGCTGCTGGAGGCGCTTTATCCCGACCGCATCGATCTCGGGCTCGGCCGCGCGCCCGGCACGGATCCGGTGACCTCCTACGCGCTGAGAAGGATGCAGGAGGAGCGGGGCCGCGACGATTTCCTGGAACGCCTGCAGGAGCTGATGCTGCTCGAGACCAAGTCCTTCCCGCCGGATCACCCCTTCCGCCGTATCGAGATCATGCCGTCCGGGGTGCCGCTGCCTCCCATCTGGCTTCTGGGCTCCAGCGATTACAGCGCCCATCTCTCCGCCAGGCTCGGCCTCGGCTTCGGCTTCGCGCACCACTTCGCCACGCACGACGCGGCCGATTCCATGCTGAGCTACCGGAACGAGTTCCAGCCGTCCCAGTGGCGAACGGAGCCGCACGCGATCCTCACCGTTGCGATCATCTGTGCCGAGACGGACGACGAGGCGGAGCGGCTGGCATCGAGCGCGGACCTGAATTTCGTGCGGAGGATGCGCGGCAAGTTCGGACCGATTCCGAGCACGGAGGAGGCGCAGGCCTATCCCTACACGCCGTCCGAGCGCGAGACGATACGGCGCAATCGTGAGCGCCTGTTCGTCGGGTCACCGGATACGATCCGGCAGAAGCTGCAGCCCCTGATCGATGCGACCAGAGCCGACGAGCTGATGGTGACCTCGGCCATGCACGACCATGCGGCGCGCAAGCGGTCCTACGACCTGGTCGCCGGGATAGGCTTCTCGTCGCCGAACCGCGCTTAAAGATATGGCCGGGACGAGCCCGGCCATGATCGCCGCTCCGCGCGGCGGATGCACGCCTCGCCCGCTGCCGGAGCAGCCGGGCCGGCCGCATTACTTCTTGCGCGCGCGGCGCTTGGTGTTGAGCGAGTCCTTCAGGGTCTTTGCAGCCTCGAACTTCACGTTCTTCGACGCGGCGATTTTGATGGCCTCGCCGGTCTGCGGGTTGCGGCCCTTGCGAGCGCCGCGCTCGACCATCTTGAACTTGCCGAAGCCGAAGATCGCGACTTCCTCGCCCTTCTGGACCGACTCGGCGATCGCCTGGAACACGTTCTCGACCACGTCGCGGGCAAAGGTCTTGGTGAGCTCGTGCTCTTCGGCAATGAACTCGATCAGATCATTCTTGTTCATGACACCCCTCATGGTTAGGTAGGAAGCCGTAGCTCATGAAGGATTTTATAGCGTGGTCAAGTGTCCAGGCGACCGGGCAGGGGGCTGACGCAGGGTAAAAACCCGCGAGAATCGCGGACTTTCCCCAATTAGTTTGCGGCAAAGCAGTAGAGCAACCCCGCTCCGCCGGTGCTCCGGAGGGCATCCTGGCTGCACCCGCCCCGCGACAGATGCGAGGCGTTCCAGGATTTCGCCGGCGGACTCTCGTCGAGACCCGTCCGGTCGTGGTGACCCAGCATGGCGGCGCCTTCCGCGCCGCTCCTCGTCCAGTTCCCGCAGGTCCGGTCCTCGCCCGCTGCAAAGGCGGTGCCGTCGGGCTGCGAGCCGGTCAGGATGTCGTGCTGATTGGGCGAGTCGCCCCGGCCATTCACGGGCTCGCCCCTCTCCGTCAGGGCGGTCTGCTTGGTGAGATTGTTGGTGCCGTGCAGCTCCGCCACATCCTTGGCGATGACGACGCCCTTCGCATTCTGCCAGGGTCCCCGTCCGATTCGGTCCTTTGCGTTGATCGCCGGAGCACCTCCCGTCGCCTGTGTGGACAGGTAAGCCCGCCATGTCCGGTTCCCGGCACCCGCAGCCTGGGCCAGCGTCTGGCAGTGCCGGTCCGCACCTTCGAGCCCGCCGAGATCCGCACCTTTGCCCGAGCCGACGCTCGTCACGAAGAAGGTCATGTCGGCAGCGTTGGCTTCCTGCGCCTGGGCGCCGGCGGAGGGCAGGAGGGGGAGCAGTCCAGTCACTGCGAACAGAGCGCCCTTGCCGATCCAGTTCATGAGATCCTCCCGTTTCACGCATCCGCGCTCCGGTTTAGGAGCCGGGTATTCGCAACGCAGAAAGCTAGCACGCGCGGGTGACCGACAGAGTGACAACTGCGTGAACAATCCTTTCGGGGTGCCGGCTACTCCTTCACGGCACCCGTCATCGATGACACGTAGTAGTCAACGAAGAACGAGTAGAGCAGCACCACGGGAAGCGAGCCCAGGAGCGCGCCGGCCATGAGAGCGCCCCACTCGTAGACGTCGCCGCGCACGAGTTCGGTCAGCACGCCGACAGGCACGGTCTTGTTCTCCGAGGATTGGATGAAGGTCAGGGCGTAGATGAACTCGTTCCAGGACAGGGTGAAGGCGAAGATGCCCGCGGAAATCAGGCCCGGCACCGAGAGCGGCAGCATGATCTTCATGAGGATCTGCCAGCGGGAGGCCCCGTCGACCAGCGCGCATTCCTCGAGCTCGAACGGAATCGACCGGAAATAGCCCATCAGCAGCCAGGTGCAGAACGGGATGAGAAAGGTCGGATAGGTGAAGATCAAGGCAAGCTTGGTGTCGTAGATGCCGAAGTTGAAGATCATCACCGCGAGTGGGATGAACAGGATCGACGGCGGCACCAGATAGGCGAGGAAGATCAGCAGGCCGATCCAGCGCGAGCCGTTGAAGCGGATCCGCTCGATCGCGTAGGCGCCGAGGACCGAAGCCGCCAGCGACAGGACCGTCGATCCCACCGCGACCACCATCGTGTTGACGAGCCATCCCGGATAGGAAGTCTCGAACAGCAGGTAGCGGATGTGCTGCAGGGTCGGATGTTCCGGCCAGAGCGGGTTGAACTCCCGAAAGTTGGTGAGTTCGTTGTTCGGCTTCAGAGCGGTGATCGTCATCCAGTAGAACGGGAACAGGAGGACGAAGACGAAGATTGCGAGCGGCAGGTAGATCGTGACCAGCCGCCTCGGCAGCCGGTCGAGGTAGCTCATGCCGACGCTCTCGTCGGCCATCGTCTGATCGGCGGGGCGGGCCGTGGAGGTCATCAGTCCGTTCCTCCCTGCTGCCAGCGGCGACGCTGCAGACCGAAATAGCTGAACAGGATCGCGGCGAGCAGGAACGGCACCATGGCGACGGCGATCGCCGCGCCCTCGCCGAGCTGGCCGCCGGGTATGGCGCGCTGGAAGCTCAATGTCGCCATGAGGTGGGTGGCGTTGAGCGGTCCACCGCGGGTCAACACGTAGATGAGCTGGAAGTCCGTGAAGGTGAACAGCACCGAGAAGGTCATCACCACGGCGATGAGCGGAGACAGCATCGGCAGCGTGATGTAGCGGAAGCGCTGCCAGGAGGTGGCGCCGTCCAGGGTCGCGGCCTCATGCAGGGATGGCGAGATCGTCTGAAGGCCGGCCAGCAGGGTGATCGCCACGAACGGGATGCCGCGCCAGACATTGGTGAGGATCACCGTGATGCGGGCATTCGTGGTGTCGCCCAGGAAATTGATCGGCGTGTCGATGAGGCCGAGATTGATGAGCGCCCAGGAGATGATCGAGAACTGGGAATCGTAGATCCACCAGAACGCGATGGCGGAAAGAACCGTCGGTACGACCCAGGGCAGGAGCACGACCGCCCGAACGAAGGCTTTGAACGGAATGTGCTCGTTGAGAAGAAGTGCGAGCCAGAGGCCTAGTCCGAACTTCAGGATCGAAGCCACCACCGTGTACAGGATGGTGTTGAACACGGAGAGCCAGAAGAGGCTGTCCTCCCACAGAAGCTGGTAGTTCTCCAGGCCGACGAAGACGCCGGCGCGCCCGATCCTCGTATCCGTGAAGCCGAGCCAGACGCCGAGGCCGAGCGGATAGGTCAGGAAGATCAGCAGGAATGCTGCTCCGGGCAGCATGAAGAGCAGGCCGAGAAAACCCTTGCTCTGAAGCAGAGGCTCCCGCGACCGCGCCGCCGGCGCGTCTGCGTGGGGGAGGGCAGCATTGGCCATCGGCAACTCCGCTGTACCAAAAGGGAAGGGCGGCGACATGCGCCGCCCCGTTCGTCGTCAGACGCGGTAGTAGCGGTTCGCCCGCTGCTCGGCGCGCTTGGCCGCTTCCTCCGGCGTGCGTTGCCCGGTGGCGGCTTCCGCCACCATATCGACCATCACGTAGTCGGCCATGGTTGCAGCCGATGCGTAGCCGAGCGGTCCTGCATAGCCGTTCGTGCGCAGGGTCGACGAGGCGCGCTTGTAGGGCTCGTGCACCGGGTCCGATGTCCAGACCGGATTGTCGATCATGCCCTTCAGCGGCGGGCAGCAATAGGCGCTCGATGCGGTGATCCAAGCGTCCATCTGCGGCTTGTCGAGCATGTATTGCAGGTAGGCGCGGGCGGCGTTCGGGTACTTGGTGTACTGGAAGATGACCGCTGAGGTCGTCTGGTGCAGTTCGACCGCTTGTCCGACAGGTCCGACCGGCAGGGTGGTCGAACGGATGTCCTTCGCCATGTCGGCCATCTTGGGGTCGTTCTTGGCGGAGTAGTAGAGGGAGACGCCGTTCGCCGTGACGGAGATGTCGCCCGACAGGAACACGCGGTTGTTGTTGATGTCGAGCCAGCTCTCCGTGCCGGGAATGAAGGTCTGGTAGAGTTCACGGGCGTATTGCAGCGCCTTGATGGTCTCAGGCGAGTTGATGACGACCTTGCCGCTTTCGTCCACCATCTTGCCGCCGTGGCTCCAGACGATCCAGTGGGCGAAGTTGTTGCCGTCGCCCACCGCCTTGCCGAGGGCGAAGCCGGCCGGCTTGCTCTTGGCCTTGAGGGCCTTGCACATCTCCAGGAAGTCGTCCGTCTTCTCCGGGAATTTCGACCAGCCGGCCTGCTGGAGCATGCTTTCACGGTAGAGAATGCCGTTGCCGATGGCTGCGAGCGGGAGCGCGATGAACTTGTTGTCCCGCTTCGCATAGCCTTCGAGGCCCGGATAATAGCCGCCGTACTTGCTGGCGAAATTGGTGGCGATGTCGGTGACGTCCATCAGCTTGTCGGGGTACTGGAACGGGTCGTCGAACCAGACCAGCATGATGTCCGGGCCCGAGCCGACATTGGCGGCCACGGCCGCCTTCGGGCGGATATCCTCCCAGCTCTCCTTGTCGACCCGCACCTGGACGCCGGTCTCGTCGGAGAATTTCTTGGTATTGGCGAGCCACGAATCCTCGTCGCCCTTCACGAAGGGCGTCCAGCGCAACACGCGCAGGGAGGCTCCCTGTTCAGGCTTGTAAACCGGCGCGGCAGCCTGCGCGAAGGCCGGCCCGGAGCCCAGCAACTGGGCTCCGGC
>JAFAAP010000003.1 GCA_023426505.1 Pseudomonadota bacterium
CGGTGCTCGAAAACCATTCGGACCGCCCGCTCGCGGACCTCTGGTGAATACGGGGGTGTTCGCTTGGTCATGGCTCCATCCTGTCAGGCGTTGGAGCCTCCGGGAATCCCGGTGCGGTTCAACGAGCATTGGGTATCAGATCCCAAGCCTGTGGCGATAGTCCGGAGGGGCAATCCGTTGCCTTGCCTGGAACGAGCGGGCCTAGGCCACCCGGGCCGCTACAATCGGGAGCTGCCTGTTGCAGGCTTACCGGATCATTTTCCCACTGCAAGCTCTGATTCCGACCGCGCACCCTTCTTAGGGTGCGGCAGAGCCCGTGGCACGCACGGTCAGGCTGCTTCCTGCCTCACCGGTCGAACAGGATCGTGAGCAGCAGGGATGAGTTCTCAAGGCCTTTGAGGGCGTGCCTGGCGCCGCCATCGAGGTAGATCCACTGGCCCGTGGACAGCTCCACGCTGCCGTCCGGGAGGTCCAGCAGGATGCGCCCCTCCAGGCATTGCAGGGTGATAGGTCCCGGCACCTCATGGGGCGCGATGTCCCGCCCGGCCGGGACGACCAGCCGGATCGCCTCAAAGGCCTCGGTCTTTGCAAGAGCCGTGGTCTTCGCTCCCGGTAATTTCTCTCCAAGAGGCTGAAGGTCAACGATATCTCCGGCCTTCACGCGGTTCAGCGCCATGGTTCCTTATCCTTTTCCTGTGATTACCTGTCCCCGCGGCCTCCGTCGAGGGAACACATTCTTCCAGTTGCCCATCACGCGGGCTCCGCCAGCGCGTTGCGGATCCCTTCGAGCAGTGAGTTGTCCTCCAGCGGCTTTTCCAGCACCTGGCGGAAGCCCGCGCGGAGGGCACGGTTCCGCAGGGCCGGGGAGCTCCTCGCCGTGATTAGGAGAGCTGGCAGGGTGACATGCCGCTGCCGCAGGCGCTCCACCAGGGTGATCCCGTCCATACCGGGCATGGCGTAATCCACCACGAGGCATCCGGCCGGTGGTAGGTCGGGGTCGGCCAGAAGCTGCCCGCCGCTCTCGTAGACGTGCACCTCCAGCCCCTCCTGCTCCAGGGCGAACTTCAACGACTGCCGGACGGCGGCGTCGTCCTCAATGACGAGGATGATGGATCCTGAGGTCTTTGGCATGGCTGGGCTCTGACGCTGCACTGCTCTTGGCGTACCCCGCCTTGCGAAATCCGGGATTGATCTCCCTCAACCGGCCCGCCGAGACGCACTCAGGAAATATCCTTAAGGGGCGGTGCGGCGCCAGCAACCAGGGTCATGCGGACCAGCTCGGACAGGCTGCCGGCCTGCACCCTGGTCATGACATTGGTCCGGCAGATCTACCACGGTCCAGGGGCTGAGGCGGAGATCGTGTTCGCTCCGGCCGATCCGAGCCGGGTTCAGCTCCTGCATGTTGGGGCGCCTTCCAGAACGATAAACCACTCAAGGCGGTCAGCACACGCCGAAGGCCATGTTCAGGTCCTCGATCACCCTGGCGTCACCCTTTATGGCCCTACTTCCGTGCGGCGCCTCTGAGGGTGGAGCGGGGCTGCCATCTCTCAAGCTTCTGAGGCTCGTTAGAGTTGGCCTGCTGGGTCATCGGGCAGTCCGCCTCGCAGTCGGCGGTGCAGGCGTGCTTACGGGCCAGCTCCTGGTCCATGATCGAGCGGATCGTGGTCGCGCAGCGGCCACACTGGGGACCGCAGCCGAGATTGCGGTAGACCTGGGCCGGGGTGCGGGGGCAGTCCGGGCCTGGGTTCAGGCAGGAACGCACCGCGCCATCCGAGAAGACGTTGCATGAGCACACGATCATGGGAGCCCCACAGTTTAGAATTCTTCTAAATACCACTTGCTATCAATGGCTTATCCTGATCCGCCTCGCCTTGGCCACTCCGGGATTCTCCGGAGGAGGCGGAGGGACATGGGCGGGCCCGGGCGGCGGGCGCGTCCTGCCCGTCCGGCACTCGGGCGGAAGCCTCGTCGGGAGGGCCGAGCCGACCGGATTGAGCTACCCCGATCCAGGCGCGGAGCAGGCCGGCGTCCTGTCGGGCAAAGCCCGCGCGCCGCTTGAGATCGTCGAAGAAGTCGCCGGGGTGGCAAGCTTCGTAGGCCTGGCGAGCCAGGGCCTCAATGGCGGCATCGCTGGCGGCCGGCTGACTCGTGGACTTGGATTGGCGGTCATGCGGCATCGGGAAGACCTCTGTTGGATCTTGCCGGAGAGTGCCGCAGAGCCGGGTGCTCTTCCTTGCGCCAGCACAATCTCCCTACGCCTGCGGGAGCTTCAGCTCCGCGCCAGCACCATGCAGTCCAGCACCGCGCCATAATGGCAGGCCGCCGCGACGAGCACGAAGGCGTGCCAGATCGCATTCTGGAAGCGCAGGCTCTCCCATATGTGGAAGATTACGCCCACGGTGTAGAGGGCGCCGCCCACGGCCAGGAGCCAAAGTGTCAAGCCGGGCAGGGCGCCGAGCACGGCTTCGTACGCCATCACGCCGCTCCAGCCGAGAAGCAGATAAAGAAGGATCGCAAGCCGATCAAACCGGCCGGGCAGGCACAGCTTCAAAGCCATCCCGATCCCGGCCCCGCCCCAGATGCCGATCAGCAGGACCACGGCCGCGGTGTCGTTTCTCATCTGCGTGACGAACGGCGTGTAGGTGCCGGCGATCAGCAGGTAGATGGCTGAGTGGTCGAACCGCCGCAGAACCCGTTTGACGGGAGAGACCGGCCAGAGGTTGTAGGCCGCTGAGATGACGAGCACCGCCAGCAGGCCACCGCTGTAGATCGCCACCGAAGTCAGCTCACAGCGACCAACCGTCGGCGCGGCGAGGACCAGCAGGACGATCACGGCGGTGAAACCGCCGACGACCCCCAAGGCATGGACAATGCCGTCAGCCAGGATCTCGTGCCTGTCGTAGCCCCACTTGATCATTGTTCTCCTGCGCACAGCAACGCCAAGGCCGATGGCCGTTCTGTGGCCCACACGGTCGGGGTATCGTCTCAGCGGCCTGGGCGAGAGAAGGCTCCTCCTGAAGCGACGGAGGTCGGCTTACTCGGCGGGGTAGGCCTCACGGCGCACCAACTGGTCCTCGACCCGGACCACGCCAGGAACGTTCTCGGCGGCCACCCGCAATGCGCGGCGCTCTTCCTCGCTGCGTACGAAGCCGAACAGGTGGACAACGCCGTTCTCCACGACGAGGTTCTTGGTCATCATGTGGGCCCAGGGCTGTGCCTTCAACTCGGCGGTGAGGCGCTCCCGGATCGTCCGGTCGTCGACGCTGGCGTCCTTGGACACGTCGGTGGCGGCCAAGGCCTGGAGCAGGTTGCTGCGCGAGACGATGCCAGCAAGCCGCCCGTCCCGCACCACCGGCACGCGCTTGATGCCATGCCGCTCCATCTGTCGGGCGATGTCCGCCAAGGACGCGGTCTCTGGCACCGTGACCACCCGGGATGTCATGACATCGGTCGCGGTGCGGGCGTGGGTTTTGGCATAATCGCGCGCCAGCGTATCCTCACCGGTGATCAGGCGCAGCCACCAGGATCGACGCTGCTCGCCGATAGCGCCGGCATGTCCGATCAGGTCGCCCTCGCTCACGATGCCGACCACCTTGCCGCCGCCATCGACTACAGGCACGCCGCTGATGCGGTGCTCCTGGAGCAATCTGGCGACCTCGGGAACAGGAGTCTCGGGCGAAACAGTGACGACGGTGGCGGTCATGACATCAGCGGCGGTTAGCATGCGGCACTCCAGGCATGGCGTCCGAGGGGCAAGGGAACAATAGAGCAGGGCTCCGGAGGGTTCCAAGGGGTTGTCCCGCTTGCCCATGCTGCGCCGGCTGTCGTGCGATCAAGCGGAAAGCTGTTCCAGTGGACCACAGCTGACGATGTCCATGTCGGACATTGGCAGTCGGCGCTACGGTGTGCGGCCCTGCCGGATGAGAACACATCCGAGGGGTGGCAATCACAGCCATCGTTGCTCTGGGACAAACGGATCGAGCAGGAACCGGGCTATGTCCTGAGGCTCCAGGGCAACGGTTCAGGCACAAGAGGGATACCGTGACGGATCAAGTCATGGCGAGCATGCATCGCCCGCACGAGGATGTAGCCGCCATCCTCACAGGCACCTTGATGGTGGCGCTCGGGATTACCTTCTTCAGCACCGCGGGCCTGCTGACCGGAGGCACGGCAGGCCTCGCCCTTCTGCTTGGGCAGATCAGCGGGGTTGGGTTCGGGGCGGTCTTCTTCGCCATCAACCTTCCGTTCTACTACCTCGCCATCAAGAGAATGGGCTGGAAGCTCGCGCTGAGGACCTTCCTGGCCATCCTCTTGGTCTCCCTTCTCTCGAAGCTGACAGCCTCTTCGATCAGCATGGGCCATCTCGATCCCATCTTTGCTGCAGTCACCGGTGGGGCGCTCACCGGGATCGGACTTCTGATCCTCTTCCGCCACCAGGCGAGCCTCGGTGGCATCAACATTCTGGCGCTGTACCTGCAGGAGCGCCACAACCTGAGAGCCGGATATGTCCAGTTGGCCCTCGACGCGATGATCCTCCTTGCGTCCGTGTTTGTTCTCGATCTCGACAAGCTCGCCTTGTCGCTCCTGGGAACTGCCGTGCTGAATCTGGTGCTGGCGACGAACCACAGG
>JAFAAP010000044.1 GCA_023426505.1 Pseudomonadota bacterium
GGCACTCCAGCGCCGCCCGGGCCCAGCGTCCGGCCGCGGCCGCGGCCTCGTAGGTGGTCTCCAGGAAATCGAGCAGCAGCGCATCCGGCGCCTCGGCGGTGCGCACGGCCTCGTAGGGCAGGATGAATTCGCCGAGCGTCATATCGAAATAGGCCGGCGGCGCCACCGCATGCTCACGGAAGCCCTTGGGCTCCGGGTAGGCGTAGGAGTAGAAGGCGGCCTGCGGAAAGGCTTCGCTGCCCGGCCAGAAGCCGGCGCTGCTCACCTCGTGCGAGTAGGCTTCGCGGGTAACCGCATCCGGCAATCCTGGTACGCCGCCGGGATGCAGGGGAGCCAGCCTGCCCGAGAAGCGCGTCACCGCGAGATCGAAGCTGCCCCAGAAGAAGTGAACGGGGCTCGCCTTGCCGAGAAAGCTGCTGCGGAAGAGCTTGAAGACCCGGTCGGCCTGCACCAGCGCGCGCCAGAACCGGTGCGCCGCCCCGGCGTCGTAGGCGGAATGGATCCGGTCCTCCGAGAAGCGGATCGGGTCCGGAACCTCGTTCGGCATCTCGTTGATGACGATCTGGACTCCCATCCCGCGCAGGAGGTCCATGACGCCTGCGTAGAAATCCGCGACCGTCTGCGGCTTCAGGTCGAGCCCTGCTTCATCCCCGCGGCTGGTGCGGACGACGAGGCGGTGTGCAATGAAATCGAAATCGATCTCCAGAATCTCGGATCCGAACGGGATAGGCGAGGTTCCGAGCCCGCGCGCGGTGACGTAGAGCGGGACCTGCCAGCCATGATTGAGCCAGGGCGACAGCGCGAGCCGCACCTTGCCGACCACCTGGGTCCAGAGTTGGAGGGTCGTCGCGGTCTCCCGCCAGTCGGTATAGGGAATATCGGGCCAGACGGCGTTCATGGCAGGTCTCCGGTCGAGGCATCGGCAGGCGGACCTCCGGTCCGCTCCGGACATGGGTCCAGCTTAGATGTCCTCGGCCCGGCCGAAAAGCCGTCGTTCCGGAGGTCCTGTCAGAGGATCAGGGGAAGGTAGAGAACGCCAATCACGCAGATCACGGAGAAAACGGCCGTGATCTCCGCCCACCGTGACGTCTGACCCGCATTCTGGTTGTTGTCCCCGTTCATGGCTCGTTACCCCGGCGCCCTTATGGGCGGTATTCTGTTCCTAGTCCCACCCTATGCACGGGAGGACAGGCATGATGTGCCCTGGGGCACACTGAATTATTGTACGTTATAGCATATACAATTATGCCACTTCCGGCAAGTCGGTGCTTGGTGCCAGAATGCCCCTCCACGCGAGGAGGGCTAGGATGAGTTCGGTTGCCTTGGTTTCGGTTCTCGGTCCCGACCGCGTCGGCCTCGTGGCGGAAATCGCGGAGCGCCTGTTCAACGCCGGCATCAATCTCGGCGACACGACCTTCGCGGCCCTTGGGTCGGGGGCCGAGTTCGTCGCCCTATGCGAGCTTCCGGACGGGATGACGGCGGGCGAGATCGAGGCCGACCTGAAGCAGCTTCCGACCCTTCAGGGCGCAGAGGTCCGAGCGGTGCCCTATCCCTTCGGCTCCTCCGCAGGACCGACAGGTAAGGTCACGCACCGGATCACCATCGGCGGCGGCGACCAGCTGGGGCTCGTGGCCCGGCTCGCGGAGGTCTTCAAGCGCTACGAGTCCAACATCGTGCGCCTGGAGGCCCGCAAGCTCTCCGAGGCCGATCAGGACCTGTACGTGACCCGCTTCGCCGTGTTTATCCCGCCGGACCAGGCGAGCGCGTGCCTCGCGACCGTCAGCAACACGGCCGGCTCGCTCGGCCTGAGCTGCGACGTCGAGGAGAGCGCGTTCTAGACCGCCCGACCAATCGTCCGCCTGAGGAACGCGAAGCCCAACGCGGACAGGAACGCCGCCTGCCTCTTGTTGGCGGCGCCGTGGCCGCCGTCGTCCGGCTCGTAGAAGAGCACCGACCGCCCCAGCGCATCGAGCTTTGCGGCCATCTTGCGGGCATGTCCCGGATGAACCCGGTCGTCCCGCCGCGAGGTCACGAGCAGCACCGGCGGATAGGTCCGGCCCTCCTCCAGATTGTGATAGGCCGAGAAGCCTTCCATGAAGGCCCAGTCCTCCGGCTTGTCGGGATCGCCGTATTCGGCCACCCAGCTCGGGCCTGCGAGCAGCTTCGTGTAGCGACGCATGTCCAACAGCGGCACCGTGCACCAGACCGCCCCGAAGAGCTCGGGATAGCGGGTCAGCATGTTGCCGACGAGCAAGCCTCCGTTCGAGCCGCCATAGGCGGCGAGCCGATCGGTGGTCGTCACCCCGCGCCTGACGAGATCCCTGGCGACGGCGGCGAAATCGTCGTGGGAGAGGCGCTTGGCCTCGCGCATCCCGGCCTTGTGCCAGGCGGCTCCGAACTCCCCGCCGCCGCGGATGTTGGCCACGACCCAGACATTGCCCTTTTCCAGCCAGACCTTGCCGATCGCCCCGAGATATCCGGGCGTCAGCGAGACCGAGAAACCGCCATAGCCGTAGAGCACCGCCGGGCGCGGGCCGGTGCGTCCCTTGGGTCCGATCTCGAAATAGGGAATGCGCTCCCCGTCGACCGACACGGCCTCGTGGCGCGTCACCTCCTGGCCCGAGGAATCGAAGGCGGAGGGCGCCTCCTTCAGGATCTCGATCCTGGTCTCCCGGTCCACGAGGGCGAGCTTGGTCGGCTCGACATAGCTCGCGATCATCAGCAGGAACTCGTCCGTGCGCTCGAGCTGTCCGGAATCGAGCGGCATCGCATGCAGCGTCGCCGTTTCCGGCACCCCGCCGAGGCGCTCCTGGCTCCAGGGCTCGCCCGGCGTGGCGAGCCAGATCTGGCTGGCGAGATTGTCGAGCACCGTGAGAACGAGCCGCGACTTCGTCCACCAGAAGCCTTCGAGCACCCGGCGCGCGGACGGCCGGAACAGGACCTCGAAGGCGCGGTCGCCGTCGAGGAAGCGCGAGAAGCTGATCGCCAGAAGCGAATCCGCCGGATGAGTGGCGTCGGGCAGGACCCAGTCGCTTTTCAGCTTAACGACCATCCAGTCCCGATCCACGTCGAAGCGGGCGTCGAGCGGGAGATCGATCGCCACGGGTGCCCCCTCCCCGTACGCCACATAGCTGATCCCCTCCTCGAAGGTGATCTGGCGCCGGTAGAAGGTGCGCTCGAAGCCGGGCTCGTGATCGACCGCCGCCGAGACGGCGACGTCCGTCGCCTCGCCTTCGAACACGAGCGGAGCCTGCGCAAAATCCGTGCCGCGCCGCCACAGGCGCACCGTGCGCGGATAGCCCGAACTCGTGGCGGAATTCTCTCCCAGGGTCTTGGCGACCAGCAGCGTGCCGGCATCGACCCAGGCCGCGCCGCCCTTGGCCTCAGGCAGCTCGTAGCCGCCTTCGACGAAGCGCTTCTCGACGAGGTCGAACTCCCGCGTGACGACGGCGTCCGCGCCGCCGCGGGACAGGCTGACGAGGCCGAGCCGGTGTTCCGGCTCGAGGGTCGAGCAGCCCTTCCAGACCCAATCCTCTCCCTCCGCCTGCGCCAGCGCATCGAGGTCGAGCACCGTCTCCCAGCGGGGTTCGGGCGTGCGGTACTCCTCCAGGCTGGTCCGCCGCCACAGGCCGCGCACGTGGCCCGCATCCTGCCAGAAATTGTACAGCATCCCATGCCGCCGGGTGACGAACGGGATGTTGTCGGGCCGGGTCGAGAGTTCGTAGATCGCATCGACGTCGGCTTCGAACGCAGTGTCGCGGAGCGCCGCTCCGGTCGCCTCGTTGCGGGAGCGCACCCAGTCGAGAGCCTTCTCGCCCTCCACCTCCTCCAGCCAGAGAAAGGGGTCAGCGTACTCCATCGTGGATTGAGCCATCGTGGCAATCTCCGGCTATCGTGTGCACAAGCCCGCTTGATTATTGAACGCCTCCGGTCGGTGACAACCCCTGGCGGCATCCTGGCAATACCGCCGAACGACAGGACGGAGCGCCGTCTAACCCTCACCTCGACCGTTTGGATTTCCTCGCTTCACCAACATCCAGCACCCGCCCGAACACCTCCGCGACCCTGCCGCGCGTCTCGTTGAGCTGTTCGAGCAGAACCTTCGCGTCCGGCAGGCCGGCGACGGCGGCGAGGCGCTTGAGGATGACGGGCGGGACGGTCGCGGGATCGAACCTGCCTTCGATCGTCAGGCGCTGCCACTGGAAGATAGCGTTCAGGAGGCGGTGCGCCTCGATCAGGGTCTCGGCGTCGTCCCGGCTCAGCAGGCCGGCCTTGCGCGCCTCCGCGAAGACGGGCTCGGGCGCGAGGCCGATGAGGCCGGAGTGCGCGGCCCCGTGCGCCAGCACGAGTCCTTGAGCGATGAAGTCGATGTCGGTCAGGCCGCCGCGGGCGAGCTTCAGGTCCCAGGGGTTGTCGTCGCCCTTCTCCTGCGCGATCAGCTCGCGCATGGCGGCGACCTCCGACACGACATGCTTCGCATCGCGCGGAGCGCCGACGATGTCCTTCACGGCAGTCGCGACCTCGTTTCCAAAACCATCATCCGCGAGGATCACGCGGGCGCGGGTGAGCGCCATGTGCTCCCACAGGTCCGCTTCCGACTTCTGGTAGCTCAGGAAGCCGCGGAACTGCGATGCGACAGGCCCCTTGCCGCCCTGAGGACGCAGACGAAGGTCGACCTCGTAGAGCAGGCCGCGCCGCGTCGGCACCGTGAGCGCCGCCACGAGTCGCTGGGTCAGGCGCGTGAAGTACACGACGGCGTCGAGCTTGCGTGCGCCGTCGCTCTCGCGCCGCTCCTCGTCGAAATCGTACGTCACCACGAGGTCGAGATCGGAGGTCGCGGTCAGCTCCCGAGAGCCGAGACGGCCGAGGCCGAGCACGGCGATGCGGGCGCCGGGCACCACGCCGTGCTCTGCCTCGAAAACCTTGCGCACCGCCTCGAACGAGACCCGGATCATCGCATCCGCAATCGACGCGTAGGCCTCCCCGGCCTGGGCGGGCGAGAGAATGTCGGACAGAAGCCGCGCGCCCGTGATGAAGCGCATCTGCCGCGCGGCGTCGCGGACGCGGTCGAGGAAGTCCTCGTGGTCGGACGGCGTGCCGATGATCTGGCGCACCTGCTCGCCGATGGCAGCATCGTCGTTGAACGGAATACCGAAGGCCGGATCGATCAGCGCGTCGAGCACATGCGGCGCTTGGGCGACCGTGTCGGCGAGGCGCGGCGCCGTGCCGAGAAGGTCCGCAAAGCGCAGGCGCAGGCGGTCGTGCGATTGCAGGATGGTGAGAAGCTCCACGGCCGCCGGCATGCGCCCGAAAGCGCGGTCGAGCGCCGCGAGAGCGCCGTCGGGATCCGCCGTGCCGCCGAGGGCCGACAGGAGCGCCGGCACAAGCTCGGTCAGAACCTCGCGGGCGCGCTGGCTGGTGATGGCGGCGCGGCGCCCGAAATGCCAGCCGCGCACCGTCTCCGCCGCCTGCTCCGGATTGCGGAAGCCGAGTCGCTGGAGCGTCGCAAGGGTCTCGGGATCGTCCGTAGTGCCGGTGAAGACGAGGTTGCCCACATCGGAGGCGAGTTCGGGTCCCTCCTCGAACAGCAGCGCGTAATGCCCCTGCACGATGCGCGCCTGTTGTGTGAGCGCCTTGGAGAAGGCCTTGAGATTGGGATAGCCGCAGAACCTGGCGAAGCGCTTCAGGTCCTCCTCGTCGGAGGGCAGGCGCTGCGTCTGCTCGTCCGCAACCATCTGGAGCCGGTGCTCGATGGTGCGTAAGAACCGGTAGGCGTCGGAGAGCTCGTCGCGCGCGTTTTCCGTGATCCAGCCCTCCTCGTGCAGCGCCTCGAGCATGTCGAGGGTGCGCCGTCCGCGAAGCGCCGGCCGTCGCCCGCCGAAGACGAGCTGCTGCGTCTGCACGAAGAACTCGATCTCGCGGATGCCGCCGCGTCCCAGCTTGATGTCGTGGCCCGCGACCGCGATCTCGTCGTGCCCCCGCACCGCGTGGATCTGCCGCTTCATGGCATGCACGTCGGCGATGGACGCGAAGTCGAAGTACTTGCGCCAGATGAAGGGTCGCAGCTCCGCGATGAACGTCTCGCCGAGGCCGATGTCGCCCGCGACGGGACGCGCCTTGATGAGCGCCGCGCGCTCCCAGTTCTGGCCCACCGTCTCGTAATAGATATAGGCCGAAGGCAACGCTACCGCGGTGGGCGTCGAGCCCGGATCCGGCCTCAGGCGATAATCGACCCGGTGCACGTAGCCGTCCGGCGTGCGCTCCTGAAGCAGGCGCGCGAGCTGCTGCGCGATGCGGGTGTAGAGGGTGGCTGGCTCCGCGCCCTCCGGCAGGGCAGAGGATGCGGGATCGAAGAAGATCACTAGGTCGATGTCGCTCGAGTAGTTGAGCTCGCCCGCGCCGTGCTTGCCGAGCGCCAGCACGGTGAATCCGGAGCCCTCCCCCGGTTCGTCCGCATTTTTCAGCACTATGCGCCCGAGATCCGCCGTCTCGGTCAGCACCAGGTTCACACCGCCGCGCACGGAAGCATCGGCGAATTCGGAGAGCGCGCGGGTCACCTCCTCGACACCCCAGACCCCGCCGATATCGGCAAGCGCCACGAGCAGCGCATTGGTGTTCCGGTTGCGGCGGAAGGCCCGCACCACACCGTCGCGGGTGAGTGCGCCGGAGCGCATCTCGCGAAACAGATTGGCCTGGCTCTCGACGATGGCGTGGTGCGTCTCTTCGGGAGCCTGCCGGGCGAGCATCGCCATGCGGGCGGGGTCGTTCAGCACGAGCTGCCAGAGGAAGGTCGAGTGATCGGCGATCGAGAGAAGGAGGTCGCGCAGGGTGCCGCCGTCGAGATGCGGCAGGAGGTCGGCGGCCTCGCGCCTGTCCTTCACGCGCCCGGCGAAATCCGCAAGCTGCGCCTTCGCCCGCCGCGGGTCGGACACGGGAGGAGCCTTGGCGAGGCGGCTGAGGAGAGAGCGGGTCTGGTCCGGCACGGCCAATCCATGACGAGGGTTGATCAGCCTCATGTCTCCATGCCGGCGACCGGAAGGCAACCGAAATATCCGCCCCTCGCCTCCTCCTTCCGTCTCAAGCCGCCGCCTGGGCGGGCGCCTGCGAGACGGGCATCTGGCCCAAAGGAAGCAGAAGCACGGCCCGCAGCCCGGGGGCGTTGTCCTCGAGCCTGAGGGTCCCGCCATGGAGCCGGGCCACGGCCGCCACGAGGCTCAGCCCCAGGCCGAACCCCGGACGCGTGCGCGCCGTCTCCAGCCGCACGAAGCGCTCGAGCACATGGCCGCGCTCCGCTTCCGGAATCCCGGGGCCGCGATCCGCCACCACGATCTCGGCCTCGCCGTCGAGCCGGCGGGCCGACACGACAATCGCCGTCGGGGCATCAGCGGAGGCGGACTGGGCGCCGTATTTCAGGGCATTGTCGAGCAGGTTCGCCATGGCCTGGCCGAGAAGCTCGCGGCTGCCGTGGACGGGCAACTCCTCGTCGACCGCAACGTCGAGCGGCAGGCCCGCCTCGTCGGCGAGCGCCTCGTAGAGTTCGGCCACGTCGCGCACGGTGTCGGCGGCGTTGAAGTCCGCCAGCTCCTCGCGGGCGTTGCCGGCTTCCAGCCGTGCGATCATCAGGAGCGCGTTGAAGATGCGGATGAGGTTGTCGCTCTCCTCGATAATCGCCTCGAGAGATGCCTTGAGCTCGTCCGGGGTCTTCGCCGTCCGGAGAGCCTCGTCGGCCTTGTTGCGCAGGCGCGTGAGCGGCGTCTTGAGGTCGTGGGCGATGTTGTCCGAGACCTCGCGCATGCCGCGCATCAGCTCGCCGATGCGGTCGAGCATGTCGTTGAGGTTCATGGCGAGGCGGTCGAGCTCGTCGCCCGTGCCGGCGATCCGCAGCCGCCCGCCGAGATCGCCCGCCATGATGACGCGCGTCGTCTCCGTCATGTCGTCGACGCGCTTGAGCACGCGCCTGGCGATGAACCAGCTCCCGATGCATCCGAGCACGCCGATGAAGAGCAGCGAGTAGCCGATGGCGCCGTGGATGACGTCGCGCAGGCGGATGCGCTCCTCCACGTCGCGGCCGACGAGGAGCCGGAAGCCTCCCGGCAGCAGGTAGACCCGCACGATCGCATGGTTCGGCGCCGCGTCCTGATCGTCGGTGCGGCTGTAGGCGGTTTCGAACTGCCCGGGCTGGTCGATCACGCCCGGCGGCAGGGCGCCGACATTGCCGGCGATCCGCTCGCCGGCGGCCGTCGTGACGAGATAGAGCGACGCGCCGGGAGTGCGCGAGCGGCGGTCGACGATGTTCACCAGCCGGCGCAAACCGCCGTTCCGGTACTGCTCCGACAACCCGTTGATCTCCGCATCGATGGTGGAGACGAACTGGTCGGTGAGGAGCCGCTGTGCGCTCCACGCGACATAGCCTAGGGTCACGAAGGCGAAGATCGTGAAGACGAGAAGATACGCGAACGACAGCTTGAACGCGGTGGTGCGGAAGAGCTTGCCGAGGGCCGTCATGGTCGCACCCCCGTCACTCGTCGGTCCCCTCGGCGGCGCCCACGCGCACCATGTAGCCGGCGCCGCGGATCGTGTGGATGAGGGGCTTGTCGAAGCCCTTGTCGATCTTCGCGCGCAGGCGCGAGACGTGCACGTCGATCACGTTGGTCTGCGGGTCGAAGTGATAGTCCCAGACGTGTTCCAGCAGCATGGTGCGGGTCACCACCTGGTTGGCGTTCTTCATCAGGTATTCAAGCAGCCGGAACTCGCGCGGCTGCAGCACGATCTCCTGGCCGGACCGCGTGACGCGGTGGGACAGGCGGTCGAGCTCCAGGTCCGCGACCCGGTACACGGTCGGCTCGGCGCTCGGGGCCACGGCGCGGCGGCGCGAGAGGACCTCGACGCGGGCGAGAAGCTCGGAAAAGGCGTAAGGTTTGGGGAGATAATCGTCGCCGCCGGCGCGGAGGCCCTTCACGCGGTCGTCGACCTGGCCCAGGGCCGAGAGGATCAGGGCCGGCGTCTCGACCTTCTGCTCGCGCAAGGAGCGGATGAGGGAGAGGCCGTCGAGCTTCGGGAGCATGCGATCCACGACCAGGACGTCGTAATCGCCGGATTCGGCCATGCCATAGCCGTCGAGGCCGTCCGCCGCATGATCGGCGACGTAGCCTGCTTCCCGGAACGCCTTGACGAGATAGGAGGCCGCCTCTCGGTCGTCCTCGATGATGAGAATTCGCATCGACATGGCCACAACGTACTCGAATCCCAGCGGCAGGCCAGCCCTGGAGGGGAAGAGGCTGGCCTGCCCTGAGAAAGACACGGGGCTTACGCGAGGGGCTGGGTGGAAAACCCCGTGTCCCGCTTCGGCCGGAGGGCTTAGATGCCCTTCGGCTGAGAGGCGACCTCGAGGGTCACGTTCCGCTCCTTGCCGTCACGGTAGAGCGTGAGCGACACGGACTTGCCGGGAGCCACGTTCGCGATCTTGCGCGACAGATCCTTGGCTTCGCGGATCGGCTGTCCGTCGACGGCCACGATGGTGTCGCCGGTCTTCACGCCGGCCTTGGCGGCCGGGCCGTCCTTCATGGCTTCCGCCACGAGGGCGCCCTTCGGCTCGCTGAGGCCTATCGCTTCCGCGATCTCCCTGGTGACCGGCTGCATCTGCA
Source organism: Pseudomonadota bacterium (assembly GCA_023426505.1). GTDB lineage: Bacteria > Pseudomonadota > Alphaproteobacteria > Rhizobiales > Beijerinckiaceae > Microvirga. The sequence goes on from JAFAAP010000044.1 coordinate 9,645, forward strand.
CGCCGATGAAGCCGCGGGTGACCGAACCGTTCTCCTTGAGCGAGTTCACGACCGTCTCGACGGTGCTTGCCGGGATCGCGAAGGCGATGCCCACGTTGCCGCCGGAAGGCGAGAAGATCGCCGTGTTCACGCCCACGACCTCGCCCGAGAGGTTGAAGGGCGGGCCGCCCGAGTTGCCCCGGTTCACGGAGGCGTCGATCTGGATGAAGTCGTCGTAGGGGCCTGCGCCGATGTCGCGGTGCTGGGCCGACACGATGCCGGCCGTCACGGTGCCGCCGAGGCCGAACGGGTTGCCGATCGCCACGACCCAGTCGCCGATGCGGGCCTTCTGGCCGGCGAGGCGAACGTAGGGGAAGTCGCTGCCCTCGACCTTCAGCAGGGCGAGGTCCGTCTTCGGGTCGGTGCCGATCACCTTGGCGTCGAGCTCCTTGCCGTCATCCATGGTGACGGTGACCGAGCTCGCCTTGTCGACCACGTGGTTGTTCGTCACCACGTAGCCGTCGGCCGAGATGAAAAAGCCGGAGCCGAGGGACTGGCCGAACTGGCGGGGACGCTGCTGGCGATCGCCGCGCTGGCCGGGCTGCTGCTGGTCGCGGAACTGGCGGAAGAACCGCTCCATCGGGTGACCCGGGGGCAGGTCGGGCATGGAGAACTGCTGGCCGTCGCTGTCGTCGTCATTGTCGGCCACGTTCTGAACCTTGACCTTCACGGCTACGACGGCGGGCTTCACGCGCTCGATCACGTCCGCGAAGGACGGCACGTTCTGGATCGGCTGCGAGGCCGAGCGCAGCTCGGCGTGAGCGGCATTGGGAGCCACAAGCCCGGTCTCGACAGCGCCGCCCGCGATCAACGCCGCGATGGCCGCCGCGCCGAGCCACTTGGTCATACGCTTGCGGGGGGTGGAAACCTTGTCCAACATGTTCTGTCTCTCCTCGAGGAACCCTCTTGGGATCGTCGTAGGAAGAAGATGGGGTTGGCCGCCTTACGGCACCCTCACCTCAAGATGAAATGTTCGTAAGGTTGCGACGTCACACACGGGACGGGTGCGGACGCGGCCGATTGTGGTCGGCCCGGCAATGATGCTAGATGCGCTCAAGGTTCATCGGGCGGCGCTAGAGGCGCCGCCGTGGGGGTTTTCGAGATGAAGCGCATGATCCAAGTCGCCTGCGTGATCGGGCTGGGACTTCTGGCCTCGGCCTGCGACAAATGCGGCAACTGGAACATCAACACGCCGCAGTTCTGCACCGGCGTGAACCCCAAGGGCTGACGCCTTCTTACGCGGGTCAGCGCCCCTGGTCGCGCTCGAGCAGGGCCTGCACGGCCTCCTGCTCGTTCGGGTCGAGGGCCGTCGCCGCGGCCTGCGGGCGGCGGCGCAGGGCCGTCCAGGCGCCGATTCCGCCCAGGACCAGCACGAGGGCCGGCGCGAGCCATAACAGCAGCGTATGGGCCCCGAAGGTGGGCTTGAGCAGCACGAACTCGCCGTAGCGTTGGACGAGATAGCTCTCGACCTGCTCGTTGCTGTCGCCGGCCTGCAGCCGCTCGCGCACGAGCAGGCGCAGGTCCTTGGCGAGGGGCGCGTCGGAATCGTCGATGGACTGGTTCTGGCACACCATGCAGCGCAGGCCCGCCGAGATCTTCCTGGCCCGCTGCTCCAGGGCCGGATCCTTCAGCACCTCGTCGGGCTGGACCGCGTGAACGGCGTTGCCGATGAAGAGCGTCGCCAGCAGCGCGAGAACGAACCGCATGGCCTCTACTCCGCCGGGACGGCCGAGGCCGGAGGCGCAGCCCTGGCCCGGGTGGGCGCGCCGATGCGCAGACGCCGGTCCGTAAGCGAGAGCCCGCCACCCGCCGCCATGACGACCGCGCCGAGCCAGATCAGCAGCACGAGCGGCTTGTGGTAGATGCGCATGCCGATCGTGCCGTCCGCATGGACCTCGCCGATGCTCACATAGACCTGGCTGAGGCCCACGGTCATGATGCCGGCCTCCGTGGTCGGCATGCCCCGCGTCACGTAGAGGCGCTTCATGGTCTCGACCGTGCCGAGTTCCTGCCCGTTGCGGAAGATCCGCATGAGGGCGACGTCCTCGCGGTAATTGGCTTCCTGGCGCGGCACCACGCGCTCGAGCCTCGCCTGGTACGGACCGGCGCTCATGCTGTCGCCGGCTTTGAGGGTGCCGAGGCCTTCAGCGTCCCAGGCGGTGGCCGCGATGCCGATCACGGTCACGCCGACGCCCGCATGGGCGACGACGGTGCCCCAGGTCGAGCGCGGCAGGCCCGCGGCCTTGCGCCAGACGGTGGCGAGCGGCGTTCCCCTGCTCCAGGAGCGGGTCACGATCTCGTTCACGGAGCCGAGCACCAGATAGGCGCCGAGGCCGATGCCGAGGGGGGCCGCGACCGGTCCGCCGTCGCGGAATGCAACGAGCGCCAGGGTGACGAGGAGCGCGATGCCGAACACGGCGTAGAGCCGCTGCACCGTGCCGAGGAGATTGCCGCGCTTCCAGGCGAGGGTCTGGCCGATCGGGACCAGGAACAGCAGCGGGATGACGAGCGGCAGGAAGGTGAAGTTGAAGAACGGGGCGCCGACCGAGATCTTGTCGCCGGTGAGCACTTCGAGCGCCAGCGGATAGAGGGTGCCGACGAAGACGGTGGCGCAGGCGGTCGCGAGCAGGAGGTTGTTGAGGACGAGCGCGCCCTCACGGGAGACCGGCGCGAACAGGCCGCCCTGCTTCAGCATCGGCGCGCGCCAGGCGAAGAGCGCCAGCGAGCCTCCGATGAACACGATCAGGATGCCGAGGATGAACACGCCGCGCTCCGGGTCCACCGCGAAGGAATGGACCGACGTAAGCACGCCGGAGCGGACCAGGAAGGTGCCGAGCAGAGACAGGGAGAAGGTGAGGATCGCGAGCAGGATCGTCCAGACCTTCAGGGCGTCGCGCTTCTCCATCACGACCGTGGAGTGCAGCAGCGCCGTGCCGGCGAGCCAAGGCATGAGCGAGGCGTTCTCGACCGGATCCCAGAACCACCAGCCGCCCCAGCCGAGCTCGTAATAGGCCCAGTAGGAGCCCATCGCGATGCCGAGCGTCAGGAACACCCAGGCGCCGAGCGTCCAGGGCCGCACGATGCGCGCCCAGACCGCGTCGATGCGCCCGTCGATCAGCGCCGCGCAGGCGAACGCGAAGGAGATCGAGAAGCCCACATAGCCGATGTAGAGGAGCGGCGGGTGGATCGCGAGGCCCGGATCCTGCAGGAGCGGGTTGAGGTCCTGGCCCTCGGACGGAGCGGGCATGATCCGCGTGAAGGGATTGGACGTCATGAGGATGAAGAGCAGGAACGCGATGGTGACGAGCCCCTGCACCGCGAGCGTGTTCGCCTGCAGCTTCACCGGAACGGTGTTGCGCGACAGCGCCACGACGGCGCCGAACAAAGCCAGGATCAGGACCCACAGGAGCATGGAGCCCTCGTGGTTCCCCCACACGCCGGAGATCTTGTAGATCATCGGCTTGGTCGAATGCGAGTTCTCGACCACGTTGATCACCGAGAAATCGGACGTCACGTACGCGACCGTGAGGGCGAAGAACGCGAAGGCGAGGCAGGCGAGAACCGCGAGCGCCGCAGCCGGCGCCACCGCCATCAGGACCGGGTCGTTCGACCGGGCGCCCCAGAGCGGCACCACGAACTGGATCAGGGATAATCCGAGCGCGAGTGCGAGCGCGAAATGTCCGGCCTCGACCAACACGATGGCACTCCTTACGTTACTGCGTCTGCGGCGCGGCGTTCGCCTCGCCTTGCCAATGGCCCTGCTTCTTCAGGGCATCGGCGACCTCACGGGGCATGTAGTTCTCGTCGTGCTTGGCGAGCACGGTGTCGGCCTTGAAGGTGCCGGACGGATCGAGCGCGCCTTCGGCCACGATCCCCTGCCCTTCACGGAAGAGGTCCGGCAGCAGGCCGTTGTAGTTCACGCGGATCGAGCTCTGCGCGTCCATGACCTCGAACGAGACCTGCTGGTTCGCGCCGCGCTGGACCGAACCCTCCTTCACGAGGCCGCCGAGGCGGAAGCGCGTGCCGGGCTGCACGTTCTTGGCCTGCACGTCGGCGGGCGAGTTGAAGAACACGATCGTGTCGTTCATGGCGAACAGCACGAGGCCGAGGGCGACCGCAAGGATGCAGCCGGCAACACCGATCAGGGTCAGGCGGCGTTGTTTTCTGGTCATTGCGCAGCGTCAGTCAATTTCAGTTCACGGGCCATCGCCTCGATGGTCTTCAGCCCCGCATCGTCCTGCGCCAGCGCCTGGCGGGCCCTCTGGGCTGCGGCCTCTGCTTTATCACGTTGGCCCAGGACCGCATAGGAGCGCATGAGTCGCGCCCATTCCTCGGCGCTGCCGCCCTGGTTTTCCAGGCGCTCCGCGAGGCCGGACACCATCCGCTGGATGTCGGCGGCGCCCACCTGCGGGGCCTGCGCCGCAGCCGGCGGCACCGGCGCGCCGAGCCGGGTCAGCTGCTCCCGGACCAGAGAAACCCACGGGGCATCGGCGGGCGAGATCGACAGGAGGTCGGTGTAGGCGGCCTTCGCCTTCTCGACCTGTCCGTCCTGCTCGGCGGCCTGGGCGAGATAGAAGCGCGCCTTGGGGGCGCCGGCATCGAGCTTCACGGCCTTCTCGAAAGCGGCCTGCGCGTCGCTCGAGATCAGCCCGTTCTTGGCGAGGACGAGGGCCTCGCCGTAATTGGACAGCCGGTCGGCGTCGTCGCCCAGGATGCGCAGGGCCGATTCGTAGGCCTTCACGGCATCGTCCACCCGGCCCATGCGGATGTAGACCGGAGCGAGCACCTCCCAGCCGCGCCCGTCCTGCGGGTGCTGGGCGAGATGGGATTCGATCTGCGACACGGCGGTGGCGAGGTCCTGGGTCTGCGCCTGCTGCTGCGGCGCAGTGGCGACCGGCCGGTCGAAGATGTGCGGAGACCCGTAGGCGCCATAGACCGCGATGGCGAGAATCGGCACGACCGACAGGGCCAGCGTCGACACCGCGCGGCGGCGGCGAAGGGCCGGTTCGCCGACGGCCGCGGAGGCGGTGTCCTCCAGGCCGGTGGCGCGCAGGAGCCGGCGGCCGGCCTCGGCCATTGCGGCCTCCGCCTCGGCGGGCAGGAGCGCGCCGCGCTCCCGGTCGCGTTCGATCTCGGCGATCTGGTCCCGGTAGAACTGGACGTTGGGATCCGCCTGTCCGCGAACGGCCGAATGGCGCGACAGCGGCCACAGAACCACCATCACGGCAGCCGCCGTCATTGCCAGGAGTATTATCCAGATCACCATGAGACCCTAATTAACCCGTGCCGCCCTCAAGCACGATGGTGGCACGGTGTCACGCGCAAAGCGCCCGCCGTCAAGCTTTGTCCCCCGGAAGCTCCAGAACGGCCCGCAAACCGCCCATCGGCGAGGCCTCGAGGCTCAGGGAACCGCGGTAGAGCGCCGCGAGGTCGCTGACGATGGAGAGGCCCAGCCCCGAGCCCGGCTTGGTCTCGTCGAGGCGGCGTCCGCGCTTGATCATCTCGCTGCGCGCGGCCTCGGGCAGGCCCGGCCCGTCGTCGTCGATCAGGAGGCGGATGCGCGCCCGGTCGGCGCCCTCCCGCAGGACCTCGGCCGTCACCGCCACCTTGCCGTCGGCCCATTTGGCCGCGTTGTCGATGAGGTTGCCGGCCATTTCCTCGAGGTCCTGCTTCTCGCCCCGGAAGCGCAGGCCCTTCGGAATCGCGAGCTCCACCGCCAGATCCTTGTCCCGGTAAATCTTGGCGAAGGTCCTGGCGAGGCCGTCGATCACGGGCCCCACCTCGGTCAGCGTGCCGAGCGTGCCGGCGAGCGCCGCCGCGCGGGCGCGGTCGAGATAGTAGTTCACCTGGTCGCGCATGAGCGCCGCCTGCTCGCGCACCTTAGCGGCCACGTCCTCGGGCGCGTTCTCGGCCTCGTTGACGATGATGCTGAGCGGCGTCTTGAGGGCGTGGGCCAGGTTGCCGACCTGGGTGCGGGCCCGCTCCAGGATCTCCCGATTCGTGTCGAGCAGCAGGTTCAGCTCGCTCGCCAGCGGGGCGATGTCGTGCGGATATTCGCCCGCGATCCGCTCCGCCTCCCCGCGCCGGATGGCGCCGAGCGCGCTGCGCAGGTTGGCGAGCGGCCGCAGGCCGAAGCGGATCTGCAGCAGGGTCGTGAAGCCGAGCGCGAGGCCCAGGAGCGCGAAGGTGACCGTGAGGGCGAACAGGAAGCTGCGCACCGCGGCCTCGATCTCGTCCGCCGGCCCCGCCACGCGGATGATGAAGCGCCCGTCCTCGCCGAGATCGATGTCGCGCTCGATGATGCGCAGGTCCCGGTCGTCCGGCGCCTTGCCGTAGCCGCGGCGGATCTGCCCGAAGGCCTCGTTGCCGGAGCGCGGCAGGCCCGGCAGCTGCCCGCCGAAGAGCGACTTGGAGGAACGCACCTCGTCGGGCTTGGCGTTCGAGCGGGTGACCTGCCAATACCAGCCGGACAGGGGCAGCTCGAAGCGCGGGTCGCCGATGGGGCCGAGGTCCCGGTCCGGCGCGCCCGGCGCGACGAGGTTCGACGCGAGCGTGTTGGCGTTCACCAGCAGGCGCTGGTCGAAGGCCCGCTCCGTGTTCTCGCGATAGAGGGTGGAGAGGATGAGCCCCGCAATCAGCAGGATCACGAAGCTCCAGAAAACCGATGATGCCGCAAGGCGAACCGCGATCGACCGGCCCGCGAATCCCTTCAGGATCGGCAGGAGGCCCCTCACGTCCGGGTCTGGCCCGCGTCGAGCAGGTAGCCGAGGCCGCGCACGGTCTGGATGATGTCGACGCCGAGCTTCTTGCGCAGGCGGCCGATGAACACCTCGATCGTGTTCGAGTCGCGGTCGAAGTCCTGGTCGTAGAGGTGCTCGGTCAGCTCGCCCCGAGACACGATGCGGCCCGTATGGTGCATCAGGTACGAGAGCAGCCGGTACTCGTGCGAGGTCAGCTTGACCGGGTTGCCGTCGACCGCGACCCGGCCGGAGCGGGTGTCGAGCTTGACCGGGCCGCAGCTGATCTCGCTCGTGGCGTGGCCGGTGGCCCGGCGCAGGAGGGCGCGGACGCGGGCCAAGAGCTCCTCTATGTGGAAGGGCTTGGTCACGTAGTCGTCCGCTCCGGCGTCGAAGCCCTGCACCTTGTCGCTCCAGCGGTCGCGGGCGGTCAGGATGATGACCGGCATCTTACGGCCCTCGCGCCGCCATGCGTTCAGCACGGAGACGCCGTCGACCTTCGGCAGGCCGAGATCGAGGATCACGGCGTCGTAGGGCTCCGTATCGCCCAGGAACTGCCCCTCCTCGCCGTCGGAGGCGGAGTCGACCGCATAGCCCGCCTGTTCCAGGGCGGTCACGATCTGGCGATTGAGGATCGCATCATCCTCGACAACGAGAAGGCGCACGCTTTCCAGCTTTCCTTAATGAACCGATTTCACGCGTCCCGAGGACCCGTCGATCATCACTTGCACGATCCGGCCGTCCCTCTGCAAGGCCACGATGACGTAAACCAGCTCGTCGCTGTTCCGGCAGAGGTTGGCCCTGACCACGTCGGCGTTCGGAACTTGGCGCCGCGCGGTCATGACGGCGGTGGCCGGGGCGACCACGTCCTTGGACGCGACCGCCGCCTGCATTTCGCGCGGCAGCAGGCAGTCCTGGAGAGCCGCCGACGCGCTCTGCGCGTGCGCGGCACCCAGGAATCCCCACCACATGATGATCGGCCAGATCAGACGCATGGTCGGAACATGCCCTTTCGGCACTGAACGAAGTCTGAATGTAACACTAGCTCATGATCTGCCGGGTGGCCAGGATCCGGAAGACGGTGGAGGCCACAAAACTCGCGGCGGCCACGAGTTGGGCCGCGGCTTCCGCGAAGGCTTCGGTCTGCAGGTCGGACGCGTCGAAGCCGATGAGCCCGAGCACGAGCGCCGCGAGGCCGACGAGGTTGGCCCAGACCGTGCGGCTGGCCAGGATGGTCTTGGTGTCGATCATGGAGTGATCCTTTCGGTCAGGATGAGGCTCGGTCGAGACGGAGGGCCTCCTGCTCGACCGCGAGAACCCGGCTGCGCCATCCGCGCCCGAAGATGGGCCAGGACGCGAGGCCGGAGAGGAAGGTGTGCCGCGCCCGCGTCAGGCGGCGGATCACGTCCGCGGCCTGCGCATTACGCGCGGCCGTGAGGGTGCAGGGGCCGACGACGCCGTCGGCTGGAACGCCGAGGATGCCCTGGAGCCTGCGGACCGCACGCTCCGGGCCGGAATTGACCGCGAAGTCGAAGAGGGCGAGGTCGACGCCTGCGGGAAGCTCGTCGCCCCGGACCGTGTCCCAGTAGTGGCGGCGGTAGATGGTCCCGGCCTCCTCCCGCGTCAGCGCCCGCACGTCCTCGACCGAAACGGGACGGCCGCGGAAACGCGACAGGGTCGTGCGGGTGATGCCGTGCTTGGTGGCTCCGCCCGGATCGGCCGGATGCTGGACGAAGCCGCCCTCGTGCCGCAGCACTTCCGCGAGGCTTCGGTCAAAGGATGCGAGCGCCATCACAACTCCGCCTGAAGTGCAATCGTGGCCGTTCCACCGAGGTGGAGCACACCGACGCTTCCGGCTACCCCGCTGAAGGAGGTGCCGGCCTGGAAACGCAGGGCAAGGGACAAGGGGCCGCCCCCCGGGGCAGTCGCGATGACGAGCCCGCCGGTGAGGCTGGTCCAGGCGCCGGCCGCATTGTCGAAGAAGCCGACCTGGTTGCCGGACGGAGCCGCATTGGCCCAGGTGAAGCTGCTGGACATGATCGAGGGACCGACCCGCATCGGCACCGGCAGCATGAGCGGGATCTCGACGAGGTTCGTGCCAATCCTCTGCCCGAACGCGCCCAGCATCACCGTCACGCCGGTTCCGCCGGCCAAGCGCTGGTAGTAGCGCCGGCAGCGCAGCTCCTCGACGTCGAGAGGCTCGGCGGCCCAGGGCAAGGCGGCAGGCCCGACATCCAGCCGGACACGGGCGAAGGTGCAGGCTTGCGTAGGCTGGAGCCGCACGATCACATGGCCGGTCTCGTTGGAGGCGAGCGCCACGGTGGCGGACCGGCGCCCGCTGCCGGCCGGAATGGTCGCCGCCTGGGAGCCGACCGTAATGGGGATGGGAACGGAAGGGTTCTCGACCGACAAGGTCAGGGTGAGGCCCGCATAGGTGGCGGCTCCGGTCAGGGCCGAGGCCCGCGCCACGTCGAGGACCTGCTCGAGATTGCCGGTCAGGGTCACCGTGCCGTCGGCCGTGCGGGTGATGACGCAGCCGCCGGTGCCGGCCTTCCAGCGGTCGTAGCCGTAGACGCCCTGGCCCAGGGCTCCGCCCGCGAAGCCGCGCTGGTTCACGAGGAAGTGGCCGTTGACGAGGAGGTTCGGCGGGCCTGCCCCGACGCATCCGCTCGGGAACGACACGATGCCTGTACCGGACTCGATGCGCAGCGCGTCACGCCACGTGCTGCCGTCCGGCGAGACCCGGATGCCGAAATCGTCCGAGCCGATCAGGCCCGTCTCGGCGCGCCCGCTGTAGCCGCGCTGGTAGAGCTGCGACAGCACGTTGCCGGCCTCCGCCTTGTTGAGCACGAAGCGCAGATCGCCGCTGCCGCCCTCGCCTGCCGCGAGTGCTGTGAACAGCGCTGCGTTGAGCTTCGCGGCGAGGCGGTTGAGATCGTCCGCCGCGGCGCCGATGCCGATCCGCTCGACCTGTCCGAGATCCCGGCTGTAGCGGCCGAGGTCGCGCCATGCCGCGCCGTCGAAGACGAGGATCGCATCCTCCGCCTCCACATAGGCGCGCCAGCCGGGGCGCGGCGCGAGGAAGCGCCACGCGCCGAGGTCGAACAGGGCGATCTCGCCGTCGTGAGACGCGAAGGCGCCGGTGGCGTCCTCGCCGACGAGATGGCGCTCGCCCTCCTCCGGCGCGGCCGGCGGATCGGTACGGCCGCGCTCCTTGACGGCGAGATGCACGAGGGCATCGAGGGAGGCGAGCGCCTCGTTGTGGGTGACGTGCTTCTGCGCCTGCGCGGCCGCGATGAGCGGCAGGCCGAGATGGGGTGTGTCGGTCATGCGGAATGGATTTTCTTCTGGTTAGAGCATCGAGACCGTGGCGGCGCGCTCGAAGCCGCGGCCGGCGACGGCGCTGATCTGCGCGACGCGGACCGAGAGCGTGGCCTGACGCGAGCCGAAATCGGCGAGCTCATCGGCCGCCGAATAGAGGACGGACGGCTCAGCGCTCGTCAGCGTTCGCCGCACGGCCCCGTTGCGGAGGATGTCGACCGCATAGCGCTCGCCGTCTTCGCCGAGCGGCACCTCGACCGGCTCCCACGGGTCGCCGTCGCGGCGGGTGCGGCGGATCCAGGCGAGGCGGATGCCGACCTCCTCCCGTCGCGCCGTGACGCGCACAGGACTGAGCGGACGCAGCGCGTCGCTGCCGACCGTCGCGGAGAACTCGGCCACGGCCGGATCGGCATGGTCGCGGCCGGCGGGACCGACGCGGTAGCGCCAGGTCTGGCCCAGATCCTGAAGCTCGCTCGTGAGCGGCACGACACCCTCGTCGAGGCGCACGACCAGCGCGCCCTCCGATACCGTGCGGACCGCTTCCGGCTCGCTGCCGACAAGGCCGCGCAGCAGGCGCGTGAGGCGATAGGTCCGCTCGGCGAGCATCTCGGCGCGGCCGGCGGAGAAAATCTCCCAGCGGCCGTCCTCTCCCTGCACGGCGAAGAGGTTGCCGCCGGCAAGCGCCTCCTCGTCTTCGATGGCGCTGATCGCGCCCGACGAGATTTCGACGTCGAGAACCGCATGCCGGTCCCAGCGCCAGAGGGGACCGGGTTCGAGCGCGGTAAGCGTGCGGCCGATCACGGCCGGGATGTCGAGGATCCGGTGCGGCGTGAAGCTCGCGCCGTTGCCCGACCGCCAGACCGCGACTGCGCTCGGCCAGGGATCGGCCGCGACCGCGATGTATTGCAGCGGCGTCGGATCGGCGGCGCTCGCCGCCAAGTCGAGCACGACCACGAGCGGCTTACCGGGCACCGGCGGCGGGCGGCGCACGGGGCGCGGGATCGATGATCCGGGCGTGTCGAACACGGCGGGCTCCACCGCCCGCGCGGACACCTTGCGAGTCGGGCCGTCGGCGATGCGCATGACGCGATGGAGCTTTTGCCCGGCGTCGGTGGGCAGCGAAATCACGTCGCCGGGCTCGATGTCGATGCGGCGCGGCGACAGCTCGAACTCGGCGCTCTCGCGCCCGGCCCAGAGGTCCTGCAGCCATGCATCCGCGAGGCGCTGCGCCTCGGCCCGCCTCGTGACGATGGCCGAATCCGCCCGCGCCTCCCGGCGGCTGGTGCCGGAGAGGCGGCGCGAGGCGACGGCCGCGCGGCGGTAGTCGAGGTCGCCTTCGGTGTATCCGATCTCCACCTGCTGCGGCAGCTCGGTCTCCTGCGCCCGCACGAGCTTGAGGGACGGGTCCTTCTCGGCGAGCACGAGATCGTCCGCTGCGAGCGGGATCACCGCGCGCCCTCCCCGCCCGCGCCAGGCGAGGCGGCCGCCGCTCGCGACCGCATCCACGCCGAAGAGGCGCATGAGCTGTTCCAGCGCGCCGCGGGCCGACATCGGCCGGTCGAGCACGTAGCCGTCCACGAAACCGTCGACCGGGAGCGGACCGGAGGCGTCGAGACCGAAATCCTTCAGGACCATGGCGATCAGCCGGTCGAGCGGCGCGCCCTCGATGCGGCCGGTGATCCAGTGGCCGGTCTCCCAGTTTGCGCCGTCGCTCCACACGCTGTCGTAATCCGGAAACGCCGGATAGGGCCGCGCGTCCCATGCCCAGACGAAGACATTCGCGGGATCGACCATGTGGCCGACGTAAATCTCCGATACGGGATTGTAGGCGGGCGCGAAGCCCGGCTGCTCGGGATCGAAGCGCGAGAGCATCGCTTCCAGTCCTCGCGCCTGGGCGAGGTCGTCGCGCACGCCGCGGGAGAACGGCGGATAGGCGGATTCGGAAGACTTGGGATCGGGAAACACGTTCGGCCCATTCGGGCCCTTGTCCGCCGCCGGGATCCCGATCTCGGTGAGCCAGATCGGCTTCGATTTCGGCGCCCAGGCAGTGGTGCGGATCTCGACTCCGTCGACGCGCTCCACATGCGGGTTCGACCACCAGGACACGAGGTCCTTCGCGCGGAAGATCCAAGGCTTGTCATAGGCCCCGTCCGTGATCGGCCGTCGCGTCTGCGACGCGCGTTCCGATGCGGTGGCGTAGTACCAGTCGAACGCCTCGCCGCCGCCGAGCCGGGCGCGGAGATACTCAACGTCGTGGACGCTGCGCGCCGCCGCCAGATCCGCATGGTCGGGCCCGTCGCGCCAATCGGAGATCGGCGGGTAGTAGTCGATGCCGACCGCGTCGATGTCGTCGGACGCGAAGAGCGGGTCGAGGGGAAAGCGCACCTCGGAGCCGTTGTTAAGCACATGCGCGCCGTACTCGGTCCAGTCCGCCGCATAGACGATCTCGGTGCCGTGGCCGAGTACGGCGCGGACATCCGCTGCGAGCGACCGCAGCCGCGACACGGCCGGATAGACGCCGGATGCGGAGCGCACGCGGGTGAGGCCCACGAGTTCGCTGCCGAGGATGAACCCGTCGACGCCGCCCGCCTGCTTGGCGAGGTTGGCGTAATGCAGAATGAGCCTGTCGAAGCCCCAGGTCCGGGCGAAGAACTGATTCACCTGCGCCGCCGCCGAACTCGTGCCGTCCGGTGAGCCGCCCCGCCCCGGCGCCGGATGGCAGGTGATGCGCCCGCGCCAGGGATAAGGCCGGCTGGCCGGTGCCGCCGTAAGGGTCGGGCAGCGTGTTGCCGGCGGGCACGTCCATCATGACGAAGGGATAGAGCACCACCTCCAGGTCGCGCCGCTTCAGCTCCGCAATGAGGCGGATCACGGACTCGTCCGATGGCGTGCCGCCATAGGCCGGCGCATTGCCGGAGCGCGACACCGCCTTCGCGGTCGCGCGCGTCAGGCCCGCGACCGACCACGTGGCGCCGTCCGTATTCTTCGACTTCACGTCGACGCGCGGCTCGATGCTGCACGACCCGGCGCGCAGGTCGTCGCCGAACCAGCTCACCACCAGCGAGACGCGTCGGAGGTTCGGGCACAGGGCCTCGAGCGCATCGAGGGAGGCGGCGACATCGCTCACGTTGCGCAGCTGATGCCGGTTCTCCGGCTTCGTCGATCCCAATCCCAGCACCTGCGTGACTGGAAGCGTGTCGTAGCCGAACTCGCTCGCACCCGGGATGAGGCAGACGGCGCGCACCATGCGGTTGAGCCCGTCGACGGGCCGCACCACCTCGAACGAGAATTGCGGCACGCGGTTGCCGAAATCGGCGAGCGGCAGCCGCTCGAACACCACATAGGCCAGGCCGCGATAGGCGGGCGCGTAGGACGATCCTTCCTTCGCGACGATGAGCGGATCGGCGTCCGGGGTCTCGGACCCACGATGCACCCGCATGGTGATGGTCGAGAGGTCGAGCTCGCGCCCGTCCGCCCAGACGCGGCGGATGAACGCGATGCGGCCCTCGCACAGGCCCACCGCCAGGTTGGCGAAATACGAATAGGCCTTGTTGACCGTGCCCGATCCGCCGCCGCCGATTCCCTTACCGCCCTGGGAGCCGGAGCGCTGCTTCGACGTGGTGATCACCTCTTCCAGCCGCGTCGCCCAGATGAGCTGGCCGCCGATGCGGGCGCGGCCGTAGACCCACGGGATCGGCGCGCCCTCCGTGGAGGTGAGCCCGTCGATCTCCTTCAGGCGCGGCCCCTCGACCACCTTTGGCTGGTCGGAGCCGCCGAAGAGCGCATTGTCGATGGCCGCGCCCGCGAGGCCGCCAAGCGCGCGACCCACCGCGGCTCCGAACGGGCCCGCGATGGCGCCGCCGACGACGGAGCCGACGGTCTGAAGAACGAGTGTGGCCATGAGGTTTATCCGGGAAAGCGAAACACATGGGCGAGGTGACGCCGCCACCAGGGGCGAAACACCACCTCCGCGACGGCGGCGCCGTCATGGGCATGGATCATCGTGTCGGCCGAGGTGGCGATGGCGCAGTGCTTGGCGGGCAGGGTCTCGCGCCAGCGGAAGAGCAGCACGTCGCCGGGCTGAAGATGCGCGGTGGCCACCTCCGCGAGATGACGCCGCGCCGCCGCGACGAGCGTGTCCGCGCCCGCTTCCGCCCAGTCGGCGGAGTAAGGCGGCGGCAACTCCGGCTCCGCGCCCATGACGGGGCGCCAGACCCCGCGCAGCAGCCCGAGGCAGTCGCAGCCGACATGCTTCAGGGACGCTTGGTGGCGGCAAGGCGTGCCGATCCACGAGCGCGCCTCGGCGACGATGATGTCGGGTATGGGCATGATGATGCACGCTTGTTCCCCGCCCCTTGTGGGGAGGGGTGAGGGATGGGATGTCCGGGTGAGCGGAAATGGGGTGGAGCACCTTCTCCCTCTCCCAGCGGGAGAGGGTTGGGGTGAGGGGTTACAGGTTCATCCGGAGAAGGTGCATCCCCTCACCCGCGCTACGCGCGACCTCTCCCGCCAGGGAGAGGTGAGATGCGGCCAGCGCCCTGCGCCTCACCGGAAGAAGCTGCCGCCGTCGAGCCCCGGCTCGCCCTGCTGCGGGATGCGGATGATGAAGTCGTTGCCGGGCATGTGCGGGAAGCCGCGGAAGTTCACCGTATTGCGGAAGCGCGCGCGGCACATGGCGTGGGTCTTGTCGCAGCCAGCCGTGACGCGGAACGTGTCGCCGACCGCGATCGGCTGCGGCGCCCGCTGCCACAGGTCGAACTCGTCGGTGCCGCTCACCGCGCGGTGCACCTTCACCTCGACCGCGACGCCCGCATTGGCGCCGCTCTCCCAGGTCAGCCGCCCGCCCGTGCACCAGCCGTTGGCGAAGCCGATGCCGGAGGCGGCGATCGCGAGGGTCCCGTCCGTGCGGGTCACGGTGCCGTGGCCGGTATAGGCGGACGACGCGAGGTTCACCTTGCATCTCGCATCGCCCAGGTCCGCCGCGCAGGTGGCGCGGAAGAGCCGCCCGCGCTCCTCGTCGAGCCGGTGCATGAGACCCCTCACCTCGGCCACGAAGCTGCCGTCCGCGCGGCGGATCTCACCGATGGAGCCGATGTCGAGCAGGATACGCTCGTCGGTATTCTGCCAGTTGACGAGCCAGGTCTCGACGCTTGCGTCGTCGTACAGCCCGGACGAAATGTCGTCCTCCGTCAGCCCCGCCGACACGAGTGCGCCCGCCACCTCCCCGCCCCCGACCGCGAAGCCGAGCTCGGCGGAGGCTTCCGCAGCCTCGAGCCCGGTGCGAGCCGCGAAGGCGACGCCGCCGAACGCGAGGTCGCGGTCGTGGTCGGTGAAGCCGAAGACCTGCCCGTCCCGGCGGATCAGCTTCCATCAATGGCAAAGGCTTGTGGCGCCCTCCGCCAGATGAGCGGCGAGGTTTTGGGGGATTGTGCGCATGGGGGGACCAAGTGTTCGCGCAGTTCGCCGTCATCCCCGGGCTTGTCCCGGGGTTCAACGCCTTCTCTGCGTCGTGTTTCAAAAGGCGTGGGTGGCCGGGACAAGCCCGGCCATGACGCGGAGGAGGGTCAGGGCACGATCTCGATCAGCGGAACCTGCGGGATCGCGCCCGCGTCGAAGGCCGAGAGGTCGATGTCGAGCTCGTCGGTGTCGAAGCGGACCGGCACGTCGAAGGCATAGCCGGCCGTGATCGCGGAGCCTGGCGGCGGCGGGGCCGCGAAGGTGACGAGGCCCGTGGTCGGGTCGCAGTTGAAGGCGGCGCCCACCGGCTGCTCGTCCCCGTTCACGGCGACCCGCACGGAGCCGCCCACCGGCTTGGCGATGGGCCGCACGTAGGGCGCGTGCGCCGCCCCGTAGGTCTTCACCAGCGGAAAGGCCAGGCTCGCGCCGTCGCCGGTGCCGATGCGCTGGTCGAGGGGCGTCGGCTCCCGCGAGGGCGGGCCCGAGCGCCAGTCGGCGCGGTCGCGGAAGCGGAAGCCGACGAGGCGGCCGCGCCGCTCCTCGAAGAAGGCGATCACCGCGTGCAGCGCGTCGACGGTGCGGATGCCGAGGCCCGCGTCGTAGCGGCGGCGCGAACGGGCCCAGCGGCTGTTGCGGTGCTCGCGGCCGGACGCGAGCGTGACGATGTCGGTGCGCCGCACCGGCCCGCCGCGGCTGCCCAAGCTCACGTCGAGGGGAAAGCGCACCTCGTGGAAATCGGACGCCATGAGCATCCCTCCTGCGATGAAACGGAAAGGCCGGGGTGACGTTGTCGTTGCGACAGCCCCCAGCGACAGAGGAGACAGACGGCGATGAGCAACGCCCCCAACGACCTCGCCGAGGACTTTCCGGACAAGGCCGAAAGGATCCGCGACCTGAAGCTCAACAACAACCGGTTCGCCCGGCTCTACGACGAGTACAACGAGCTCAACCGGACCATCCACCGGGTCGAGACCCGGGTGGAGCCGACCACCGAGGACGTCGAGGAAGACCTCAAGCGCCGCCGCGTCCGGCTCAAGGACGAGATCCTGGCGATGCTGGAAGACGGGCAGGCCTGACGCCCGCCCGGAAAAACCTCACATCCCGCGCTGGCCGCGCGCCACGGCCCGGGCCAAGGCGGCCGAGACCTGCGCCTCCGAGCGGCGGAAGCTGTCCGCGTCCGGCGTGGTGACGTTCACCGTCACCGATGTCGGCCGCCCGCCCCCGCCGGAGCGCACGCCCAGCCGCCCGTCCGGCCCGCGCGCCAGCGGCATCACGGCCTCGGCGCCCCGCTCGCCCATCAGCCCGAGGCCGCGCCCGAGCGGAAAGTAAGTCGGCGCCCCGACCACGCCCCCTTGCGCGAACGGCATCACCATGCCCCGCGAGAGCACGCCTCCTTTCGCCAAAGCCGTGGCCCCGCCGCCCAAGAGCGAGCCGAACAGGGATCCAATGCCTTTCACCAACCCGCCGAAAAGCCCGCCGAGGTCGAGCGGTAGCGCGCCCTCGACCGCTCCTGTCGTCAGTGACTTGGCGCTCTGGCTGAGGGCAACCTGCAGCGGCCCCAACGCCATACGTAACCCTGTTTCCACAAGAGATTGGCGCAAGCGCTTCCCTAAAGCCAGCGCCGGACGCGTGCGCGGTAGCCGCGATAGACGTCGCCGAACCTGCGTTCGAGATAGGCTTCCTCGCGGGCCACGACGCCGTAGCGGATGACGAGCCAGAACGGCACGAGCGTCACCAGCAGCCAGAGCGTGTCGAATGCGACGCTCAGCCCGATCAGCCCCAGGACCATGCCGAGATAGATCGGGTTGCGCGTGAAGCGGTACGGCCCGCCCTCCACGATGGCGGTGGTCGGCCGGTTGGTGGGCACGTTCGTGCCGGCCCGGGTCATGGTCGCGACGGCCCAGACGCCCAACGCCAGCGCGAGGACGAACACAACCGCGCCGATAAAGCCCGCCGGCATTTCGTCCGGCAGGAACCGCAGGGGCGCGAGCCGGTCGAGCGCAAGTCCCGCCAGGATGGCGAGCGCCCATGCAATCGGCGGCCGGATCAGGACGTGAGCGGTGTCCGTCGTGTCGGTCATGGCGGAATGACCCTATGCTTGTCGATGCCGCCCGGCAGATTACCGCCGAACGCCACGCGATGCGAATCCATGGCGGCGGATCATGCCTCGTCCGGAAACGCCGCCATCAGCCGCCGGAGGTCGCGGCCCAGCGCCGGCTCCGGTTCTCGTCCGCCGCTCAAGCCCTCCCACGCGGCGATCAGCTCGCGCGGCGTCGCGCGCCAGAAGTCGCGCGGGCTCCACCGCAGGACGCCGAGAGCGAGCATCATGGCGTCGTCCCAGGGAAAGGCCTGGGCGGGAAACGCCGATGCCTCGCTCACGCCCCCTGCGGCCGCCGAGGGTTTGGGGCGGCCCCGAAGGTCGCGGCGAGGAGATCCGCGATCGCCACTGCCACCGGCTCGATACCGTCGCTCAGCGGCAGGCCCGCCACCTCGGCATCGCTGAGCGCATGGCCGCCGCCGCGCAGCGCGACGGCGAGCAGCGTGAGCAGGTCCCGGCTCGACAAGCGCCCGGTGCCGAAGCGCTCCGCCAGCGCGATCAGGTCCTGCACGCCGAAGGCGTCTTCGAGTTCGGCCAGCGCCCCGAGGGTGAGGCACAGCGTGTAGCGCGTCGCGCCGAGTTCCAGCGCGACCTCCCCGCGTCGTCGGTTGGGCATGGGGTTCGTCCTTTGCGTGTTGGTGTTCCCCTCCCCCTTGCGGGGAGGGGCAGGGGTGGGGGTCGTGCGACCGGGTGAAGGCGGATCGCAGGAGAGCACAACTTCCACCTTACCCTGAGGGAGAGGTGACGTTGCACCGGTGTCGCGCCTTGCTTGGCGAGCGCACGTTCCGGCTTTTCGACCCCCGCCCTTAGTCCCTCCCCGCAAGGGGGAGGAAAAGGCGCCCTACAACGCCGCGAAGCTCAGCGCGCCGGCGGACTCAAACGCCATCTCGAACGTCACCTCGCCCGCGTGGTCGCCGCGATATTCGAGGCTCGTGATCTGGAACGGGCCTTCGACGCGGCCGAAATCCGGAATGACGATCTGGTAGTCGAGTATGTCGCCGTCGAAGAAGACCTGGCGCATGCGCGTGTCCGACGCCTCGTCCTTGAACACGCCCGACCCGGTGATTCCGGCGCGGCGCACGCCGACTCCGGCGAGCAGCTCGCGCCAGCGCCCGGCGGATTCCGCGTTGGTGACGTCGACGGTCTCGGCGTTGAAGGCGATCTGGCGCGTGCGCAGCCCCGCCACCGTGACGAAGCCGCCGGCCCCGTCGCCGATCTTGACGAGCAGATCCTTGCCCTTCTGAGCAGGCATGAAACATTCCTTTCGGTGAGTTGGGTAGACCCTCTCCCGTCATTCCGGGGCCGCGCAGCGGAGCCCGACCCGAAGGGGCACGCGAAGCGGGCAAACCATAAACGCCGGCATCGCAGGAAGAGGTGATGACCGTTCCGCCCTATCCTGTACCGTCAGCGGCTCTGGGTTCCGGGCGCAGCTCTGCGAGCTGCCCCGGAATGACGAAGGGGTGACAGATGTCAAACCACCTCCGTCACGGCGCGCAGCCTGAGCGTGACGCGGGTGAGCTGGCTGTCCTTGTCGCGGGCGGCGGAGAGTTCCGTCACGCGCAGGTTGACGAGGCGGTGGCCGTCGAGGGTGAGCGCCGCGTCGTCGAGGATCGCTCCGAGGCGCTCCGCGACGGCAAGCGCCGTGCGAGCGCCGCCGCGCTCGGCCCACACGACGATCGTCGCGTCCTGCTCGTGGCCGCAGTCGAAATCCGTCGACCAGTCCTCGGCCGTCACGTCGCCGAACACGGCGTAGACGGGAGCGGACGCGCGGGGCGGCTCGTCATGGAGCCGCAGAGCGCCGCCCATGAGCGTGAGCAGTTCCGCGTCGACGGAAGCGGCGTCGAGAATGGCGCCGCGCAGCGCCAGGACAGGGCTCGTCACGGCTTGATTTCCTCCACGAGGCACACGAGGTCGCGGCGCGACCCGTCTGGATCGGACGCGGCGCGGATCGCGAAGCGCCTGAGGCCGCAGACGATCCGCATCGCCCCCGTCACACCCTCGCGATAGCGCAGGGTGATGCGGTGGGTGAGCGCTTGCTCCGGCCGGTCGGCACGGAGGCGTTCATGGCCGGACAGCATTTCCATCGCGCCCCAGACCTGGGGCCCGGGCGCATAGGAGCGGATGACGCCGCCGAAGCCGTCGGGGCGCTCCAGGGGGAGTTCGAGCACGAACCAGCGCGCACGGGCGCCGATGGATAGGGATCTGGGTGGCATGAGTTCTTTCGAGAGTGAGGAGATGCTAGAGCCGCGCCCGTCGAAACGGCGCGATGAGGGCGAGCGCGTCGGGCGGCAGGGTCTGGTCGCCGTCGATGTCGCCGCGGTTCTCGAACCAGCGCGCGACGATGCTTTTGACCGCAAGCCGCAGGGTCGCGGGCACATCCTCCGGCGCGGGGCCGTAGCCGGCCCGGACCGTGACGGCTATGCCGCTGCGTTCGCGGCCGGGCTGCGGCGGGTCGGACACCGCGATGCGCGGCGGGTCGCTCAACGCATCGGCGTCGATCCGCTCCGGCGGGACCGGAATCGCCGCGCCGGAAACATCCGCGACCGTGATGCTCTCCACCGCGATCAGCGGCGAGAGCGGCAGCAGCAGCGTGCCGTTCTGCGGCCAGCGGTCGAGGTGCAGGCGCCAGGTCTGCGCCACGAGGAGCCGGCGCGAGGCCGCCTCCACCATCAGGCGCGCGGCCCGAACGAGGCCTTCGATGAGCGCGTCCTCCGCATCATGGTCGACGCGCAGATGCGCCTTTATGTCGACGAGCGGGAAGGGCTCGACGGCGGGGCCTTCGACTTGTATCGGGTTCATGATGACAGGAATTCCTCGCATGAGACGGTTCACCGCCCTTCTCCTCGCCGCCCTGCTGCCCGCCACGGCCGCGAAGGCCATCGTCGGCGGCGCGGAGGACCAGGGTCCGCTGTCGCGCCGCAGCGTGATGGTGCTGAGCTCGAACGGCGGCGTATGCAGCGCCGTGGTGGTGGCGCCTGACGTGGTGCTCACCGCGGCCCATTGCGTGACGGGCGCGGCGGAGCACCGGGTGCATTTTCGCGACGAGGCGGGCGAGCCGGTTCTGATCGCGCCCGCCGCGAAGGCCGTGCATCCGGGCTACGACGCGAAGGCGATCGAGGGCCGGCGGCGCTCCATCGACCTCGCGCTGGTGCGCGTGCCGCAGCCGCTGCCGAACCGGTTCGAGACCGCGACCCTTTCCACGACGAGTCTCGGCAAGGGCGAGGCCGTCACGGTCGGCGGCTGGGGCCTCGCCCGCAAGGACGATCCGAAGACCACCGGCACGTTCCGCACCGCGTCGCTCGCCGTGGTCGAGCCCTACGGCCCGAGCAGGATCCTGCTGTGGTCGAAGGGCGCCGGCGCCATGGGCGCGTGCCAGGGCGATTCGGGCGGGCCGATGGCGGCGGGCGACGCGGTGGTGGCGATCACGAGCTGGTCCACCGCGGCCGGAGGACAGGGTTGCGGAGGCATCACGCAGGGGATCCTGGTCGGCCCCCAACGCGCCTGGATCGACCAGACCCTCGCAGGCTGGAAGCGCGCCGCGCAGTGGAACAACGCAATGCCGTAACGGCAGACACGGAACCGTTCGCCTGCGCCAAAGCTTCCCTTGTGGAAACCCCTCGCACGCCTCACACTCGATTCATGCGCACCCTGTCGATCCTCGCCCTTGCGGCCCTCACGCTCTTCGCCGGTCCCGCCCATGCGGTCCTGCAGGGCACCACCAACCGCGACCCGAACGGCCTGCGCCGCTCGGTGGTCTACATCGAGAACAGCGAGGGCGAGCTGTGCTCCGGCGCGGTGATCGCGCCGGACCTCGTGCTCACCGCCGCACATTGCATGATGGACCATGCGGGCTACCGGGTCGTGGGCGTGAACCGCTCGTTCCGGCCGCAGGCCTTCGACGTGGTGGCAACGGCCGTGCACCCGGCCTTCGTGCAGGGCACGACGCCGCGCACGCAGCCCGGCGTCGATCTCGCCATCCTCAAGCTCGGGCGCCCGCTCGGCCCCGATTACACGCCCTTCGACCTGCGGCGTGCGGGTCGCATCGAGACGGGCGAGCGCGTGACCATCGCGGGCTTCGGCCTGCTGTCCGAGCGGGCCAAGCGGACCGCCCGGACCCTGCGCCAGACCGATCTCGTCTCCCTCGGGCCGGTTCAGGTCGCCAACCGGGTCGTGATCGTGACCGACCGCGACCGGCTGGCGGAGACGACGGGCGCCGGGGCCTGCCGGGGCGATTCCGGCGGCCCGATCCTGTCGCGGACCTCCGCCGGCTATCATCTCACCGGCATCGTGAGCTGGTCGAGCGGCGCCCTGCGCAGCCGTGACCCGAGCGCCTGCGGTGGCCTCACGGCCGTGACGCCGGTCGCCGAGCATCTCGGCTGGATCGTGCAGGGCATGCAGGCGCTCAACGGCGCGGCGGGAGCCTGGACGCGGCAGTGACGAAGCGCGATCAGCTCGCGAACTTCAGCAGCTTGATCGCAGCAAAGTCCTGCACGCCGCCGCCCACGCGCTTGTTGGTGTAGAACAGCACGTAGGGCTTGGCGGAGTACGGGTCGCGCAGCACGCGCATGCCGGCCCGGTCGACCACGAGGTAGCCGCGCTTGAAGTCGCCGAACGCGACCGCGCAAGCATCGGCCGCGATGTCCGGCATGTCCTCCGCCTCGACCACGGGGAAGCCCATCAGGGTCGCGGCCTGGCCGGCGCTCGCGGGCGGGGCCCAGAGATACTGGCCGTTGTCGTCCTTGAAGCGGCGGATCGCGCTCTGCGTTTTGCGGTTCATCACGAAGCTGGCGTTCTGGCGATAGCCCGCCTTCAGCGCATAGATCAGCTCCACGAGCACGTCGGAGGGGTTGGCCGCCGGGAAGGTCGCGCCGCCCGCCTGCACGGTGCCGAGGCGCCCCCATTCCCAGATTTCGTCCTCGACCGTGTCGACGGCCAGGAAACCCTTCGGCTTGTTGACCCCGTCGCCGTTGACGAAGGCGGCGCCCTCCTGCTCGGCGAAGGCGGCCTCGACCTCCTCGGCGATCCAGCGGTCGATGTCGACGACCGCGTCGTCGAGCAGCGTCTGCGTGGCGGCCGGCATGGCGTAGAGCTCCATGGCCGGGAAGCTCATCTCGGAGAGCGTCGGACCTGCGGTCTGCGGCCGGGCGGAAGTCTCGCCGACCCAGCCGGTGGCGGGACCGGAGACCGAGAACGCGCGCTTGTACTGGCCGCCGGAGATGACGCGCACGGACGAGATGGCGCGGATCGGCGACACGGCCGAGAGGCGCCGCAGCACCTCGCGCTCGACCATTTCGGGCACGAGATAGCCGCCGTCCGGACCGGAGCCGGCCGAGAGCGCCTTCTCCTCCAGCCGCTTGAGGCCTGCGGCCTCGCCGCTGCGGATATAGGCGTCGAAGGCCGTCTTGTGCTCGGCGCGGGCCGGATCGCGCGGCGCATCCGTACCGTCGCCGAGCGGCGGACGGGCGCGGTCCAGGGTCAGCCGATCGAGCCGGCGCTTGGCATCGTCGAGGGCGGCGTCGATGCGGGCGAGCTTCTCCTCGGCGACGACGTCGCCGGTGAGCCTCGTCTCGATCTCGCCGAGGCGGGTGTCGTTGGCGTCCTTGAACGCTTCGAAGGCGCGGGCGAAGTCCTCGAAGGCATGGGCCACGTCGGCCGGGTGGGATTTGGT